>JAAZIN010000059.1 GCA_012800855.1 Bacillota bacterium
CTCATCTTTGCCTGGGGCTCCCGTGAAAGGCTAATCGTGGAGCGCTATCTTGACGCGGCGGCGCTTCCCCTGGCCTTTTCCCTCTCCTGGGGCTACATGGGCTCCGCGCTGCGGGGCGGCCCCATGGGGGCTCCCCTCCCCTGGGCCATCGCCGTAAAAGGCCAATACTACCACCCCGACGGCGCCTATGCCATCCTTTTTTTTATGGCCCTCTACGCCTTCTTAAAGCGCCGCCGCGACCGGTCCCGCTTCGAGGGGGAGCTTTTCAGCTGGTTCCTGCTTGGCGCTGGCGCCATTAATATCTTGCTGGACTTTTCCCGCGAGCTGCCGCGGGCATGGGGCATCTTTACCGTGGGCCAGCTCTTCTCCCTGGCGGTCTTTGCCGCAGCTCTCTTTTTTGTTGCCGCCGGCCCGCAGATGTCCTTCACCTATTCTTCCTCCAGCCGGCCTTTACAACGGCGCAGCGCCGCCGCGACGGCGGTCTTTTACGCCTGGCACATTCTTCTCGCCGGGCTGATGGTCCTGGCCTACTACTGGTTTCACCGGTTTCCTAATCTTCAATAGCCATGCTTTCCATGCTTTCCAAGGCGGATTCGGTTAGGCTCCGGGTGTCAAGGGCCTCTTCGGCCTGGATCACTCTTTCCAGCCGGGGCCGCGTGGCGGGATGGCGCGGCAGGAAGAGGGTGCAGCAGTCTTCGTAGGGGCGGATGGAGATCTCATAGCTGCCGGTTTTCCGGGCGAGGGCCACGATCTCCTGCTTGTCCATGCCCAGGAGAGGCCTGAGGATGAGCATGGAGGTGGCGTTTTCGATGGCGATCATGCTTTCCAGGGTCTGGCTGGCCACCTGCCCCAGGCTTTCCCCGGTAACCAGGGCCTGCAGGCCGCGCTGGCGGGAGAGAGCCTCGGCGATGCGCATCATCATCCGCCGCAGCAGGATAATGCCCAGGTCTGCGGGGCAGTGCGCCTGGATTTCCTTCTGGATGCCGGCCACGTTGACCAGGTGCAGCTCCAGCCTCCCGCAGTACTGCGCGAGGAGGCGGCAGAGATCGATCACCTTTTCGCGGGAGCGCAGGCCGGTGAAGGGATAGCTGTGATAGTGCACCGCCTCCAGGCGCAGGCCCCGCTTCATGGCCATCCAGCCAGCCACGGGGCTGTCGATGCCCCCGGAAAGCAGCAGCAGGGCCTGCCCCGAAGCGCCTACGGGGAGCCCTCCCGGGCCGGGCACCTGGTCGCGGTAGAGGTAGGATTCTTTGGCGCCAATCTCGACAAAAAGGCAGAAGGAGGGGTTTTCTACGTCCACCTTTAAGCCGGGATGCCGCGCCAGGATGGCCCCGCCGAGGATGCGGTTCAGCTCGGGCGAGGTGACGGGAAAGCTCTTGTTGGGGCGGCGGGCCTCCACCTTGAAGCTGCCGCCGGGCAGGGGGCCGCTTCCCACCATCTCCACTGCCTTTTCCTTGATCGCTTCCAATTCGAGGGGGGCGGTTTTGACGCTGCTGAGGGATACCACGCCAAAGACCCTGCTCAGGCGCCTGATAATCGCGTCTTCTTCTGCCTCCTCGCCGTAAATGAGAAAGCGCCCGTGCAGGCGTACCACCCTGGCGCCGAGCCCCTTTAGCGCGGTTTTCACATTTTCCAGGAGAGCCTGTTCAAAGAAGCGCCTGTTTTTCCCCTTCAGGGCAATTTCGCCGTAACGTAGCAGGACCAATGCGGCCATTTTTCTCCTCCTACTGTCCCGGCCGGCGGCCGGCAAGGGCTTTCAGCTCGCGGATCCCGGCAGCGATGGCTTCGGCAACTCTCTCCATTTCCTCTTCGTCGTTGAAAGAAGAGAAGCTGAAGCGCAGGGCGCCGGAAAGCCTTGCTTCCTCCAGGCCGATGGCGGTGAGCACGTGGCTGGGGTCGGGGCGGCGCGAGTGGCAGGCCGAGCCCGGCGATACGTAGATCTCCCTCGCCTCCAGGAGGCGCAGCAGGACCTCGGCTTTTATGCCGGGGAAGGATAGGTTGAGCACATGGGGCGCCGCCTCTGCCGGCGGGGGGCCGTTAATGTAGAACTCCACGCCGGCTTCTTCCAGCTCTCGGCAGAGCTTCTCCTTGAGATGATAGAGGCGCGCCGCATTTTCCGCCATTTGCGCGGCGCAGAGCCTGGCTGCCAGGCCAAAAGCGGCGATGGCGGGGGTATTTTCCGTCCCCGGGCGGAGGCCCTGCTCCTGGTCTCCTCCTTGGAACAGCGGCTGCAGGGATACTCCTTTTCGCACCCACAGCGCACCGGCTCCCTTGGGGCCGTGAATCTTGTGCGCGCTGCAGCTGTAGAGGTCGGCTTGCCAGCGCTGCACCGGCGTGGGAATCTTGGCAAAAGACTGCACCCCGTCCACGTGGTAGAGCGCCCGGGGATGGCGGCTTTTGATGAGCGCCCCGATTTTCTCCACGGGCTGGATGGTGCCGATCTCGTTGTTCACATGGATGATGCTGACGAGGATGGTCTCCTTTCGCAGCGCCCTTTCAAGCTGCTCCAGGTCCACGTACCCCTGCTCGTCCACGGGCAGGTAGGTGACGGTGAAGCCCTCTTCCTCCAGCCTGCGGCAGCAATTGAGCACCGAAGGGTGCTCAATCTGCGTGGTGATAATGTGATTGCCGCGGCGCCTCCAGCGGTAGGCCGCTCCTTTAAGGGCCAGGTTGTTGGCCTCGGTGCCGCCCGAGGTGAAGCAAATCTCCTCTTCCCGGCATTGCAGGAGCTGGGCGATGCTGCGGCGGGCCTCGTCGAGCAGCTTTTCAGCGGCCACTCCCCGGGCATGGATCGAGGAGGGGTTGCCGTAGTTCTCCCTCTGAATACGGCTTTGCAGCTCGATGACCTCTTCAAAGGGGCGCGTTGTAGCGCTGTTGTCCAGGTAAATCTCGGCCACAAGACACACCTCTGCATGGCAGTTCCCGGGCTCTGCTGCAGCCGGGCTTCAAGCCGGGAACTAGTTGACAGCGACTACTTCCTTGACGGAAGGCACTTCCTTTTTCAGTGCACGTTCAATGCCCTGCTTCAGCGTGAGCGCTGCCATGGGGCAGCCGTGGCAGGCGCCGCTCAGCTTCACCTTGACGGTGCCGTCTTCAGTAACCTCTATCAGCTCCACGTCGCCGCCGTCGCGCTGCAGGGCCGGGCGGATTTTCGACAGGGCCTGCTCCACCTGTTCTCGCATGCTTTTTCCTCCTTCGTGGTTCATTATGCCTATTCCGGCACCTGAATTATACCATATTTGACCGGGGCATGATAGCAAGGGCCTTTTCCTCAAAGGGCGGGCGCCCGGGCCAGCCGGGGCGCCCACACGGTTGACAAAGGGAAAGCTTTTCCGCCATAATGTTTCTAAATATAACAACACCTTGCCCGGGAAGGAAGATGGCATCCATGGTTCTGGCGGAGATAAAGGAGAAGATCGCCGCGTTGAAGGAAGAGCGAAAGGCGGTTATCCTGGCCCACAACTACCAGGTGGCGGAGGTGCAGGAGCTGGCCGACCACACCGGGGATTCCTTTGAACTCAGCCGCATTGCCGCGGAGTCGGAGGCCGAGGTTATCGTTTTCTGCGGCGTCCATTTCATGGCTGAAAGCGCGGCCATCCTGGCCCCTGACAAGATCGTCCTTCTTCCCGAGGCCGTGGCCGGCTGTCCCATGGCGGACATGGTTGCCCCGGAAGAGCTGCGCCAGTGGAAAGAGAAGTATCCCGACGCCGCCGTGGTCGTCTATATCAATTCCTCCGCCGCGGTTAAGGCGGAAAGCGATATCTGCGCCACTTCAGCCAATGCGGCGGCGGTGGTCAATTCGCTCCACGCCCGGCGGGTCATTTTTGCTCCTGACCGGAACCTGGCCCACTTTGTTTCCCGCCACACGGATAAGGAAATCATAGCCTGGCCCGGCTACTGCATCACCCACCACCGCATCACGCCGCAGGACATCGAAAGGGCGCGCCGTGCTCACCCCGGTGCGCCCGTGATCGTGCACCCCGAATGCCGCCCCGAGGTGGTGGAGATGGCCGATGCGGTCCTTGGCACCGGCGGCATGATCCGCTATGTCAGGGAAACTGAAGCCACGGAGATCATCGTGGGCACGGAAGCGGGGATGATTTACCGGCTGCGCAAGGAGCGTCCCGAGATCAAGTTCTACGTCCCCGGCACGGGCCTGGTCTGCCCCAACATGAAATACACCACTCCTGAAAAAGTTCTTTCTGCGCTGGAAAAGATGCAGCACCGCGTTACCGTGGCCCCTGAAATCCGGGAGCGAGCGGCGGAAGCTCTCCGGCGGATGCTGGCCGTCCCCTCAGCCTGAGGCGATTGCCGATGCAGACGGAAGACCTGGGCAGGGCTGATTTTATTGTCATCGGTTCGGGAGCAGCCGGCCTCTATGCCGCCCTTCACCTGGCCGATGCCGGACGCGTGTCCGTTTTGAGCAAGCTGGATCTCTACGCCGGCAACACCCGCTTTGCCCAGGGCGGCGTAGCGGCGGCTTTTTCTGCGGACGATTCGCCGGAACTGCACATGGAAGATACCTGGCGCGCGGGGGCCGGCTTTGGCAACCGCGCCGCCATTGGCGTGCTGGTGCGCGAGGCGCCGGAGGTCATTGACGATTTAATCAGGCGCGGCGTGAAATTTGACTGCAGAAACGGGGCCGTGGCCCTGGGCCGCGAGGGCTTCCATTCCCGCAACCGCATCTGGCATATCGGCGGGGATGCGACCGGGGAAGAGCTGCTTAAAGTCCTGCTCCGCGAGGCTGAAGAGAAGAGGATTCACTTTATTGAACATGCCTTCGTGGATCACCTGCTGGCAGGCGCAGGCGGCTGCGGCGGTGTCTCCTTCATAAAGGGGGGCAGGAGGTTTTTGCTGCAGGCCGGCGCCGTCATCCTGGCCAGCGGCGGTTGCAGCCAGGTTTACCGCTGCGCCACCGGCGCCAGGGAGAACACCGGCGACGGCCTGGCCCTGGCCTACCGCTCCGGCGCTGTTTTGCGGGACCTGGAATTTTTCCAGTTTCACCCCACCGTTTTCTTCCCCCCGCGGGGAGCCCCCTTCCTCATTACCGAGGCGGTGCGCGGTGAAGGGGCCTACCTGGTCAACCACGAGGGGGAGAGGTTCGCCGGGCGCTACCACCCCCTGGGTGAGCTGGGGCCGCGGGATGTGCTTGCCAGGGCCATATTGAGGGAGCAGGAGCGGACCCGCCTGCCGGTTTACCTGGACTTGCGCCACCTGGGGGCAGCCTTTATCCGCGAGCGCTTCCCCACCATCTACCGGCGCTGCCTGGAATGGGGGCTGGACATTACCCGCGAGCGCATTCCCATTTCCCCGGCGGCGCACTATCTCATCGGCGGCATTGAGACGGACCTGGAGGGGCGGACGGCGGTGAAAAACCTTTTTGCCGTGGGCGAAGTGGCGTCAACGGACGTCCACGGCGCCAACCGCTTAGCCAGCAATTCCCTTCTTGAAGCATTGGTTTTTGGGCGCCGCGTGGCCCGGGTGGCGGCCGCATCCCGTCCCGTGGAGGGCTGCGGCGGCAGGGCCCCGGCCCAGGAATTTCTTGCCGGGCTGGAACGGGGCCAGGCCGATGCCGGTCAGGCCTCCGCCTGCCGGGCTTTAAGGCCGCTGCTGCAGAAGCTGCTCTGGGAAAAGGTGGGGCTGATCCGCAGCTCTTCCGGGCTTGAAGAAGCCGTCGCCCGCCTGGAGTCGTGGCTGCCGCTGCTGCGCTGCCGCTTCGCGGAGCGGGAGCTGTGCGAGAACCAGAACTTGCTTCTGGTGGGGATGATGATGGCCCGGGCGGCCACGGCGCGCCGCGAGAGCAGGGGCTGCCATTACCGCGCCGATTTTCCGGAAAGCGATCCCCGCCTGCAGGAAAGACACCTGATGTTTAAACGACCGCAGCAGGAGGAGGCTATAATGCCGGCTCCGCAATGGGTGCCCGGCTTCCCGGCCAGCGGCGGCGGGGCATAATTCCGCCCAAAATTTTTCTGCAGCGCTCTGTTGCATCGGGGAGGTTGTGACATGCTGACGAGGCATTTTATCAAAGCAGTAGTAACGATGGCCCTGGAGGAAGATCTCAAGTACGGCGATGTGACCACGGAAGCAATCGTCTCACCGCAGGCAACAGGAGTGGGGTGCATTTATGCCCGGGAAAAGGGGGTTATCGCCGGCCTGCCCCTGGCGGAATGCGCCTTCAGGGAGCTGGACGATAATCTTGAATGCACCCGCCTGGTGGAGGAGGGGGCGCACGTGGAGGCGGGGCAGCCGCTGATGCGGGTTTGCGGCCGGCTGCGCGCGCTGCTTTCCGCCGAGAGGACCGCTCTCAATTTCCTGCAGCGCCTCTCGGGGATTGCCACCATGACGGCGGCCTGGGTTAAGGAGCTGGAAGGATACCCGGCCAGGCTGGCCGACACGCGCAAGACAACGCCCGGCCTGCGGGTCCTGGAAAAATACGCCGTCCGCGTTGGCGGGGGGGTGAACCATCGCTTCTCCCTGGGCAGCGGCATCCTGATTAAGGACAATCACATCAGCGCTGCCGGGGGGATTGCCGCGGCGGTAAGCGCGGTCCGCCAGCGCGCCTCTTTCATCTGGCGCATAGAGGTGGAGGTGACCACGCTGGAGGAGCTGGAAGAGGCCCTCGCTGCAGGCGCTGAGCTCATCCTCCTCGACAACATGGATACGCCCACCATCAGGAAGGCGGTGGAGATTACTGCCGGGCGGGCCCTGCTGGAAGCGTCGGGCAATATCGGCTTCGAGCGGCTGCGGGAGATCGCTGCTACCGGCGTCGATTACATTTCTTGCGGCGCCTTGACTCACTCTTACCGCGCCCTGGACATACACATGTCCCTGGAGAACGAAGCGGATACTTAAACTAAAAGGAGGGATGAACAGCATGTCTGGCGACCAGGTTTACGATCTCGTGGTCTTGGGCGGCGGGCCCGCCGGAATCACCGCCGCCATCTACGGCAGGCGTGCTGGGCTGTCGGTTGTTCTACTGGAGAAGATGCTCATTGGCGGGCGCCTGGTTTCGGTGGAGCGCATTGAAAACTTCCCCGGCTTCCCCGAGGGCATTTCCGGCCCGGAGCTGGGCCTGCTTTTGGATAAGCAGCTGCGGCGCTTCGAGGTAAAGATAATGGCCACCCAGGCGGAGCAGGTTTCCTTCAAGGGCGAGCTTAAAAAGATCTTCACCCCGGAAGGAGAGATCCAGGGGCGGGCGGTGGTTATCGCCACCGGCACCATGCCCAGGCTGCTCCACGTGGAGGGCGAAGAAGACCTGCGCGGCCGGGGGATTTCCCACTGCGCCTCCTGCGATGCCGCCTTCTTCCGCGGCAAAACTGTGGCCGTGGTGGGCGGCAGCAGCTCCGCGCTGGAAGAGACGCTGGTCATCGCCCGCTTTGCCGGCAAGGTCTACCTCGTTCACAACCGCAGCTCTTTCCGCGCCCCGCAGGCGCTGCAGGAGCGCATCTTTGCCCTGCCCAACGTGGAGGTGATCTGGAACAGCTCCGTGCAGAAGATAGAGGGCGAGCAGAGGGTCACCGGGCTGCGCCTGCTGCAGGAAGACCGCGAGAGGGAGCTGGCCGTGGACGGCGTTTTCGTCCTTACCGGCCGCATTCCCAGCACCGACTTCCTGCGCGACGAGGTGGCGCTGGACGAGGAGGGCTATGTCATCACCAACGAGCTCATGGAGACGTCGCAGTCGCGGGTCTACGCCGCCGGCGATGTCCGCCGCACTCCCCTGCGCCAGATTGTCACGGCGGCTGCCGACGGGGCCATTGCCGCCACCGCCGCCGCCCGCAGCCTGAACAAGGCCGGGGCGGGCGAGTTGGAGTAAAGCCGGCCTCTCCCGGGCGAAAATTCCCGGATAATCGCCGCTCCTGTTGGGATAATAGGAACGAGATAGATTATCCGGGGTGGTGATGGCATGCGCCCGCTCTGGAAGGGCTCCGTGAGCTTCGGCCTGGTGAACATTCCGGTGCGCCTCTTTGCCGCCACCGAGCAGAAAAGCGTGCACTTCCGCTACCTTCATGAACCCTGCCGCACCCCCGTGGAATACCGCAAATTCTGCCCCACTTGCAACCGGGAAGTGTCCATGGAGGAAATCGTCAAGGGCTACGAATATGAAAAGGGGCGCTTCGTGGTGCTGGAGGAGAGCGACTTTGCGCGCATCCCGGCGGAGACGACGCGCAGCATGGCCATTGTCGATTTTGTACGCAGCGAAGAGGTCGATCCCATCTACTACGACCGCTCCTACTTCCTGGCCCCGGCCGAGACGGGGGAGAAGGCCTTTCATCTGCTGCTGCAGGCCATGGCCGAAGCGGGAATGGTGGCCATCGTGCGCATAGTCCTGCGCTCCCGCCAGGCCCTGGGCGTGCTGCGCGTCTACGGCGACACGCTGGCCCTGGAGACCATGTTTTACCCCGACGAAGTGCGCTCCACCGCCGAGCTTCCCGCCTGGAACCGCGACCAAAAGGTGCAGGAGAACGAGCTGCAGATGGCGCGCCAGCTCATTGAAAACCTCACCGCTCCCTTCTCGCCAGAAAAGTATACCGACGAGTACCGCCGGGCGCTCCTGGAGATAATCGAGGGGAAGATCAAGGGAGAAGAGGTTGTTGTAGCCCCCTCGCCGGAAAGGGGAGAGGTGGTGGACCTGGTGGAGGCGCTGAAGGCAAGCGTGGAGGCAACGCGCCGGGCGGCGCGGAAAGAAGCCGGCCGCGGCAGGAGGCAGAAAGCGAGCGCCGGTGCCTCTTAAGCCCTCATCTCCCGCCCAGGCTTTTTTTGCCGGCGTTCAGCCCATGGAGCCGGTGAGCCGGAAAGAGCCGCTTAACAGCAACGCCTATACTTACCAGATCAAGTGGGACGGCGTGCGCATCCTGGCCCTGGTGGAGCGGGGGCGGGTCATCTTGAAAAACCGCCGGGGGAGGCCGCGCACGGCGCAGTACCCGGAGCTGCAGGAGCTGGCCGGGCTGGTGCGGGCCCAAAGCGCCGTCCTTGACGGCGAAGTGGTGGCCCTGGCGGAGGGGAAGCCCAGCTTCGCCCGGGTCATCCAGCGCGACTTTTGCCGCCGCGAGCAGGTCATCCGGGCGCTGCAGCGGCGGATTCCCTGCACCTACTGCCTCTTTGACCTCCTCTACCTGGACGGCGAAGACCTTACCGGCAGGCCCCTGGAAGAGAGGCAGCGGCTGCTGGAGGAGATCGTGGCCGCCGCCGCTCCCGTCTACCTCAATGAAAATTTCCCCGACGGGGAGATTCTTTACCGGGAAATAGTGGAGGCGGGGCTGGAGGGGGTGGTGGCCAAAAGAAAAGGCAGCCCCTACCGTAGCGGGCGGAAATCTCCCGACTGGCTAAAGATCAAGCCCCGCCGCCGGCAGCTCTGTGTTGTGGGAGGGCTGAGCATGCCGGGAGGAACAGTGGGGGCCCTGCTGCTGGGCGCCTATCGCGACGGGGAGCTGCTCTACATCGGCAGGGCCGGTTCCGGGCTCAAGAGGGAGGAGCTGCTGCTGCTGCGCGATTACGCGCGGCAGGCGGGGTCGGCCCGGCCCCATTTCAGCAACCCACCCCGGGGGCGGGACCTGCTGTGGCTGGAGCCGCGCCTCACGGTGCTGGTTGAATTTGCCGAGTGGACAGCCGACCTGCGCCTGCGCGTCCCCGTGGTTGTCGGCTTCACCGGCCGCCCCCCCGCGGAGGCTCGCCTCTAGCTGGAAGCTAAAGGCCGGGGCCGGTCCTGCCCTGCCGCTATTAAAGAGGTGTTGGCATGCCCACGCTGGTGGTGAACGACAGGGAGCTTGCCCTGACCAATCTCGACCGGGAATTCTGGCCCGATGACGGCTTGCTCAAGCACGATCTGATTCGCTACTATATCGAGGCGGCCCCGTACCTGCTGCCCCACCTGCGCAACCGCCCCCTGGTGGTGCAGCGCTTCCCCGAGGGGATAGGCGCGCCCGGCTTTTACCAGAAGAATATCCCCGAGGGGGCGCCGGAGTGGCTGCGCAGCTGCCCCGTACGGCACGGCGGGGGTAAGCTCACCTACTACCTCGTGGCCGATTCCCTGGAGACCCTCGTCTGGCTGGGCAACCAGGCCTGCCTGGAGCTGCATCCCTGGCTCTCCTCGGTGGGGAGCCTGGAAAACCCCGACTTCATCGTCTTTGATCTCGACTCCATGGAACAAAGCACCTTCTCCCATGTCTGCACCGCCGCCCTGGCCATAAAGGAGCTGCTGGCCAGGCTGCGGCTGCAGTGCTATCCCAAGCTTTCCGGGGCCAGCGGCATGCAGATCTACCTGCCCGTTCAGCCGCGTTATAGCTACCGGCAGGCGCGGGAGTTTGCCCAGGAGATCTGCCGCCGCGTCCACCAGGCTTACCCCGAGATCACCACGCTGGAGCGGAAGGTGGAGCAGCGCGGCGGCAAGCTCTATCTTGACTACCTGCAGAACGGGCGGGGCAAGACCCTGGCGGCGCCGTACAGCCCCCGCCCCCTTCCCGGGGCGCCCGTTTCGTTGCCTTTGACCTGGGAGGAAGTGAGCCGGGAAGCAGTCTTCCCCGGCGAGTTCACCATAACAAACGTTATCCCCCGCCTGCAGAAGATGGGCGACCTCTTTGCTCCCGTGCTGGAAAATAAGCAGCAGCTGCCCTCCCTCTAGCACAGGCCATCATGTGCCTGACGCCGGCCCAAGCCGGGACACCAGGGAAGCAACGCCCCAAGTTCAATGGGCGGGAAGGTCCTCTTTTGCAGGAGCGGGGATCAGCGCCACAATTTTCCTCCGGCAGCCGGCATTTAACTTCTCACCTCCGCCAACCAGTATGTTATAATTGAAGGCAAATTTAAGCTGCCAGCAACATGGGAATGTTCAAAAAAATATAATGGGGAGAGGGGATGGCATTTGGCAGCGCCTCGCCGCGGTTGTTTGCGCCTTGTCTTGATTTTAATAGTGGTTCTGGCTTTCCTGGCAGCAGCGTCCACTGCCGTTGACTACTGGCTCAGCGCCGACCATGCCTATCCCGGCGGGGTGGCGCCGCCTCCCGGGGAGGAGCAGCCGCCGCCTGCGCCTCCCGGCAACAGGTGGACCCCCTTCTGGCCCGAGCCGCCGCTGATTCCCCGCCCCGAGGCGGTCAAGGGGATCTATGTTACCGGCTACACCGTGGGGAAGGGCCATTTCCCGCAACTCCTGGAGCTGATCGAGCGGACCGAGCTGAACAGCATCGTGGTGGATTTGAAGGATGACAACGGCCGCCTCACCTATCCCCGCACGGGCGTGCCCCTGGCCGCGGAAGCCGGCGCCCCTTACAACTTCATCTCCGACCCCGTGGCCTTCATCAAGATGCTGGAGCAGCGCGGCATTTATCCCATCGCCAGGATCGTCACCTTCAAGGACAGCGTGATGGCGCGCCACCTTCCCGATCGGGCCATCCAGCGCCGCGACGGGGGGCTCTGGCGTGACGGCGGCGGCGCTTACTGGCTCGATCCCTATAACAAGGAAAACTGGAAGTACGTAGTGGCGGTGGCCCGCGAAGCCGCCCAGCTGGGCTTCCGCGAAATCCAGTTCGATTACGTGCGCTTTCCCGACAGCGGCAACCTTGCCGCCGCCGTTTATCCCGCGGCTGACGGGACGCCCTTCAACGAGGTTATCCCCGCCTTCCTGCGCTATGCCCGCGCCTCCTTGGCCGAGTACGGGGTGGAGGTCTCCGTTGATGCTTTTGGCATGGTTGCCACCGATCCCGGGGGGATGGGCATCGGGCAGCAGCTTGAAGCCATCGCCGCCGCAAAGGTGGACTACATCTGCCCCATGGTTTACCCCTCCCATTACGCGCCGGGAAACCTGGGGCTGACCGATCCCGATGCCGCTCCCTATGAGACGGTTTACCGCAGCCTGACCGAGGCGCAGCGCCGCCTGTTGCGGGCGGGGCTAGAGACAGCCTTGCGCCCCTGGCTGCAAGCCTTTACCATGCGCCACCCCTACGGGGCGGCTGAGATCAGGGCGCAGATCAATGCCGCCCGGGACCTGGGGATCGAGGAATTCATGCTCTGGAATGCGGGAAACTATTATGTTCCGGGGGCCCTGCTTCCGGAATAGAAGAATAAAACGGCTTCTGCCGGCGTATTAATCGCTCAAGAATACAAAGGCGCTTTGCCGCTGCGGACGGCAAAGCTGGAGAGGATGTTTGCGGTGATGATAAGCTACTGGGAAGTAGCCCTGCGCCTGGGGCTGGCCATTGTTTTTGGAGGGGCGGTGGGCTACGAAAGGGAAAGCCAGAACCTGCCCGCCGGTTTCCGCACCCACATTCTTGTCTGCGTGGGGGCGGTTTTAATCATGATGGTTTCGGCGTACGGCTTTACCGGGCCGTTGGCGGCAATGGTTGACCCCAGCCGCATTGCCGCCTCCGTGGTTACCGGTATCGGCTTCCTGGGAGCCGGCACCATCCTCAGGCAGCGCGGCGGCATCCGCGGCCTGACCACGGCGGCGAGCATCTGGGCCGTTTCGGCCATCGGCCTGGCGGTGGGCATCGGCTTCTATTTCGGCGCCTTTCTGGCTACGCTGGTGGTGCTCATCAGCCTGCTCGTGCTGGGGCGCCTCGATCGCGTGGTCCTCTCTTCCTACCGCGTCAAGCGCCTTGCCCTGCGCATGTTCGACCGGCCGGGGCTGCTCAGTGAAATTGCGGCCATATTTAACGAACTGAAAATAAATATCCGCAAAATCGAAGCGGAACGGGCGGCGCCGTCTGGGAAGGAGGGCGCCGCCGTGGACGTGGAATTCATGCTTGTTATTCCGCTGGACTTTGACCAGAACCAGCTTTTCCAGCGGCTGGCTTTCCTGGAAGGGATCCAGCAGATCTGCTGGCAGGGCAAAGAGGTGCCGCTGGGCATATATTTCAAGCCTCCCATTTCAGTTTAGCGGGGCGCCCCATCCTGCAGGGGACACTTCGCCGCTTGGGGCCGGCTGTGCCGGCCCTTCCGGCCCGCTCCGCCCCGCTCAGGGCCATCTTGATGCTGCGCTTAAACCTCCTTCATCCTCAATCTGGTAAAAAAGTGAGAAAAACAGAGAAATAAATTAAATAATAGGGTTTTAGCCCATTAATAGCGGCATAATAAGCAAAAACGGCCCTTGATCTCCAGGGTGGCTGGGGGGTTATAATAAGGGCGAAGGTCAGTTAAGGTCAAAGTTTTCAGCGTTAAGCTGGCCCTTTCCGGCTGTCCATAAAGGTAAACGAAGGTCAATATAGAAGGAAGGTGGCGCCGGTGGCATCGCTGACGGATCACATCGAAGAATATATCAAGAAGCTTCTCGCCATCAGCACGCGCAATTACGTGGAGATCCAGCGTGCCGACCTGGCCCGCAAGTTTTCCTGCGCACCTTCCCAGGTTAATTACGTCCTAAACCGCCGCTTTTCCCCGGAGCGCGGCTACCTGGTTGAGAGCAGGCGCGGCGGCGGCGGCTATATCCGCATCTACCGCATTGTCCACCCGCAGGCGGAGACCTGGAAGGATGCCTTCAGGGAGATGCTGGCGGGCCCCTTTGAACCGGCGCGGGCGAAGCAGTTTTTGAAGCGCATCCTTGAAGAAAAGGTTCTCTCCCGGCGGGAAGCCCGGATGATGAGCATATTGCTCCAGGAGGAGCACTACCGGGGGCTGAGCCGGGAGGAGAGCCGGGAGCTGCAAAAAAGATTGTTCCAGGCTTCCATGGAAGCCATCCTGAAGAGCAGCTATTAACTTGGGGAAGGAGGAGACATACATGATTTGCCAGGAATGCGGCCAGGAAACGGCCACCGTTCATATCACCAAAATTGTTAACGGGCGCAAAAGCGAGCTGCATTTGTGCCGGCGCTGCGCCCAGGCGCATGATGAGCTTGATTTCTCCTTTGAGCCGCAGTTTTCGCTGCACAACTTCTTTGGCAGCCTGCTTGGAGAAAGCCTGCGCGGCTCGCGGGAGGCGCTGCGCCGGTCGAAAGTGCAGTGTCCTGTCTGCGCGCTTACTTTCGCCCAGTTCAGCCAGATTGGGAGGCTGGGCTGCAGCGAATGCTTCCGCGCTTTCGACGAGCAGCTCGCGCCCCTGCTGCGGCGCATTCACGGCAGCAGCAGGCATACGGGCAAGGTGCCGCGGCGCAGCCAGGGGGCGATTCGCTTTGCCCGGGAGCTGGAGCGGCTGCGGGAAGAACTGAGGCTGGCGGTGCAGAGAGAGGAATTTGAAAAAGCGGCCGAGCTGCGCGACCGCATTCGGGCGCTGGAAAAGGAGATGCAGGAGGGTGAGCAGCGGTGAAGGGTAAGCAGCTGGTATTCAGCAAGTGGATCGAGGGGAACGGCCCCGAGGCGGATACGGTGATCAGCTCGCGGGTGCGCATCGCTCGCAACATCCGTGGCCTGCCCTTCCCCTACCTGGCTTCGGACGCCCAAACGAGACAGGTCCAGGAGATCGTAGCCAAGGCTGCCGCCTCCCAGAAGGAGGCTTTCCGGGATTTTACCTTCATCCCCATGGAAGGCCTTGACAGCTTGGAGAAGGAGCTCCTCGTGGAGAAGCACCTCATCAGCCCCTACTTGGCCCGCGAATCGCAGCACGGCGCCTTGCTGCTGCGCCGCGATGAAGCGGTGAGCATCATGATTAACGAGGAGGACCACCTGCGGATCCAGGTCATCCTCCCCGGGCTGCAGCTGGAGGAGGCGCTGCAGGAGGCGGAGCGCTACGACGATTTCCTCGAAGCGGAGATCGACTACGCCTTCGA
This sequence comes from Bacillota bacterium, assembly GCA_012800855.1. Taxonomy (GTDB): domain Bacteria; phylum Bacillota; class Dethiobacteria; order DTU022; family DTU022; genus JAAZIN01. The sequence goes on from JAAZIN010000059.1 coordinate 14,691, forward strand.
TGAAAACTACGGCTACCTTACCTGCTGCCCCACCAACGTGGGCACGGGCCTGCGGGCCTCGGTGATGCTGCACCTGCCGGCCTTGATCATGACCGGGCAGGCCAACCGCCTCTTTGGGGCCCTCTCCCAGGTGGGGCTGGCGGTACGAGGCCTCTACGGGGAGGGGACGGACATTATCGGCAACCTGGTGCAGATCTCCAACCAGATTACCCTGGGGCAGACCGAGGAAGAGATCATCCGCAATCTCCTGGGGGTCACGCGCCAGGTTATCGAGCAGGAGCAGGCGGCCCGGCAGGCCATGCTCAATGAAAACCGGGCCCAGGTTGCCGATCGCGCCTGGCGCGCGCTGGGCCTGCTCAAGTATGCCCAGCTGATGAGTTCCCAGGAGGCGATGCAGCTTCTCTCCGACGTCCGCCTGGGCTATGACCTGGGGCTGCTCAAGGGCGTGGACCGCAAGCTGCTCAATAAAATGCTCGTGGTCATCAGCCCCGCCTGCCTGCAGATCTTGGCGGGGAAGGAGCTGGGCCCCGCGGAGAGGGACCTGGAAAGGCCCGAACGGCTGAAGAAACTCATGAGCCAGCACAAGGAATCGGTTTAATAAAGATCATGATTAAAATATCAACTGCGAGGTGAGAGATATGTTCATGTTTAGCCGGTTTACGGAAAGAGCACAGCAGGTGCTGATGCTGGCCCAGGAAGAGGCCAAGCGGCTGGGGCACAACTTTATCGGCACCGAGCACCTGCTTTTGGGACTGGTCAGGGAGGGTTCAGGCATTGCCGCCCGCGCCCTGAAAAATATGAACGTAGACCTGAACCGGGTTCGCGCCGAAGTGGAGCGGATTACCCCCAGGGGCGACAAGCTCTTCTTCCAGGGGATTACCTATACCCCGCGCGCCAAGCGGGTGGTGGAGCTCTCCATTGAAGAGAGCCAGAACCTGGGGCACAACTACGTGGGCACGGAGCACATCCTGCTCGGCCTGCTCCGCGAAGGCGAGGGCATCGCCGCCCAGGTCCTGACCAATCTGGGCATTGACCTGAAGCGGGCCCGCAAGGAGGTCATCCAGTTACTGGGGGGAGAGGAGAGCGCGGGCCAGGCTTCTGCGGAAGGCAAAGGCGCCCCGCAAACCCCCACCGTGGATGCCTTCGGCCGGGACCTGACCAAGCTGGCCCGCGAGGGGAAGCTGGATCCGGTCATCGGCCGGGAGAAGGAAATTGAACGGGTGATCCAGGTTTTAAGCCGCCGTACCAAGAACAACCCCTGCCTTATCGGCGAACCGGGCGTGGGGAAGACGGCCATTGCCGAGGGCCTGGCCCAGCGGATTGTCGAGGGCAATGTGCCCGACATCCTGCGCGGCAAGCGGCTGGTTACCATCGAGCTGGCGGCGGTGGTCGCCGGGACCAAGTACCGCGGCGAATTTGAAGAGCGGCTGCGCAAGCTGCTCACCGAGTTGCGCCAGGCGGGCAACGTCATGGTCTTCATCGACGAGCTCCATACCATTATCGGGGCCGGAGCCGCCGAGGGAGCCATCGACGCCTCCAACATTCTCAAGCCGGCTCTGGCCCGCGGGGAGCTGCAGTGCATCGGGGCGACCACGCTGGACGAGTACCGCAAGTATATCGAGAAGGACCCCGCCCTGGAGCGGCGTTTCCAGCCCATCCTCGTGGGCGAGCCCACCAAGGAGGAGAGCCTGGCCATCCTGAAGGGGCTGCGCGACCGCTACGAGGCGCATCACAAGGTAAAGATTACCGATGAAGCCCTCGAGGCGGCGGTGAACCTCTCCGACCGCTACATTTCGGACCGCTTCCTGCCGGACAAGGCCATCGACTTAATTGACGAGGCCGCATCGAGAGTCCGCATCCGCAATTACACCGCGCCTCCCGATCTGAAGCAGATCGAGGAGAAGCTGGCCAACGTGCGCGCGGAGAAGGAGGCGGCGGTGCGAAACCAGGAGTTTGAAAAAGCGGCCGAGCTGCGGGACCAGGAGAGAAAGATCAAGGAAGAGCTTGCCGAGCTGAAGAAGGAGTGGGAGCAGCGCATCGGCACCGCCGATCTCTCCATGGTTACTGCCGAGGATGTGGCCCAAATCGTCTCCAGCTGGACCGGCATTCCCGTTAAAGAACTTACCGAGGAAGAGTCGGCCCGCCTGCTCAACCTGGAGAATATCCTGCACCAGCGGGTCGTCGGGCAGGACGAGGCGGTGGCCTCGGTGGCCCGGGCCATCCGGCGCGCGCGGGCCGGCCTGAAAGATCCCAACCGCCCCGTGGGTTCCTTCATCTTCCTCGGCCCCACCGGCGTGGGCAAGACCGAGCTGGCGCGAGCCCTGGCCGAGGCCATGTTCGGCGATGAGCGGGCCATGATCCGGCTCGACATGTCCGAGTACATGGAGAAACATACGGCGGCCCGCCTTATCGGCGCTCCGCCGGGCTATGTGGGCTATGAAGAAGGTGGTCAGCTCACGGAGCAGGTCCGCCGCAAGCCCTACTCGGTGGTGCTCTTTGACGAGATCGAAAAGGCGCACCCCGATGTCTTCAACGTCCTGCTGCAGATCCTGGAGGACGGCAGGCTCACCGACGGGAAGGGGCGCACCGTGGACTTCCGCAACGTGGTCATCATCATGACCTCCAACGTGGGGGCCACGTCGCTGCACCGCACGCTCGGCTTTGGCGCTGCCGACGAAGAG
>JAAZIN010000009.1 GCA_012800855.1 Bacillota bacterium
CAACGTTCCCCTTTTCAATGGCCGAAGCAGCTTGACCCGCATGGCATTAAAGGGACTAAACAAACAAATGGCGATCTAAGTTGAATGTGAGGTTCTTTTAAACCTACAGTGTCTTGACGCGATCACCTGCGTTTTTGCCATTTTGCATCCGGGGCGAACGGTGCTAAAATACTATCAAGAGAAGCCATAACTGGGTGGTGCTGGTGGAGCGGATCGGTACGGTTGTCGAGGAAAAGGGCGAGACGGCGGTGGTGCGCCTGCGGCGCCACCTTTCCTGTGAAAACTGCGGCCGCTGCGGCGGCCTTCTCGGCGCCGCGGACAGACGGGATCATTACGTGGAAGCTGCGAACCCCATCCGGGCGCGAAAAGGGCAGAGCGTCATCGTGGAGATGGACGACCGCCAGGCCCTCTTTATCGCCTTTATGCTTTACCTGGTGCCCCTGGCCGGGCTGGTGGCGGGGATCTTCCTGGGCTTTGAAATCGCTTCCGCTTGGGGCTGGGAAGGCGCCCGGGAGCCGGTGGCCGCTGGAGCAGGCCTGCTTCTCATGGGACTCATCTTTGGACTTATCAGCCTCTGGGACCGCCGCGTCAAGAAGAGCGGCCGCTACCGGCCGGTGATTGCCGCGCTGGCCCCGGAAGAGAACCCTTCCGCCGGGACGGCGGATTGAATCATCGGCCGTGTGGCGGGGGAACCGGAGGGTTATAATGGCGGTCTATTTAACAGGAAGATCAGCTTTAAGGGAGATGATGGCATGTCCTTTCGGCGCAGATCCAGCCTTACCTTGCTGTTTCTTGCGGTGGCCATACCGCTGCTTCTGGGCGGTTGTCAAGTGATGGAGCACCTGGGCTTTCACCCTAAAGAAGTCGCCGCCGAGCCGGCCAGCCATGTAGACGAGAGGTTGGTGGAGGGGAGCAGGGCTTTTGGCTTCAATGTCTTCCGCGCTCTCTTTGAGAAAAATCCCCGCGGGAATATCTTCATCTCGCCGGCCAGCATCTCCATGGCCCTGGCCATGACCGCAAACGGGGCCGCCGGGGAGACCTTCCAGGCGATGATGGAGACGCTGCAGCTGCAGGGCATGGCTCTCCCCGACCTCAACGGGGCCTTTGCCGATCTTAAAAGCATCCTGGAGAACCCCGACCCCAAGGTGGAGCTGGCCATTGCCAATTCCCTCTGGTCGCGCCAGGGTGTTTCCTTCAATGAAGATTTCCTGCAGCGCAACCGCGACTATTTTGATGCCGAAATCCGCGAGCTCGATTTCAACCTTCCCCAGTCCGTGAAGACGATCAACGAATGGGTGAGGGAGCAGACCAGGGGCAAAATCGAAAAGATAATTGACGGCCCCATCGATTCCCTGACGGTTCTTTTCCTCATCAACGCCATCTACTTCCACGGTTCCTGGTCTCAGGAATTCAAGCCCAATATGACCCGGGAAATACCCTTTGAGCTCCCCGATGGGGAGACGAAATATCACCCGGTGATGTTCCAGGAAGACCGCTACCGCTATTTCCGGGGTGAAGGCTTTGAAGCGGTCAGCCTTCCCTACGGGAAGAATAAGCGGATCAGCATGGACATTTACCTGCCGGCGCGGGAGAGCTCCCTGGCGGTCTTCTTGGAGAAGCTGACCCCGGACAACTGGGCTGACTGGCAGTTCTCCTTCAGGGAGATGGAGGGCGAGATCGGGCTGCCCCGGTTCAAGTTTGAGTACGAGGCTTCGTTAAAAGAAATCCTGGAAAGACTGGGAATGGGGCCGGCCTTTGACCCGCAGCGCGCCGATTTCAGCGGCATGCGCCCCGTGCCGCCGGAGCTGTATATCAGCGAGGTTAAGCACAAGACATATATTGACGTGAATGAAAAGGGAACCGAGGCGGCGGCGGTGACCTCGGTGGAAGTGCGGGTAACCTCCCTGCAGCCGGAACCGGAGCGCTTCCGCATGGTTGTGGATCGGCCCTTTTTCTTCACCATCACCGACAACAAAACTGGGGCCATCCTCTTCATGGGCGCGGTGAACAACCCCTAGGGCGGGCATCCACCCCTGCCTGCTATCGTCGCGGGAGGCAGATGGGATATAATGGTAGGGGCGGGCTTCCACGCCCGCCCGTTATATATCGCGTTCCATATTGCCATCATCGCAGGGCCGGGCATGCCCGGCCCGGCCTTTTGCCGGCTGTTCTAGCTTTGCTGTAACCGCGGGCGAGGCATGCTTTGCTCCTGCGCATGCCCACACCATGCCATATCACATCAAAGCTCTTACTATCCACTTATCCTCTTTCAATCTCTTGCCCGGAGAGACCTTTTCATGTTAAAATACATGCAATTTACCCGGCAGATAACCCAATTTATGTTCGCGCATTCACCCCGGAGCTTGCGGGTGATATAAAATGGTGTAAAAGCAGGTAACCGCAATCCTGCCAGTTCCATAAAATAGATAAAGAAATGGAGGAGAAGTTATGGCGAAAAAATACAATGTGGCGGTAGTAGGCGCCACGGGCATGGTTGGCCAGACCATGGTCGATGTCCTGGTGGAGCGGAATTTCCCCATGGCCGGTCTCAAGCTCCTTGCTTCGGCCCGCTCCAAGGATCTCAAAATCAAGGTGGGCGACCGGGAATACCCCGTGGAGGAGGCCCGGCCGCAGTCCTTTGCCGGGGTGGATTTTGCCTTCTTCAGCGCCGGCGAAGCCATTAGCAGGGAGCTGGCCCCGGAAGCGGTACGGCACGGCGCCATTGTCATTGACAACAGCAACGCCTTCCGCATGGAGAAAGACGTCCCCCTGGTGGTGCCGGAAGTAAACCCCGAAACGGTGCACCAGCACCGCGGTATCATCGCCAACCCCAACTGCTCCACCATCCAGATGGTTGTGGCCCTGCAGCCGCTGCACCAGGCCGCCGGGCTGAAGAGGGTGGTGGCGGCCACCTACCAGGCCGTCTCCGGGGCCGGCAGGGAAGCGGTGGAAGAGCTGCTGGGGCAGTGCCGGGCTTACCTGGCCGGGGAAGAGATCACCGCCGAATACATCCCCCACAAGGGAGCCGCCCGCTGCCACCAGCTGGCCTTCAACCTGGTGCCGCAGCTGGACGTTTTCGAGGAGAACGGCTACTGCAAGGAAGAGATGAAGATGGTCCGGGAGACGCGGAAGATAATGGGGCTTCCCGACCTGCCCGTAACGGCCACGACGGTGCGCGTGCCGGTGCTCAACGGCCATTCCATGGCCCTGAACGTGGAGCTGCAGTCGTCCCTCTCTCCGGAGGAGGCCCGCGAACTCCTGGCCAAGGCGCCCGGGCTGGTGGTCATGGACGATCCCGCCACCCTGACCTACCCCATGCCGCTCCACGCCAGCGGGCGCGACGAGGTATTCGTCGGGCGCATCCGCACCGACCACACCGTTCCCTTTGGGCTCAATCTCTGGGTCGTGGCCGACAATATCCGCAAAGGCGCCGCCGTCAACTCCATTCAGATCGCCGAACTGCTCCTGTAGCAAGTTAAAACTCGGGAGTTGGAAGCCTACATGAGGATCATTGTGCAGAAGTTTGGCGGCACCTGCACGGCCAACGAGCGGGTCCGCGAAGCCGCCGCCAGGCGCATCCGGCAGGCCCTGGAGAGCGGCTACAAGCCCGTGGCGGTAGTCTCAGCCATGGGCCGCGACGGCGATCCCTACGCCACTGACACCATAAAAAAGCTGGCTGAGAACATCTACCCCCAGACTCCCCTGCGGGAGATGGACCTGATCATGCACTGCGGGGAGATCATAGCCGCGGTGGTGATGGCCGCCACCTTACATAAAGGCGGGATAAAAGCGCGCGCTTTCACCGGCTTCCAGGCCGGCCTCACCACCGACGGATGCTACGGCCAGGCCCAGGTTGTGGCCTGCAACCCGGAGCGAATCAAGCGCTGCCTGGAGGAGGGCGAAGTTGCTGTCGTGGCCGGCTTCCAGGGAATTACCCCCGACGGCGAGATCAACACCCTGGGCCGCGGGGGCAGCGATACCACGGCGGTAATCCTGGGCACGGCGCTGCAGGCCGAGCTGGTGGAGCTTTACACCGATGTAAACGGCATCGCCACGGCCGACCCCCAATTGTTGAAAGAAGCGCGGATCATCCCCCAGATGACCTACAGCGAAGCATGCCAGCTCGTCTACGAGGGATCCCGGGTCATCCACCCGCCGGCTGTTGAACTGGCCATGAAGCACAACCTTAACCTGGTAGTGCGCAGTTTGACCGATGAGGGCCCCGGCACCCTCATCAATTCGGGCATCCAGGAAGGTGCTGCGGCCGGTTTTAGCCCCGGCCCGAGGCGGGTGGTTACCGGCATCGCTCATGTTTTCGACATTGTGCAGCTCGTGATCGAGTTCGAGCAGCCCGATCCCGAACTGGAAGTAAGGCTTTTTGACAGCCTGGCCGGAGCGGGCATCAGCATCGATCTCATCAGCGTCTTCCCTCTCCGGAAGATATTCACCATCAAGGAAGATGCCCTGCCCCGGGCCACGGCGGTGCTGGAGGAGCTGGGCGTCAACTTTCGCGTGGAAAGGGATTGCGCCAAGGTTTCGGTAATCGGCTTCGGCATGCGCGGTGTCCCCGGGGTGATGGCGCGCGTAGTCCGCGCCCTGAATGAGAAGGGTATCACCATCCTGCAAACGGCCGATTCCAACATCTCCATTTCGCTCTTGATCCGCCGTCCCGACCTCGCTGCTGCCGTGAGAACCCTGCACGATCACTTTGCTCTCGGCAGCGGTAGAGACTGCCTCCCGGAAAAATTAATTGTCTAATTAGTGAACCCGTGGTAAGATTAGCTGGAAAAACTGAAGGGTTGCCTCATGGGGCAACCCTTACTATTTGTATCGTTTTTCCATTTGTGTTTAATAGGGCATGATCATCTCGGGACCGTAGAGCTTCTCCATCATTTTCAGGACCTCTTTTTTCACCATGCCCCGCAGCGGCACCCTGGCGATCATCCCGTATAGGGCGGCGTTTCCCTTTCTGGCCAGCGAAGGATTGTCCCGCACCTTTTCAACCGACTGCTTCAGGTCAAGTATGAACTGGTCCACGATTCGCTTGTGCAGCGGGGTGACCATGGCATGCAGCGCCTCGGGCCTTTGCAGCCGGTCGACAAGCCAGCCCTTCTCCTCCATCTGGTCGCCCACGGCGAAGATATCGACCTTTTTCGAGTTCGACGTGTAGGCGAAGACGCTCATTTCGGGGTTGCTCATGACCTCCAGTTCGGGAATGGAGCGGATTCCCTCCTGCAGGGCGGCCGTCGTCTCCATGACCTTGCGGGCCAGCTCCAGGTAGCCGTCCATGCCCAGCGCTTTTATTGACGCCCAGGCGGCGGCAATGGCCCCGCCGGGCCGGGTCCCGAGCAGCGCCGGCGAGATGAAGATGCCCCCGGGCCAGTTTTCATAGACAAAAAACTGGTGTTTCAGGTAGTCCATGTTACGGTACAGGAGCACCGAGGCCCCCTTGGCGCTGTAGCCGTACTTGTGGACATCCGCCGAGATGGAGGTGACCCCGGGGACCCTGAAATCAAAGGGCGGTATTTCATAGCCCAGACGCTCCACGAAGGGCAGCATGAATCCGCCAAGGCAGCAATCCACGTGGAAGGGGATCCCCTTCTCCTGGGCCAACGCGCCCAGCTCGGCAATGGGGTCGATGACCCCGTGCGGGTACGAAGGCGCCGAGCCCACAATGAGAATGGTATTCCTGTTGATCCGCTTCTTTACCGCGTCCACGTCGACCCGCAGGTCGCTCCGCAGGGGAACATGGACCATCTTCACCCCGAAGTAGCGCGCCGCCTTCTCCCAGGCCACGTGCACAGATTCCGGGGCAATCATCTCCGGCATGCCCGAACGGAACGACCTCTTGGACATGGCCATGTCGCGGTAAGTCATCACCGGCAGCAGGCAGCTCTCCGTGCCCCCCGAAGTCATGACTCCGACAACACTGTCGTCCCCGTTCAGCAGCCAGGCCGTCATCCGGACCACTTCGTGTTCCAGCCGCCGCAGGCTTTTGAAGGCCATGGGGTTGAGAGCGTTTTCCGAGAAAAAGAGGGCGAAGGCGTCAACCAGGAAGCGGGTGTGCTCCTCGCCCAGGTAATAGACCAGGCTCCAGGTTTTCGAATCCTTGTAGTTGGCGTCACCCTCTTTAAAGCTGCGCAGCAGCTCCAGGACTTCATCCCGGGGGAGGCCCTTTTCCGGTATGGCCAAGGTTTTGCCGTTATTCATTGCTGTTACCTCCGTTGTTCATTTTTTTAGAAAAATGACTTCAAGAGATAAGAAAAGGTAATACCGACATAATTGCCGATGGCATAGCCGATAATCCCGGTGTAGAGTCCCGACAAAATAATTTCCTTGTTTTTCAAGGCGTTGGCCACAACGGGGACAAAGGGCGGCGAGCAGATTGCTGAAGTGGAAGTGATGATCAACGTATCCGTATCTATTTTAAAAATACTGGATAACAGCACGTGCAGCAACAGCGAAACAAAAATGCAGAAGGTGACAAAAAGCAAGATCGGCCAGTTCACACGGGTAAAAAGCTCTTTTAGGTTGGCCATGGAACCGACCACGAGGCAGAAAACATAAATCAGGTACATCCCCGCCTGGAAGGTTTTCTTGATCTGCCTGATCTGCGGGATGAAGGAGCAGGCGATACCCAGGGTGGTAATGGCCAGGATGGTTACGGCAGTGCGGTGATCTTCCGGGAACAGTTCGGCCAAGCCCATAGAAGCACCGAGAATTACGATGGCCACCGCAAAGGCCCCCAGCAGGGGCGGCCAGATTTTCCGGCTGAAGATTCCCCTATAGGAATCGATGGCCTCATCCTCGGCGTTGCCCTCCAGTACGGCAGCGCTGCCCCTGCTTTCAAACCTGGGGAGAATAAGGCCAAAGAGCCTCTGGGCCACCGAGCAGAGGAAGAGGATATAGATTAGCGAGATCACGGTGTCGTATGTATGCATGGTTATGTAAACATCGGTGTCGACATGCAGCGCTGTCTTTATTGCCGCCAGGTTTGGCGTGCCCCCGGTGTATAGCCCCACGGCCATCCCCCCCCAGCTGCCAGGCGTAGGGAGCCTTATCGCGGATGATTAAAAATCCCCCGAAAGCCACGACGATGATGGCTATCGTCGCCAGGAGCATGCACAGGGTGGACTTTCCGGCCAGGCGGAACCAGGCCCTTACATCCATCGAGAAGAGCAGCAGCGGCAGCGCCAGGGCGACAACGGCCGAAGAGAGAGTATCCTGCAGTCCTGCCACTGCCGGCGGCAGGGACAGAAAATTGCCCACCAGCATGCCGGCGAGGTAGCAGAGGATCACCGCTCCTATTTTATTGACCAGCGGAAAGCGGTAGCATAGATAAATCACCAGGACGGGAAAGAGGAAATAGAAAGGAATTAGCAGCACAACCGGGTTCATTCATGCACTTCCTTCCTCGTGTAATTTAGCCCGTTGCCTTTACAAAAACTGCAGCCAGTCTTAAATTATACTAAATTCGCTTATAATCCTGCATGATTTAAAACAAACGTACTATTCCATTTAATAAGCTGTTCCTATCTAAAAATGACGATTGGGGAAAAGATACCCGGCTTATAGCCAATGGGATAAAGGATGAGCCTTGACACCTTGCTGCCGGTTCCGGCAGCAAGCAATTAAAGAAGGTAAAAAGCTTTACCTGCTTGCGAAGGGCAGCAGGGGAAAGAGCTGTGCTTACGGGCAGGGCGAGGAGGTTAATCGAGCGCAGGCTTAATTCCTGCGATCAACTTGTCGGCGCGCCTGAACCATTTCTTTAACTGCTTTTTCTGCTCCGGATCGGCCTCCGCGACAACATCGCCATCAACTTGCAGCATTTTCTCCAGCTTTTCCAGGGTGCGGAGCAGGCCGTGGTACCATAGATCGATGAGATAGGTGCCGGCCTGGCCGCTGCCCAGCTGGAAGAGGGAGAGCTCTTCCTTGTTGGCCTGGTAGAAATTTTTCCGGTTGGCGACGATGATGTCAATGGCTTTCTTCTGCTGGGCGGGCGTCAGCTTCTCCAGCACGTCGGAGTGGGCCTTGATATCGGCAAGGTGATACCTCTTTATTTTTCCCGCCTGGAAATCCTTGATCAATTTCTTCGAGGCTTCCCTGGATAGGCCTAGTTCCTTCACGATGCTTTCGATGGGCTTCATCTCCCTCTTTTTCTCCTGCTCCGCCACCAGCCTGTACTGGAAGCCGTCTTCCCGGGTGAGAATGACGCTCTTTGTGGCTCCCGCCCTGTTTTTCAGCGCCTCGTCGGAAAAAATGCTTTTGCAGTACTCCACCAGCCGGGTTTTTTCACCGTCTTCCAACGTCTTCACGTCTGCGATGGTCAAATTTTCCCTTTTTCTGCTCACCGCCGGACCCCTCCTTTATGATCAGCCTATGATGGATTAAGGTTGTCTTATTCTACAAACTTTTTTCCGGGGCCGGCGATCGCTCCGTGCCGTGCTTGACCCAGCCCGCCAAAGGCCTTTATACTTTCAGTAGCTGAAAGTTGACGCTGCCGTTTGGGCCTTGTGCAGCGTAGCTTGGAATATCCCGGCCGCCGCTTTGCTTCCCTCCAGGGAAGCGGGTCCGGCTGAAAGGAATTGCAGAGCGGGGCGGATAAATGAACCTGCTGTTTATTGGCGACATCTTCGGTTCGCCGGGCCGCTCATTTTTGAAGGAGCTTCTTCCCCGGCTGAGGGAGGAGTATGAAGTGGACCTGGCCATCGCCAATGGCGAAAACGCCGCCGGCGGGGTGGGGCTGACGGGAGCGGTGGCGGAGGAGATCTTCGCCGCGGGCGTGGATGTCATCACCTCGGGCAACCATATCTGGAACCAGAAAGAAATTTACCCCCTCCTGGACACTGATGAAAGAATCCTGCGGCCGGCGAACTACCCGCCCGGCGCCCCGGGAAGGGGTTCCGCCGTTTACCGGGCCCGTGACGGCACCGCCGTTGGAGTCATCAATGTCTGCGGCAGAATATACTCCTCCCATAATTTAGACTGCCCCTTCAGGGCCCTTGATGCGGAGATCGCCAAAACCAGGGCCTCCACCCCCGTCATCGTCATTGATTTCCACGGCGAGGCCACCTCGGAAAAAGTTGCCGCTGGCTGGCATGTTGATGGAAGGGCCAGCGCCCTCCTGGGCACCCATACCCATGTACAGACGGCCGATGAGCTCATCCTCCCCGGAGGCACCGCCTACATCAGCGACGTGGGGATGACCGGCAGCTATGATGAAGGGGTCATCGGGGCCGATCGCGAGGCCGTCTTGAAGTATTTTCTTACCCAGCTGCCGGTGCGCATCAAGCCGGCCGGGGGGAAGAGACAGTTCTCCGCCGTCTGCTGCACCATCAATTCCGCAGGCAGGGCGGAGAGAATAGAGCGCCTCCTCATCCGGGAATAAGAGCCCCTTTTAAAAGGTTCCCCAGCAGTTTTTAACAGTTCTGGCCTTAATTACGCCATGTTCTAAAAAATTTTTCAAATTTTAAGTCAACTGGTGTTGATAAAAAAAGGAAAAACGCTTTCGAGGTAGAATAGAATAAAAGGATATTAATGAATGTCTTGTCATAGCTTGTAGAAAAGTGTAAAATCCGCATTGTAGAGGAGGGCATCTCATTTCGAGCAAAACCGGGTTTGGCCCCAGGGAAATCGAAGCGGTGATCTCTCAGGTAAAGGGAGTTCTCTCGGCGCAGGTTGTGTGTGAAAACCAGAACATTGCCGAGATCCATGTCCTGGCCGATCATTCCCGCACGCCCAAGCAGATTGTCAGGGACATAGAATCGGCAGTGCTCATCAAGCTGGGGGCGTCCCTGGATCACAAGCAGATAAGCGTCGTTCAGCTGGGCGAGGCAAGCAAATTTTCCCTGTCCGGCCTGCCCCTGGAGCTGGAAAGAATTAGCTGTTCTTCGAGCAGTGAAGAAATAGAGATTACGGTAGCCATCAATTTGGGCGACGAGTTTGCAGCCACGGTTACGGGTCCCAATAGCAGGCCATACCGCCCGCGCCTGGCGGCGGAGGCCGCGCTGCGCTCCGTGGAGCAGTTCCTGGGGGGCGGTAGCAGGTTTATTGCCGCTGATGTCCAGAAAATTCGTATTGCCGGCCAGGAAGCAATTGCGGTGGTCATCTCTCACTGCATGGGGCAGGTGGAGGAGATTTTACCGGGTATCGCCCTGAACAGGGGTGACGATATGGAGGCGGCCGCCCGGGCAGCGCTGGACGCGGTTAGGCGGAGTTCGTGGCCCGGGAGCCGGGTTTAAAAATTTTTGAAGCCGGGAGCACGTTTATCCTTTAACTTTGAGCGGAAAACGAGCGGAGCGCACCGGCGGCCCAGCGGAAGCCGCTGAGAACCAGTTAAAGGAGGCGTAGCCATGAAGGGTGCAATCCTCAAGGTTCTCATCGCGCTGGCCTGCTTGCTTCTCGCCGGCGGGGCATTTTTCACGTGGGGTTAAGATAAATTGCTGCTCCCGGCTTCGGCTTGACAAGGAGCAGGTTTCGTGAAAACGTCTCTACCACTGGCGGCAAAAATTTATCTTTTTCTCCTGGGCACGGCCGCACTGGGCCTGTTTCTTTACCTCTTTTCCATTACTAGCTGGGCTGACGTGAACTGGGGCTCTTTCCTGTTTTTTCTCTTTCTCGTTTTTTTGCCCGCTTCCTTTCCGGTCAAGCTCTCCCACGGGGTGGTTGTCTCTGTCAGTTTTGCCGTCACCTTTGCCGCCATCCTTATTTTCCAACCCCTCATTGTCGTAATCATCAGCGTGCTGGGCGATCTTTTATCCCTGCGCAAGGGGAGGAGCCCCGTCCAGTACCTGTTCAACGCCGCCCAGCTTGCCCTTACAACCGGTGCGGCGGCGCGGGCCTTTCAGCTGCTCCGCCCCGGCCCGCTGGATTTTTCACTATACTACTTGGCGGCGGCGCTGGTTCCGCTGTTTCTCTGTTTTCTTCTGAACAGCTTTTTTGTCACCTTCATTATCGCCCTGACCCGGCAGGAGCGGCCTTATTCCATTTGGATGACCAACATCAAGCAGCTAGCGCCCAGTTTTATCGGCATGGCCCCCCTGGGCTTGGTCATCGCCCTTATTTATCAAAACATAGGCATTTGGGGCCTGGTACTATTTTTAATCCCCATGCTTATCGCCCGGCAGTCATTTATCTCTTACATGAACATGCGGCAGGCCTTTCTCGACACCATCCGCAGCCTCTCGGCAACCATTGACGCCAAGGATCCCTACACCAGGGGCCATTCGTCACGGGTGGCCGCCTACGCCACGGCCCTGGCCCGCGAAATGGGATGGACGGAGGATAAGGTGGAGCTCCTGCGGTATGCCGCCCTCATTCACGACCTGGGAAAGGTGGCCATCCCCGAAGCCATCTTGAAAAAGAAGGGCAAGCTCACCGCCTCCGAGTACGCCCAGATGAAGGAACACAGCCTTATCGGCTCCACCATAATTAAAGATATTAAATTCCTGGCCGGCGGAGCCGAAATCATCAGGCACCACCACGAACGATGGGACGGGCGGGGCTACCCCGACGGCCTCATGGGAGAGCTTATTCCCGAAGGGTCGCGCATCCTGTCGGTGGCCGATGCCTTTGACGCCATGACCAGCGACCGCTCCTACCGCCGGGCCATGGATGTCACCACGGCCATACGGGAAATAAGGGAAGGGGCAGGGTCGCAATTTGACCCCCGCATAGCGGAAGCTTTCATCCGCATCATACCGCGGCTAAACCTGGACGGGAAAACAGGGGGCGCTGGCATGGCCCCAAGCGAGCAGATGATCGTTGCTGAAACCGAACTCTAGCCCTCCATATAGCCGGACACACGCCCCGGCCCTGCATCCCTAGGGGCGGGCTTCCACGCCCGCCCGCAAGCGGCCCATAGCCCTCTCTTCCCCCCCTTTGAAAAGGGGGGACGGGGGGATTTGATAAAACAGCTCGCAAGCGACCCATGGGTGCCCCTCTGAGGGCCGTTCAATCCTCTCCGGCGTGCCATGGCCCTCTCTTCCCCCCTTTGAAAAGGGGGTACGGGGGGATTTAATAAAAGGAAACGGAGTGACCTCAACATGCTCATCGAAGCCATCTTGCTCGGCCTGGTCATCGGCTGGCTGCGCCGTGGCCAGCTCCGGCATCTTGCAGGGGTAAAGCTGGCCGGCTGGGCCCTGGTCCTGCTGGCCCTGGCCATCAAGCTGGCCATCATGATCGATTTCAACCTGGGTTGGTCGCTTTTTGCTCCAGCCGCCCCCTACCTGCACCTTATTTCCTACCTCCCCTTGCTGGCCTTTGTCTTTTTAAACCGGTCCCAGTGGGGCATGATCCTCATGGGGCTGGGCCTTTTGCTCAACCTCATTGTCATTGCCGCCAACGGGGGCTTCATGCCCGTAAACCCCGCCTTTCTCACGCCGCCCATGCAAGAGGGGCTCTTAAGCGGTACCGCCAGCCCCCTGCACACGGTGTTGACAGATGAATCGCTTTTCCCCCTGCTGGGCGACCAGATCCCCATTCCCTACCGCGTCGACAAGGTCATCAGCATCGGCGACCTCCTCCTCGGCCTGGGCATAGCCCTCTTCATTCAGTACTACATGATTTCCCAGCCGGCCGCCGAAAAGTAGCAGAGGCCAACCCTCTTACACCCAGCCAATGCCGTTCCTGCATGGAAATAGTATTAAACCGGCGTTCAAGAGAGGAAACCGGGATCCGATGGCGAAATAAAAGCAAAGAGCCGTCGCCTGCTTTTTTGTGTACGCAGCAAACGTCGTTGCAGTGCAAGTCGACTGTTCAAGGC
>JAAZIN010000060.1 GCA_012800855.1 Bacillota bacterium
ACATGACGCATAATTCTTGACAAGCTCTGCCGCAGTGATATAATTTTACTGACACAGGTGTCGATGAAAGAGTGAGGAAATGCCCAAGGTAGTAAACGTGGAGGAAATGAAGCAACAGATCTTGGCGGAAGCGATCCCCGTGTTTATCCAGCGCGGATATCACAAGGCCACTTTTGCCGAGGTTGCCCGGAGATGCTCCATAGGACGAACCACCATATACCAGTATTTCAGGAACAAGGATGAAATTTTCATGTACGCGGTGAAGCAGATCAACCAGCTCTTTGAGGATGAATACCGGAGCATTCTTGAGGATCCCGGGCTTGATGTGCTGGGAAAAATTAAAGAAATATTCTCCAGGTTCCTGCTGCGCAGCAGCAAAAAAAGCAGCGAGATCTCCCTGCTGCTGGAACTGGCGCTGATCCTGAAACGAGAGAATCACCAACTCCTAAAGAAGGTTAAAAAATCGCTGGAGCTGCAGGATGTTTTTTATAATTTACTGGAAAAAGGTTTCAGGTCTAAGCAGATTAAACCGCTGCATAATACAAAAAGCATGGCCTTCACCCTGGAAACACTGATGGAATCATTGATGTTGTCTCTGCCCTTCGCAGAGCCGGGCGAGATGAGCGGCCATTTGCAAAATCTCCACTTGATCATCGAGGGGTTGAGAGCCTAAAAAATTTTACACTTTTATTGGCACCTGTGTCGATTAAAATTCTGCAGCATGCATAAAAAAGGAGGTCTATCAGGATGCTCTCTTTAAAGCAAATGGCTTCAGCGATGGCCATCAGGAGAGGTTTGAGGTACCTGGAAAAAGACCCGATTAACAATTACTTCAAACTGGTGAACTGGGCCGATAAAATAGCGGTAAAGCCTGAGCACAAGGAGATGGTGAAGACTTTCAGAAAGATCGGGGAGGAGAGAAATAACTGGTTCCAACTGTATCGACGCTTTGTGAACGATCTTCATTCCAATATTCAGAAGAAGTTCCTGGTGAACTTCATTGTGAACGCCTCCCTGGCCGGACTGCCGGTAAAGGAGAAGATCGCCAGGAAGCATGGGATAAACATCCCCTGGGCCATACTCATGGACCCCACGGCGGCCTGCAACCTAAAATGCACCGGCTGCTGGGCGGCTGAATACGCGAAAGGCGATGCGCTGAGCTATGAGACTCTTGATCGCATCATCCGTGAAGGGAAAGAACTCGGTATTTACATGTATCTTTATTCCGGCGGCGAGCCGCTGGTCCGCAAACACGATCTCATCAGGCTGGCGGAAAAGCATGATGACTGCATGTTCCTCGCTTTTACCAACGCCACCCTGGTGGACGAAGATTTTTGCAAGGATCTGGTCAGGGTGGGGAACCTGATGCTGGCCATAAGCATTGAAGGCTTTGAAGAGGAGACCGATCTGCGCCGGGGAAAGGGGACTTACCAAAAAGTCATCCGGGCCATGGACCTATTGAAGGCCCATGGCTGCGGCTTCGGCTTTTCGGCCTGCTACCACAGCAAAAACGTGGACATAGTCGGCTCCGAAAAATTCGTAGACTTGATGATTGAGAAAGGCTGCCTCTTCGGCTGGTACTTTACCTACATGCCCGTGGGCAAGGATGCGGTCCTGGAGTTGATGGTTACTCCCGAGCAGCGTGAATTCATGTATCACCAGGTCCGCGACTTCCGGGAACGCAAAGATATATTCTTGCTGGACTTCTGGAACGACGGCGAATTTACCTGCGGCTGTATTGCCGGCGGGCGGAGCTACCTGCACATAAACGCTCACGGCGATGTGGAACCCTGCGCCTTTATCCATTATGCCAGCGTCAATATCAAGGACATGAGCCTGCTCGAAGCCTTGAAAAACCCGCTCTTTGAGCAGTACCGGCAAAATCAGCCCTTCAATCAAAACCACCTGCGGCCATGCCCGCTTCTGGATAACCCCGAGAAGCTGCGGGAGATGGTCCACCAGTCCGGAGCCTACCCCACGCAGGCCGGAGACATGGAGTCGGTTGATGAGCTCACGGCCAAGTGCGAGGCGGCGGCAAAGCGGTGGGCTGAAACGGCCGATATCCTCTGGGCGCAATCGAAGGCGCCAAAGCAGGCGTGCAGCTGCGAAGCTAAGGCCGCAGCCAAGTAATAACCTCCAACTGGGACAACGGGGACGTACCTTGTTGTCCCACTTTTCAGAAGGACAAATAGAGGGTGAGAAGTGATATTCGACGGGTCCAGCTGCGGGAGCGAAGCATGGCCGGCCCGTGGTGGTGACAATAAACCCAGGGGCGGGCGTGGAAGCCCGCCCCTGCTGTTTGTTAGCCGCCGGCGAGGGGCGGGAAGATGGAGACCACGTCGCCGTCCTGCAGCCGCGTTCTTCGCCACTTCAGGTGGGCAATATTCTTGCCGTTCACCAGAATGGTGGCTACCTTCAGCCTGGCGGCGAACTCCTTCCCGTAGCGCCCCTCGGCCTGCTGCAGAAGTTCTTTTACGGAAGATGCATCGGTGAAAAATCGTTTTTCCCCCGCGGCGGCCCTCATGGAGGCATATAATCTTACTTCAACCATGCACCAGCACCCTTTCTAAGACAAAGATGTTAGCTGCCAGTTGTGGCGCTTTCTGAAGAAACTGCCGCGGCCGGGTGCGACTGCTGCGGATCAATGCGCAGGGTGCGCAGTGTTTTCGCCTTGGGAACGCCGTCGCGGCTCCAACCCCTGAAGTGGTAGTACTTGGGGAGCATTTTGTCCAGGGGCACACGTGAGTTGGGCTCCTCGCTGCGCTGCAGTTCCTCGGTCAGGCGTGCCGGCAGGGTGTCGTCCCGGGCGGTGAGGCCCTCTCTCAGGTTGAAGATGCGATCCATGTTTACCACCCGCTTGCCCAGCTCCATGAGCCGCCCCAAGGTGAAGCGCTGCCCGGTGCAGTAGACGTGGGCCCAAACCTGGGGGAGCATGATAAAGGGCGGCTTCACGGGCAGCGTCCAGGCAGGCAGGGAGAGGGCCCTGCCGATAAGGTTGCCGCCATAAAGGAAAGTGCCGCGGATTAGTTTCGAGGCGAAGGGGGAGCGGGCATTGAGCTCGAGAAGCTGCCGCGGCAGGAACATGTAGACGGTGAAGATACAGCAGCCCAGCGAGCTCACCGCCTCCATGGTGGTCTGATTGAGGACAACCAGGCCGGGCTTGCCCAGTGGGGTGAGGGGATCTACGGTTATGGGACCATTTGCTTCCAGGTAAATGGCGTAGCCGCCGCCAATATGGCAGCCGCCCCGGCTGGCTATGGCGTAGCCAAGCCCTTGGCCAACCGCGCCCCGCGGTTCATAGGAGGCGATCTCCAGCCCTTTCACGTGGATGGCAAACTCTTCGCCGCCGTATTTTTGGGAAAGGTAGCGCACCCCCTCGGCCATCTCATCCCCGAAGCCGCGCCTGTAGGCAATGTCTTCGATGGCCTGGCTGATCCCGTCAATTTTGCCGAAGGCAAGGTTTGTCTTAATCAGCCCCTTCTCCCCGGCTTCCATGACAAAGCCGAGCGTATTTCCCAGGGAGATGGTGTCCAGGCCGAGCAGATCGGCCAGGTAATTAAATTCGATGATGGCCATCAAGTCGGCATTCATGATGTTGGGGCCAAGAAGGCCCACGGTTTCGTATTCGGGCCCCTTGATCTTCTTTCCCTTGAATTCAACCAGCCTGCCGCAGGCGATGGGGCAGCCACGGCAGCCGATGTTCTTCACCAGGTATTTTTCGGCCAGGGTTTCGCCGCTCACCGCGTCTGCTTCCGAGAAAGTACCGTAGCGATAGTTTCGCGTGGGGAGGGTAAAAGTGGCATTGCACTTGTTGACGAAGACGGCGGTGCCGTAGCGGGGTAGTTCTTCCCCGGTGGCCGGGTGCTGCCGCGCCAGTTCACGCCATTTTTTGCATATTTCCTTGAATTTTTCTTCGTGGGCCACCCGGACTTTCTGATCTCCCCGCGCCACTACCGCTTTCAGGTTCTTGCTGCCCATTACTGCGCCCACCCCGCCACGGCCGGCAACGCGCTCTTCTGAGATTACCGAGGCGTATTTGACCAGGTTTTCCCCGGCCGGGCCGATGACTATCTTGCCGGTTTTGGGGGGCAGCTTCTCCTGCGTCTTCTGGGTGTCAAGGCCCCACAGCTCCGCGGCGTCTTCGATGGATACGTTTTCGCCGTCTATGTTCAAATACACCGGCCTGTCGGCTTTTCCCGTTATAATCAAAGCATCGTAGCCTGCTTTTTTCAAGTGAATACCGAAATCGCCGCCGCAATTGGAGTTGACGATGGTCCCAGTCAGCGGCGACTTGGTGGTAATATTGAAGCGGTTGCTGCTGGGCGCCCCCGAACCGGTCAGCGGTGCAGTGGTAACGATGAAAACATTCTTTTCCGAAAGAGGATCCGTGGCAGGCGGCAGCAGATCATAGAGCAAACGTGCCCCCAGGCCCTTGTTGCCCACGTAAAGTTCGAGCATGTGATGGGGCAGGGCGTATTTCTTCACCTGCTTGGAATTTAAGTCCACCTCCAGCACTTTCCCCATGTAACCGCCGATCATTGCACTACCTCCTCCTTTTCTATAGATCAGCAGGATGGCTTGTCTACGAAAAGTTTATCAGAAGATTAAAAAAAAGTCATGTCTTTATTAGAATGCCTGGAGGCGACAAACCATCTGCCTTGGTGAAGCGATGCAAAGCTGTGGAAATAATTATTAGAGGGAAGAAATAAAAACAATTATGAGGAAAATGAAGGAAAAGCCGCTTAAAGTGAAAGAAGAAACTCAGGGAAGAATTTACACTAAAAAACGAAGGTTAATCGAATATTTACCCGGTGAACTATATTTGCTATAATTGGATATCACTATTTTATAATAGTGTAGCCCTTTATGTTAATGCCCTCCTGCAAGTGCCATCATGCCTGAAACATCTGGCAAAGATTTATTATATAAGAGGAATGGTGGGATTGTGAGAAAGGATGTCCACCTTCACTAAGGAAGGAAATGCGGAAAAAAAGGATTGCCGTTGCTATACCTACTGGAGCTATGAACTGAGGCGCCAGGCCAAGATCAGCCATATTTTTAGAAAAATCCGTTTATTTTACCTGGTGTTTTGTATTGTTTTCCTGGCGGCAGCTCATACCTATGTGCGTTATTCCCTGCTAGCGGCGGCGATTTTGACCGCCGCCGCGATCTTCTATAGCCTTCTGCGGCTTTATTGGATTTCGAGGCAAGAATGGAAATGGCGGGCCGTTTTCTGGCTGGACTTGGTCGACTACATCCTCATCGGCTTACTCGTTTATATTACGGGAGGGTCCAGAAGTTTTTTTCATGTGGCCTATGCCATCCCCATTCTGGCTGCCACGATGCGCTTAAATATAAGAGGCGGCTTATGGGGTGTCGGGCTTGCCGCCCTCTTTACGGTGCTGAACGCTTTTTTTGGCAATTATAGCCCGGCCATATCCTATCCCACCAACTTGCATCTTTTCTTTTCCCTGGGAACCCTCTTGTTTGCGGTCTGGGCCCTCAGCGGGCTGATAGGTGATGAAGTGCAATTGAGAAAAGAGTTATACAACTTTTCCGTGAGCGACCCCCTAACCGGGCTGTACCACCGCGGCTACGCCCGCGAGCGCATTAACGAGGAGATCGCGCGCTGCCGCCAGGAGGGAACTTCATTCTCCCTTATTTTTATCGACTTGGATAATTTTAAAGAGGTTAATGATCGCTACGGGCACCTGGTGGGCGATGCGGTGATCCGGCATGTGGCTGCCGTGCTGCAGTCGGCGGTGCGCAAGGGTGATATCCTTTCGCGCTACGGTGGGGATGAATTCCTGCTGCTTCTCCCCGGCGCGGCGGGTGAGGAAGCTGAGCTTACGCTGCAGCGGCTGCTCCGGGTGGTAAAGGCTAATCCTTACTACCTCAACGGCGTGCCGGTTCACCTGGGTCTAAGCGGAGGGATTGCCGAGTATCCCTCCGACGGGCAGAACCCGGAGCAGCTGCTGCAGGTTGCGGATCAGAAAATGTACTGCCAAAAGCGCTAACGCCAATTATCCCCTGATGTAATTGAGCACCGGCTCCCAATCCATGTATTTGTCGACTACCTTCTTGACAATTTTAATGGCCTCGGTGTTGTCCGGATGGATGCTCCGGTAGACGCTGTGCAGGTTCTCCAGGGTTGTGTAGGTATCCTCATGAACCAGGATCACGGGGACCCCTTTCTCTTCGGCCCGTGCTAAAACGCGGACGTTGGGGTAGAGGCCTCCTGTGAGAATGATCACCGAGGTGCTTGTTTCCAGTGCGGTCAGCGCCATGTCACTGCGGTCGCCGCCGGTGATAAGCGCCTTGTTCTGGGCACGCCGCAGGTAGGTAAGGGCGCTTTCGATGGTCATAGTCCCGACAACTACATCCTCGACGATGCGGTTCATGTTTTCAGGAGCGGCGAGGATTTCTCCGTTCAGGGCGCTGCAAAATTCAGCGACCGTGGGAGCGGCGATCTCTTCCTGGCGGGGCACTACTCCGAGGACCGGCAGCTTCTTTTCCTCCAGCAGGGGCTTGTAAATGCCCTTTGCTTTATCCAGCTGCGTGCGGGAGATGTTGTTGAGAAGGGTGCCGATTACCCTGATCTTCCGGCATTCCCAAAGCTCGCCGTAGAGCAGCCCCATGTCCAGATCGAAGTCGCTGTCCGCCTTGAGGACGTAAATGACGCCGGCACCCCAGCGCTCCGCAAGGCTGAAATCGTCAAAGCCCTGGTTGTAGCCGGTGTGGGGGGTGACGCTGCCGTCGATGAGCAGGACGTCGCAGCCCTCCTTCACCCGGTTGAATGATTCATCCAGGAGCGGCAGGATGCTTTCTTTGCCCTTGAGCATAAAGCCGGTGAGATAGTGGGGATTCAAGGTAACCGGGCAGATGATATTGCTCGGGAAGGGGAGCTTGAAAACTTCCCGCATCAGCAGCACATCGTCGTCTTCCTTCTTGGCCGCCCCTTTTTGGAAGCCCAGCGGCTTGAAGTAGGATATTTTAAATCCTTCTTCCTGGAGCTTGAGCCCCACGCCCAGGGCGGTTGCCGTCTTCCCGTCGCCGGCCTTGCCTGAGAAATAGATCGCCTTCATCTTGTTCACCTCGTTGTTCTCATAGTATTACATCTGGTTAATGGTGATCTTCACATCCAGCCCGGTTGCCCCCTTGGTGTGAACCCGCAGCGGGTTGATATCCATTTCGGTGATCTCTTCGAAGTCCAGGGCCAGGCGCGCCGTCCGGTAGATGGCGTCGATGAGCGCGTCCATGTCCGCCGGCTTCTGCCCCCGGTAGCCCTTGAGCAGGCTGTAGGCCTTCGTTTCGGCTATCATCTCCTCGATGGCCTTCCGGGTGGTCAGGGCGGAAGCCAGGCGGAAGGAGACATCTTTGAGCAAATTCACATAGATGCCGCCCAGCCCAAAGGCAATCATCGGCCCGAACTGGATGTCGCGGGACATGCCGATAATCACTTCCACGCCTTCGTCAACTACCTTGGAGACCTCGATGCCGTAGATGGGCGCATCGGGCAGGTAGCGGCGCACCCGCTCCATGATTCTATTGTACGCTCTCTCCACTTCGCTGCGATTATGCAGGCCGATCTCCACGCCGCCCACGTCGGTTTTGTGGGCAATGCGCGGTGAGGATATCTTAAGCACAACGGGGTAGCCGATCTTCTGGCTGATCTGGCAGGCCTCTTCAACGGACGTGGCCAGGTAAGTGCGGTTGACCGGGATGCCGTAGGCATCCAGCACCCTTGATGATTCGTGGGCCAGCAGGGAAACCCGCTTGTCCCTGAGCACATCATAAAAGGTAGCCTTGACGGTATCCTTATCCACCTTGGGCAGCGGGAGGGGAGGACCGGCGTCGTTGGCGCGCTTGAACTGGGCGTAGCGGACCATCCCTTCCAGGGCCTTAACGGCCGATTCCGGGAAGGTGAAGGTGGGCACGCCCGCGTTTACAAGCATCTCCCTGCCCTTGACCAGCGTCTTGCCGCCCATGTAGACGGCAAAAACGGGCTTGTGGGGATACTTGTCCTTGTATTCCAGGACGGCCTCCGCCGTTTTTTCCGGTTCGGCCACCGCGGTGGGGCTGAGAATGACGATAATGCTGTCCACGTTTTCATCTTCATAAGCCATTTGCAGGGCAAAGCGGAAGCGATCCACGCGAGCATCGCCCAACACGTCAATGGGATTATAGATGTTTGATTCCGCCGGTAGGTTTTCCCGCAGCTTGTCGATGGTTTCCTTGGTGAAGCGGGCCATCTTCAGGCCGATCTTCTCGATGGCGTCGGTGGCAATAATGGCCGGCCCTCCCGAGTTGGTGATGAGGCACACCCGGTCGCCTTGGGGAAGGGGCTGGGTAGAGAAAGCACGGCCCAGGTAAAAGAGATCGCTCATGTTGTCCGCACGCAAGACCCCGCTTTGCCGGAAAGCGGTATCGTAGGCGCGGTTGCTTCCGGCCAGGGCGCCGGTATGCGAGCTGGCGGCCTGCGCCCCGGCAGTGCTCGTCCCGGATTTAAGGATGACAATGGGCTTTACTTTGCTGGCTTCAGTGCAGACCTGGACGAACTTTTCCCCGTCGCTGACATCCTCGGCGTATACCAGGATGACCTTGGTGTTGGGGTCGGCGGTGCAGCTTTCAATGAAGTCAATTTCGCTGAGGTCCGCCTTGTTGCCCAGGCTGATGAAGCGCGAGAAGCCCAGTCCCGCCTGGAAGCTCCAGTCGAGGATGGCAATAACCATGGCCCCGCTTTGCGAGATAAAAGATATGTTTCCTTTTTCAGGGAAGCCGGTGGCAAAGGAGGCGTTCAGGGGGGTGTGAGTGTCCATCAGCCCGACGCAGTTGGGGCCGACAATGCGCATGTTATACTTCTTTCCGATAGCCTGGAGCTCGCGCTCCAGCTTCAGCCCCTCGCCGCCTATTTCCTTGAACCCGGCAGTGATGACGATGGCTCCCTTTACGCCCGCTTCGCCGCATTCCCGGGCTACCTGGTTGCACAGCTTGGCCGGAACAGAAATAACCGCCAGGTCAACCTGCTCTCCCACCTTGTCAATGCTGGGATAGCAGCGCAGCCCCAGGATCTCTTTCTCTTTGGGGTTTATGGGGTAGATTTTTCCCGGGTAACCGCTTTTAATGAGGTTGCTTAGGATGGCGTAGCCGATTTTTTGAGGTGAGGCCGAAGCTCCAATTACAGCTACCTGCTTGGGGTTGAATAAGAAGCTCAGATCACTCATGACAAATCTCCCTTTCTGACTGTAGATCCTGATGCATCAGTACTACATATATAATAAACTAGAGGTTGCTTGTTAGCAAGGATATGCCTTTCATAGAAGCACTAAGTTTGCACTTTCCGTTTCATTGACTTTTCGACGAAGTTTGTTAAAATGTATGCTGACACTTTTTCCATAAAAGCTACAAGGAGGTATCGGAGATGAGCGCTTTAGGCCGTCATGTTTTGGCTGAGTTTTATGGCTGCCCGCCGGAAAAGCTGAACGATCAGGCGCAGATTCGGCAAGATATGGTGGCAGCGGCCCTGAAAGCGGGGGCTGAAGTAAGGGAGACCGTTTTTCACCAGTTCAGTCCCCATGGAGTCAGCGGCGTAGTCGTTATATCCGAGTCGCATCTGGCCATTCATACCTGGCCTGAATACGGCTACGCGGCTGTGGATATCTTTACCTGCGGTCAAACTGTTGACCCCTGGGTTTCGTGCGATTACCTTAAACAGAAGCTCTCGGCCCAGAATATGACTGCCAGGGAAATAAAGCGCGGCATCTTTGATGCCCCCTTGCAGCATAAGACCGTGGTAAACTATTGACTACTAGGTGGGGAGGCTTGCGGTTGTCTTCGGCTGAATACAAGTGGTTCATTGAACAGACCTCGCCGTCAACGGCGCACATGTTTGCTCTGGAAAAGCACGTTGCCGGCGTGAAGACATCGTTTCAAGACGCAGAAATTGTGGACAATCAACTTTACGGCCGCATTCTCATCCTGGACGGCAAGATCCAATCCGCCGCTTTCGATGAGTATATCTATCATGAAGCGCTAGTCCAGCCGGCGATGCTGCTTCACCAGCTGCCGCGGCAGGTTTTTGTCGCCGGCGGAGGCGAAGGAGCAACCTTGCGGGAAATATTTCGCCATCCTTCAGTGGAGCGCGCGGTGATGGTGGATATTGACGGAGAGGTGGTCGAACTCTGCCGCAAGCACCTTCAGGATTGGCACCAGGGCAGTTTTGACGATCCCCGCCTGGAGCTGGTCATCGACGATGCCAGGCTATACCTGGAAAAAAATGATATATTGTTCGATGTAATCATCGTCGATATACCCGAGCCGGTTGAAGGCAGCCCGGCCCTGAAGCTCTTCACGCGGCAGTTTTATGAACTGCTGAAACGGCGCCTGGCCGAGGGCGGCCTGGTGGTGCTGCAGGCAGGCGATTTTAGCTCTGCCTTCCTGGAGGCGCACTGTGCCATCTACAACACCGTCAGGCAGGTTTTTCCCCATGTCTATTCCTACCATGCTTTCGTGCCCTCCTTTAATACCGACTGGGGCTATATCATCGCCTCGCGGGACTTTGACCCTGCCCTTTATGAAGCGGGACTTATCGACAGCCGCATTGCCGAGAGGGGGCTGGAGTTGCGCTTTTATGACGAGGAGACCCACCGCGGCATGTTCAGCATCCCCAAGGATGTGCGTGAACGGAGAGATGCCGAGAGAAAAATTATCGACGACAGCCAACTGCTGACCACATTCTAGCGTTGGATTGCTGCATGGCCCGCTTGGGGATTGGGCTGGAAGGGTAGAGCCCAATCCTCAAGCGGCATTAATCTTTAACCTCATGATAAAAGGAGGATGCCTTATTAGCAGCAGGGAGCGCACATTTGTGATGGTCAAGCCCGATGGCGTTCAGCGCGGGCTTGTGGGAGAAGTGATTAGCCGCCTGGAGAGAAAGGGCTTGCAGCCGGTGGCGATCAAGATGATGCAGGTGGAACGTGAGCTGGCGGAACGGCATTACGCGGAGCACCGGGGCAAGCCTTTTTACGAGAGCCTGGTTGCATATATTACCTCCGGGCCGGTGGTGGCCATGGTTTGGGAGGGGGAAAACGCCGTAGCCGTGTGCCGGGCCCTAATCGGTGCCACCAACCCGCAGGGGGCTGCTCCGGGCACAATCAGGGGCGACCTGGCTCTCTCTGTAGAAAAGAACCTGGTCCATGGCTCAGATTCCCCGGAGAGCGCCCGCCGCGAGATAGGCTTGTTTTTTACTGAAGGCGAGTTATGCCGCTACCGTTCCGCGCTGGAGGACTGGCTTTACTAAAAAAGGGAAAAAAGTAGAGGAATCCGCTTTTTTGACAAAAGGTGCCGGATTGCCCTTTAACTTTTTGAATATTACTATTATAATGATAAATGACAAGCGGGCGATGTTCCTATCGTGGGGGGTGCATTTCGCTTGAACAAACTTGCAAAGGGGAGTATCCTGCCTCTTTTTCTTCTTCTGGCCGCCCTCCTAATGCTTCCGGCCGCGTTCAGTCTCGCCGCCGCTCCTGGGGAGGCGGGCGCCGTTGTCGCCGTGGAGATGGAGGGGATGATTACGGCGGGGAAGCTTAGCTACCTGCTGCGGCAAATTGAAGAGGCCGCGGCTGATGAAGTCCAGCTGCTGCTTATTGTCATGGATACCCCCGGCGGATTGGTCGATGCCACCATTAAGATCAACCAGGCGCTGCTGAACGCCCCCCTGCCGGTGGCCGTGCTCGTGGCCCCCGCCGGAGCTATTGCCGCATCGGCCGGTTCGTTCATCGTTTTGTCAGCTGATATTGCGGCCATGGCCCCCGGGACCACCATCGGCGCCGCCCACCCGGTGGAACTCACTCCCGAGGGCGCCAGCCCGGCTGGCGAAAAAACGACCGCCTTCCTGGCCGAGCACCTGCGCAGCCTGGCCAAAGCCAAGGGACGCCCGGAAGATGTGGCCGAGAAATTCGTCACCGAGAACTTGAGCCTAAGCGCCTGGGAGGCCAAGGAGGCCGGCGTGATTGACCTGCTGGCTTCCGACGTGAACGATCTCCTGAAGCAACTGGACGGGCGAGTGGTAGAAAAGGAAGGCCGGAAGTACCATCTAAGCACGGCCGGCGCTGCCATCCACCACCCCGCCATGACACCCGGTGAAAAGATGCAGGATTTGCTGAGTAATCCCCAGGTTGCCTTTCTCCTGCTCATGCTGGGGCTGCTCGGCCTTTACTTCGGCTTCGCCACTCCGGGCACCTTCGTCCCAGAAGTTGTCGGGGGGATTTTGCTGGTCATGGGGATATATGGAATCGGATTGTTTGATACCAGTACTACCGGAATTGTCCTGCTTTTGCTGGGCGCCGGCCTTATCATCGCCGAGATTTTTACCCCCGGTTTTGGAGTGCTCGGCATTGGCGGCGCCCTTTCCTTAATCGCGGGTGCCATCCTGCTCCCCTTTGAGCCCCTCATGTCTGCCGAGTGGTACCTTTCTTTTCGCCTCACGGCTATCGGTATTGTCCTGGCGGTGCTGCTCATTGCCCTGGCGGTAACGTCAGCCGTAGTTTACAGCTGCCGCCGCTGGAAAGACGGGAGCAGCTACTTTAAGCCGCCCGAGAGAGGCATTGCCGTATCGGATATCGACCCCGAGGGGCAAATTAAGTCCAGGGGAGAACTCTGGCTGGCGCGCAGCGATGACGGCTCCAGGATCCCGGCGGGTACCGAGGTGGAAATCGTCCGCTCGGAAACGCTGTACCTCTGGGTCCGCCCGCT
>JAAZIN010000061.1 GCA_012800855.1 Bacillota bacterium
CAGTTAAATGAGAAGTGAGAGATGAGATATGAGATATGAGATGTGAGGTGTGAGAAGTGGGAAGCGAGAGACATTAAATGGTAACAACGCGGCCCTTGTGCCGCCCGAAATTGGAAACCGGATGTCATAACCCAAAAGCCATCCAGGAAACCGCCAGGCCACAAAGGGCTGCCCTTTGGGGACAGCCCTCTAATAGTTTTCCCGGTAAAGGGGCTGCCCTTGGCGGGCGCCCCCGGCAAACTCATACCCCGCCGTGGGTTAGAAATGGTAGTACTTACGGGGATTTACGCGCACGTCGTATTCCCTGACCTCGAAGTGAAGGTGAATGCCTGTGCTGTTACCGGTAGTGCCGGCCGTTCCAATGTGCTGGCCGCGGAGCACCTTCTGCCCCACTGATACGGCAATGACGCTGAGATGGGCGTAGAGGGTGCTGAAGCCCTCCCCGTGGTCGATGATGATGCAGTTGCCGTAGCCGCCATACCAGCGTGCCAGGACCACCGTTCCCGTCTCCGCCGCGACCACGCTCCTAGTCCCCAGGGGCACCAGGTCAATGCCGCCATGGTAGTTGCTCCCGCTGCCATGGCAAACCCCGCAGCTGGGCGACGGCTTCCCCTGGCATGAAGGCATGGGGCATTTCCGCCAGCCAAATTCGGAACTGACATAGTAGCTGCCAGCCAGTGGTGAGCGGAGGCTCGTGATGCCAGAGCCGCCGTCTTTACCAATGAGCTCCAAAATGAGGCGGTCCAGTTCCTGCGCCTCCCGCTCCAGATCCCGGATCGCCTTCTCCTTGCGGGCAATCTCCTCCTGCAGATCCCGCAGCACCACCCTGCGAGAGGCAACGATCCGGTTAACCTCTTCCCGGTTGGCCAGGATCCGGCGGCGCATGGCTTCGAGCTGGTTCTTCTTGCCCTCCAGCTCCTCCTTCATCGCCGCAATCTCGTCGCGCTCGGCCCGGATGCTCTCGATGAGCTGCTGATTCTTGGCCGCAATGAGCTGGAGATAGTTGAGGCGGCTCAGGAAGTCGCTGAAGGAGGAGGCTCCCAGCAGCACATCAAGGTATGTAACGTTGCCCTGCTCATACATGATCCGCAGGCGGCGCTTAAAGGTTTCCTCTTTTTTCGCCAGTTCTTCTTCCGCCGCTTTCAGCTTTTCTTCAACGCGGGCAATCTCCGCTTCGGTGGCGGCAATGTCCCGGTTGATCTTCTGCAACTCCTGCTCCAGCTCCTGGATGCGGCGGTCAAGCTCCTCCAGTTCTTTCTTTAACGCCGCTTCATCCTTGCGGCTCTGCTTGAGGCTGCTCTGGTGCTTTCCCAGCTCCCGCTCGATTTCCTCCTTCTCCTTCAATTTTTCATCGAGCAGAGAGGCATAGGCGGGAGCCACCGCTTCCGCCAGGATAAAGAAGACCAGAAATGCCGCCATAACCACCAGCAGTATGTGACGCCGCATGCACATCCCTCCCGTATACAGCCGCGCGGGCGCTCAGACCCTCAAAAAGCGGTCCATGGAAAAAGCGCTCCCCAGTATCCCCAGCCCCGTTCCCAGGGGCAGGAGATATTTCACCAACTCCGCCATGACCAGGGGAAGGGGAACAAGCGAGAGAAACATCAGGTTGTGCGAAACCCACTCCAGGGAGGCGGCATAGATATAGTAAAGCGCTCCCAGGGGCAGGACGGCCCCGCACAACCCGATAATCAGGCCTTCCAGGATAAAGGGCCAGCGGATAAACCAGTTCGTTGCACCCACGTATTTCATGATCATGATTTCGCGGCGGCGGATGAAAACGGTCAGCCTGATGGTGTGGGCAATGAGAAAGATGGCCGTGACGGCCAGGCCGATCATGAGCATCAGACCCACCAGCTGCACCGCCCGGGTGGCCTTGAACAGCCCCTCCACGGTGGCCTTCCCGTAGTCAACCTTGGCCACCGCCGGGTACCGGGCCAGCTCCTCCGCCACAGCGCTGACCGCCTCGGGTTCATAGGTGCGCACTTCAAAGGAATCGGGCAGGGGGTTGTCGGCGCTGCCCCCGTATCCTTCCACCACGTCGCCGAGCTTATCTTTCATCCGGCGCAGGGCTTCAT
Organism: Bacillota bacterium; assembly: GCA_012800855.1. Taxonomy (GTDB): domain Bacteria; phylum Bacillota; class Dethiobacteria; order DTU022; family DTU022; genus JAAZIN01. The sequence goes on from JAAZIN010000061.1 coordinate 2,079, forward strand.
CCTTGGACACAAAGCGCACCTCGGCCAGAGCGCGGTGGGCAATAAGCCTCTCACGCAGTTCATTGCGCTCATGCAGGGTGGCGTCGTCTTTTATGTAGACGATGATCTCCACCTGGCTCTTTACATCTTCCGTAATGTGGTTCAGGTTCAGATGGACCAGCATGAACCCGCCCAGCATGAGCAGGGTCACTATGACCACGCCAATGGAGGCAACGGTCATCCACTTGTTCCGGTAGAGGCTGCGCAGGGCTTCGCCCCAGGCGTAGAAGAAGCTGCTACAAGGCACCGGCGTAAACCCCCTTTGCCTCGTCGGCCACCACTCTCCCCTTCTCCAGGCGTATGACCCTCTTCTTCAGGTAGTTGACCATTTCCTGATCGTGCGTGGCCACGAGAACAGTGGTGCCGCGCATGTTGAAGGATCGCAGAATATTCATAATTTCGTAGGAATTATCGGGATCAAGATTGCCCGTGGGCTCATCGGCAATGATCATGGCCGGGCGGTTGATGATAGCCCGCGCCAGGCCGACGCGCTGCTGCTCCCCCCCGGAAAGGTCGCAGACCCTGCTGTGGGCCTTGTCCAGAAGCCCCACCATTTCCAGCACGTAGGGAACGCGGCGCTTGATCTCCCGCCTTGAGGCCCCGGTAACCTGCATGGCAAAGGCAATATTTTCAAAGGCGGTGCGATCTTCGAGAAGGCGAAAATCCTGGAAGACCATGCCGATATTGCGGCGCAGGTAGGGCACCCGGTAGCGGGGCATCCGGGCCAGGTCGTGGCCGAATACCTTCAACGTCCCCTTGATCGGGACGATCTCCCGGATGAGCAGTTTAAACAGGGTTGATTTTCCCGCGCCGCTTGCCCCGATGACAAAAACAAATTCCCCGCGCTCGATGCTAAAGTTCAAGTCGTGGAGAACGTAGTCGCCGTTTTTGCTGTAGCGGTAATAGAGCCCCTTGGCTTCGACCATGTTGAACCTTCTCCCGGCTTAACATAAACTTAACATTTTCGAACATAATTCGACACGCGAAGGCTTATTCCTGCTGCAATCATTAAGAAATAATAAGTTTTTCCAGGAATATATTGGTTTCCCGGGGCTCGCCCGCGAAAGGCGGCGCCTGGGGGAGAATGGCGGGATTTATGGGAAAATTAAGCCGGATGTAACCGCATGAAGTCAAAAAGCCTGCAAATATGGTTCTAGCCGCGGCGGCGTTGCGCCAGCTCCCGGAAGCCCTTGCCGTGCACTTCGCCGGCATTGCCGATGATAACAAAGGCGGCGGGATCCACTTCATAGACCAGCTCCTTGAGCTGGGCCACCTGCGGCCGGGTCAGCACGCAGAGCAAGATTTCCTTCTCTTCGCCGGTATAGCCGCCCCGCCCGGCCAGCCTGGTTACGCCCCGGTCCAGGTCCCGGAGCAGCCGCCGGGTGAGCTCATCGCCCTTAACGGTAATGATGATCGCCGCCTTCGCCGTGCTAAGGCCTTCCTGGACCAGGTCTATCACCCAGGTGCTGACAAAGAGCGACAGCGCCGCGTACATGGCCGCCTCGCCCCCGAAGACAAAGGCGGCCAGCCCCAGCACCGCCAGGTCGCTTCCCAGAAGCCCCTGCCCGGCGGTCAGGCCGGTGAGGCGGTTCAGGATGAGGGAAAAGAGGCCCGTCCCCCCGGTGGAGCCGCGGCAGCGGAACACCAGGCCCAGGCCCAGGCCCATGAGGATGCCGCCGTAGACTGAGGCCAGCAGGGGATCCTGCGTCGCCGCCGGCAGGTATGGCGCCGTAAGCTCTATGGCCAGGGAAAATAAGAAAGTGCCCAGCAGGCTGCGGACAACCACGGCCGGGCCCAGGATGACCCAGGCGGCAATAAAAAGCGGCAGGTTCAACGCCGCCACGGTAAAGCCTACTGGCAGTCCAAACAAATGATAAACAATAACCCCCAGGCCGCTGATGCCGCCGGCAGCGAGGCGATGGGGAATGAGGAAAAGATTCATCCCCGCGGCCATGATCAGCGAACCGAGGAAAATGCCCAGCGCAGGCGCAGCTTTATTTCTTAGAAGCTCGTAGATTGTTTTGCGCATGTCCAGTCTTCTGTTCCAGGGCGTTGTCGCTTTCGGCACGCTGCCGCACCTGCCAGCGCAGGAAAGCTTCGATGAAGGAGTCCAGCTCGCCGTCCATGACCGCCTCCACCTGCCCGCTTTCCATACCGGTGCGGTGATCCTTGACCAGGGTAAAGGGATGGAAGACGTAGGTGCGGATCTGGCTGCCCCAGGCAATCTCCTTCTGAACGCCGCGTAAGGCGGAAATCTGCGCCGCCTGCTCGCGGCGCTGTATCTCGGCCAGGCGGGCCCGCAGGATGCGCATGGCCTGCTGACGGTTGCTGTGCTGGGAGCGGTTGTTCTGGCAGGTAACCACCACCCCCGTGGGGATATGGGTAATGCGCACCGCCGAGTCAGTTTTATTGACGTGCTGCCCCCCGGCGCCGCTGGAGCGAAAGGTGTCGATGCGGAGGTCGTCGGGGTTGATGACGAACTCCTCTTCTTCGATTTCGGGAATGACATCGACGGAGGCAAAGGAGGTATGGCGCCGCCTGGCGGTGTCAAAGGGCGAGATGCGGATGAGCCGGTGCACTCCCTTCTCCGCCTGCAGATAGCCGTAGGCGCCGTGCCCGCGCACGACAAAGGTAGCGCTCTTTATGCCGGCCTCGTCGCCCGGGAGCAGGTCCACCAGCTCCACCTCCCAGCCCTTTCGCTCGGCCCAGCGGGTATACATGCGCAGCAGCATCTCCGCCCAATCCTGCGATTCCAGCCCCCCGGCCCCGGGATGGATGGAGACAATGGCATTGTTGAAATCGTACTTGCCGCTGAAAAGCGTCTCCAGTTCCAGCTTATCCAGGAGCCGGGCAGTCTCCTTAAGGCCGGCGCCCGCCTCCCGGAGTGCCTCCTCGCCGTCGGAAGGATCCTCACGGGCCAGCTCCAGCAGCACCTCGATCTCTTCCAGCCGCGCTTCCAGTTCCTGCAGCGGGCGCAGCTCCTCGCGCAGCGCCCCCAGCTCTTTCATGAACTCTTGGGCCCGCGCGCTCTCCTCCCAGAGGGAAGGATCGGAAGCTTTCTGCTCCGCCTCCTTCAGCTGGGCCAGCTTGCAGGCATACTCAAAGGGAAGCCCCCATTTCCTGGAAGCGCTGGCGCTGCCGGGCCAGCTCATCGCTATATTCCTTCAGCATGAACAGCTCACCTTTCTTCTCCCAATTTTTGCGTTCAGCCCTCCCGGCGCCCGGACCTGAAAAGGATCAGGCGCCGCAGCACTTTTTATACTTTTTCCCGCTGCCGCAGGGGCAGGGTGCATTGCGGCCAATCTTCTCTCCCGCCGTGACGGGCTGGCGCTTCGCGGGCGCTTTACCGGCGGCCGCCGCTTCGCCGCTCGCGGCCGTATCGCCCGCCGGCAGCGGCTCCTGCAGCCGGGGCCGCACCGCGGCGGCCTGCCCGTAGGCGGCACGGCGGCGCGGCGGCGCCACCACGCGGGTCATGTAGATGCCGCGGACGACCTCCTCCTGGATGGCCCGGATCATCCCTTCGAACATCTCAAAGCTTTCCAGGCGGTATTCCACGAGGGGGTCACGCTGCCCGTAGGCGCGCAAATTTATCTCCTGGCGCAGCTGGTGCATCTCGTCGATGTAGTACATCCAGTGGCGATCCACCGTGCGCAACAGGATGACCCGTTCCAGTTCGCGCATGATCGCGGGGCCCAGCTCCCTTTCGCGGGCATCGTAGAAGGCGCGCGCCTCTTCCAGGAGGAGCCGCTTGACCTCCTCCCGCTCCCGCTCCAGGAGCATGTCTACGGTTATCTTGCCCTTGCGCAGGTAGGAATTTTCACCCGCCTGCAGCAGGGCGCGCGCCGCCGGCTCCTCGAGAAAGTCCTGGTCCTGGAAATAGCTGTCCAGGTGGCGCGAGACGACCTCCTCCACCATGTCCAGGATGGGCTGGCGCATCTCCATGCCCTCCAAGACCTGCCGGCGCTGCTGGTAGATGATTTCGCGCTGCTTGTTGAGCACATCGTCATACTCCAGGAGATGGCGGCGTATTTCGAAGTTGCGCGATTCCACCCGCTTCTGGGCCTGCTCGATGGCCCGGCTGACGAGGGGATGCTCTATGGGCACATCCTCTTCAAATCCGAAGCGCTCCATGAGGGTGGCAATGTTGTCCGCTCCGAAGAGGCGCATGAGGTCATCTTCCAGCGAGACGATAAATTGCGATGAACCGGGGTCCCCCTGCCGGCCGGAGCGGCCGCGCAGCTGGTTGTCTATGCGCCTGCTTTCATGGCGCTCGGTGCCGATGACGTGCAGGCCGCCCAGGGCGATGACCTCCTGGCGCTCCTGCTCCACCCGCCGGTTGGCCTCCTCCAGCAAAATCCGCCGCCTCTTCTCCCACTCCCTCTGCCGCTCCGGGTCGAGCTCGTGCTCCTTTGCGCCAAACTCCTTCTCCAGGCGCTGCCGCACCTGGTACTCGGGATTGCCCCCCAGGAGGATGTCGGTGCCCCGGCCGGCCATGTTGGTGGAGATGGTCACCGCTCCCTTGCGCCCGGCCTGGGCGATGATCTCCGCTTCGCGGGCATGGTTCACCGCGTTGAGCACCTCGTGGGGAATGCCTCGCCGCCTGAGCATGCGGCTGAGCATCTCCGACTTCTCCACGGAGATGGTCCCCACCAGCACCGGCTGCCCGGCCTCGTGGCGCCTGGCAATCTCCTCCACCACCGCCTGGAACTTGGCCCGCTCGGTCTTGTAGACCAGGTCCGGCAGTTCCTTGCGGATGAGGGGCCGGTTGGTGGGGATGACCACCACGTCCATGCCGTAAATTTTGCGGAATTCTTCCTCTTCCGTCGCCGCCGTGCCCGTCATGCCGGCCAGCTTCTCGTACATGCGGAAGAAGTTCTGGAACGTAATGGAGGCAATGGTGCGCGTGTCGGCCTGCACCTCCACTCTCTCCTTGGCCTCAATGGCCTGGTGCAGCCCGTCGGAGTAGCGGCGTCCCCACATGAGACGGCCGGTGAACTCGTCCACGATGATCACCTTGCCGTTCTGGACCACGTAGTCCACGTCTCTTTCATAAAGCGAATACGCCTTCAGCAGCTGGTGAATGCAATGCAGCTGCTCGCCGGCGCTGTCTTCTTCCATGTCTTCATCCAGGCTGCCGGCAGCCGTTTCCGGGGCCTCCTCGAAGCCGAGGAGGCGGGCCAGCTCCGGGTTGCCCCGCACCAGCTCCCGGTAGCCCTGCTGGGAGATGGTCACGGCTCGGGTAATCTCGTCGATGGTGAAGTAGAGCTGCTCGTCAAACTGGGCCAGCTTCTTCTCGGCCATGAGCATCTGCTTGGTGCGCTCCACCAGCTTCTCCATGCCCCGTTCCTTGAGCAGCTTGAGCAAATTCTTATTTTTGGGAGCGCCGCGGCGAACCAGCAGCAGCTTCTCGGCGGCCTCATCCCTGTATCCCTGCTCCATCAGCTCCCGCGCCTCTCGCAGCAGCTCGCCAATGAGCCGGTTCTGCTTTCGCAGCAGCTGTTCCACGTCGCCGCGGAAGCGGGTGTATTCCTCCTTCGTCTCCAGGCGGCTGCTGATGATGAGCGGCGTCCGCGCCTCGTCGATGAGGATGCTGTCCACCTCGTCGATGATGGCATAATGGAGCTCCCGCTGCACCAGCTCCTCCCGGTAGAGGGCCATGTTGTCGCGCAGGTAGTCGAAGCCCAGCTCGTTGTTGGTGGCATAGACAATGTCGGCCCGGTAGGCCTGCTGCCGCTCCCGCGGCGAGAGGTCGTGGACGACCAGCCCCACCGTGAGACCGAGGAGCTTGTAGATGGGCCCCATCCACTCACTGTCGCGGCGGGCCAGGTAGTCGTTTACCGTAACGATGTGCGTCCCCTTGCCGGTGAGGCTGTTCAGGTAGGCGGGCATGGTTGCCACCAGGGTTTTTCCTTCGCCGGTTTTCATCTCGGCAATGCGTCCCTGGTGCAGGACAATGCCGCCGAGGACCTGGACATCAAAGGGACGCATGCCCACGGTGCGCTTCGCCGCCTCCCGCACCAGGGCGAAGGCTTCCGGGAGCAGCTCATCCAGGCTCTCGCCCCGGCCCAGCCGCTCCTTCAACTGGGCCGTTCTCGCCGGAAAGTCGGCCCAGGCCAGCGCCTCCATCTGCCCCTCCAGGGCATTGACCTGCTCCACTATTTTCCACAGGCGGCGCACCTCTCTTTCGTTGGAGCCGCCAAAAATTTTCTGCAAAAGCCCGGCCATGGGCCACACCTCTTTCCCTGTTCAAAGCAGCGATCTGAAAAAAGGAACCCCGCGGTTCCTTGCACGCAGTCTTATTTTACCATAGGGGAACTTTAAAAAACAACCTTGCCCGCGCGGCGGGGAAAAAAGGAAAAGTCAGCAGGAACCGGCCGGCTGCCCGGGGGCCAGCTCGCAGGTGAGGGCCCAGAGGCTGCCCGAAACAAGGGAGTGGCCGCCAAGAAGAACGGGGATGGGGCAGTCCATGGCGGCGCGGGTAAATTCTTTCAGCCAGGGATGCTCGATCTCCTGCCAGAGGCCCAGGTCGGAGAGGAAGCGCTCCCGCTCCGTAAAGCGGTACTTGTAATGCGCAAAAAGGACGCGGCTGTCAATGAAGGCGCAGTCGGCCACCCGTGCCAGGTAGTCGAAGAAGCGCTCCAGGCCGGCATGGTCCAGAAGAAGCCCCAGCAGGGAGACCACTTCGCCGGCAGCCTCCCTCCCCAGCGCCTTCATGCCGCGCTCTTCGGAGAATACGCGCAGCCGCAGCTTGAGCAACGCATTCATCCGCTCGATGATGGGGGCACCGACGCGGCCGATGAGGGCCACGTCGCGGTAGCTGTCCCGCAGCACCTCCTTGGCCCGCTCCAGGCGCGAGTAGTCAAGGTCCAGGCCATCGAGCACGGCCCTCGCCCGCGGCCCGGCAAAGGGACCGGCGCCGAGGATAAGCATGTCCGCCGGCGTATCCAGGTCAAAGAGCAGGCCCAGGGTCTGCGGCATGAGCTCCAGCTCCAGGCCGCACTGGTCGCGCAGCGTCATGGCCAGGCTGTTGTCCGCGGCAGGAAGGTCGGCGGAGGCAAAATTGGCGGGCACGGTAAAGGCGACAATATCAGCGGACTGGATGTTGTTGGCATAAAGCAGGCTGGGCTGGTGGGCCAGCTTCTGGCAGATCTGCTCCAGCTCGGCCACGGTGATGAGGGGGCAGCCGGCGCCGCTAAGGTAAAATACCCTTTGCAGATTTCTCTCCAGGACCAGTTTTTTCAGTTCGCGGCCGAAATGGAATTCCTCCGGGTGCTGCCGGTTCAGGATCATCTCCGCCCCCGCAGAGCGGGCCGCTTCTTCAAGGGCCGGGTTGTTGGTGATAAGAAAAATCTGCTCCACGGCATCGACCCGGCTTAACTTCTCCAGGTTGTCATGGAGCAGCGCCTGCCGCACCCGCACCAGCATCTTTTCAACGGGACTGGCAGCCGCCGCTCCTTCAAAAATGATCACGCTGACGCCTGCGCCCATGGGAAGCAACCTTTCTACGAGGGGGAAGTTGTTCCGCCTGCCGCAGCGGGCCGCTTTTAAGGCCCGTACTCCGGCTCGATAAGGCCGTAATCGCCGTCCTTGCGGCGGTAGAGGACATTCACCTTTTCGCTTTCGGCATTGGCAAAGACAAAGAAGTCATGACCCAGGAGGTTCATCTGCATAATCGCCTCTTCGAGGTGCATGGGCTTCAGGGGAAAGCGCTTGGTCTTTACCACCCGGGCTTCCTCCAGCTCTTCTTCCGGGGAGGCCGGCGAAAGCATCTTCTCGTTGATGGCACGGAGGCCCCTCTGGCGCAGGGACTTGCTCAGCCGGGTCTTGTACTTGACCAGCTGCTTCTCCAGCTTGTCGACAACCATATCGATAGAGGCGTACATATCGCCGGTGGACTCTTCGCCGCGCAGGATCAAGCCGTTCAGGATTACCGTTACCTCGACGATATGCTCCTCCCGGATTACGCTCATGACCACCTGGACCTCCTGGGGGCGGTTCAGGTACTTGGTAAGCTTTTGCACTTTTTTCTTGGCATATTCTTCCAAGGCGGCTGTGACTTCAATGTTTTTCCCGCGAACTTTGATCTCCATGCCCATCCTCCTCGTCAGCCTTTTCTAACAATACTATTCCCCAAGCGGTATAAAAATCCTTCAGCAAGGCGGGGAGAGGCGCGGGGTAAAGGCCGCCGCGGCCCCGTAGACGATGAGCCCTTGCTCGGAGAGCACTCGGGCCGCCTCCTGCATGGTGGCCCCGGTGGAGTAGATGTCATCGACCAGCAGGGCTCTCTTTCCCGGCAGGGGCTTCCCCCTGTAGGCGAAGGCGCCGCGGACATTTTCCCGGCGCTGCTGGTAGGAGAGGCTGCTCTGCGGCAGGGTGGGCTTCGGCTTTACCAGCAGCGGGCGCAGGGGGAGCTGCAGCGCCTGGGCAGCGAAGCGGGCCAGGAGGAGGGCCTGATTGTAGCCGCGCTCGGCCAGGCGACGCCGGTGCAGCGGCACGGGGATGACCAGCTCCGGCTCCCATGCCGTTTCCCTGGCCACGAGCTCGCCCAGCCATCGCCCCAGGGGGCGGGCCAGGCTGCGCTTCTGCTCAAATTTTAAGCGGTGAAGCATGCGCCGCCAGGCCCCTTCATACCAGGAGAGGGCATATAGCCCCTTTAGCGGAAGCGTATCCAGGGGGCAGCCGCAGGGCTGCCCCAGCCGGAAGATGGTGCCGCAGCGGGGGCAGATCAAGCCCGCGGGGGTGAATTGCCGCTGGCAGGATCGGCAGAGGGGAAGCCCCGGCGGCGGGGGAAGCAGCGCTTCGCAGGTGAGGCAGCGGGGTGGGAAAAGGAGGCGCCAGAAGGATTCGCTCCACGGCCAGGCCGGAGGCCCGCCTTTACTCGCTTTCGCCGTCTCTTCCGGCAATGGTTTCACCTTCCCGGCGCAGGCGGTGGCCCAGGTAGCTGTAGCGCTCCTCGGCGCGGTTGTTGCGCACGGCAATGGCCAGGGCTTTCCTTGTTCCCACGAGAACGACCAGCTTCTTGGCGCGGGTGATGCCGGTATAAAGGAGATTGCGCTGGAGCAGCAGGTAGTGCTGGGTGATTACCGGCATGACGATGACGGGGTATTCGCTGCCCTGGCTCTTGTGCACCGATATGGCGTAGGAGAGGGTCAGCTCATCAAGCTCGCTGAAATCGTACGCCACGGGGCGGTCGACGGCGGCATCGCGGAAGGTCACCGTGAGCAGCCCCTCTTCCAGGTCAATTTCGCTGATGATACCGATGTCGCCGTTGTAGACCTCTTTCTGGTAGTTGTTGCGGATCTGCATGACCTTGTCGCCCAGGCGGAAGGTAACGCCGTGCACGGTAACCTCGCTTTTCCGCCGGTCGTAGGGGTTGAGGGCATTTTGCAGCAGCCGGTTGAGCCGCTCCACCCCGGCGGCAGTCCGCCGCATGGGCGTGATCACCTGCACATCAGCCACGGGATCAAAGGGGCCGTAGTTGGGTATGCGCTCGCAGCAAAGCTGCACCACCCTGCGAGCAACCATCTCGGGAACGGCCTCTTCGATAAAGAAGAAGTCCCTGTCCCGCACATTGAGGTAGGGCATCTCGCCGCGGTTGACCCGGTGCGCGTTCACCGTAATGAGGCTTTCGCGGGCCTGGCGGAAGATGTGGTTGAGGCGGACGGCAGGGAGAATTCCTGAATCGAGGAGATCCTTGAGCACGTTCCCCGCCCCCACCGCGGGAAGCTGATCCGCGTCGCCCACCATGATGAGGCGGCAGCCCGCGGGGATGGCCCTGACAAGGTGGTACATGAGCATGAGGTCCACCATGGAGGACTCGTCAATAATGATCACGTCAGCTTCCAAGGGCCGCTCCGCGTGGCGCAGGAACCTGAACCCTTCCCCCTCGATGTGGCTGTACTCCAGGAGACGGTGAATGGTGAAAGCCTCCTCGCCGGTGGCTTCGCTTACCCGCTTGGCGGCGCGCCCCGTGGGGGCGGCCAGCAGCACCTTCTGCTTCAGAAGGTGAAAGAGAGACAGCAACGCCCTGATGGTGGTGGTTTTCCCCGTGCCGGGCCCACCCGTGACGATGAGCACGCCGCAGCTTAGCGCCCGCTCCAGGACCTGGCGCTGCTCCGCCGTCAGCCCGCTCTCCTTTCCCGCCACGGCGGCAAGGGCCTCCTCCTTGCGGGAGGAGCTCAGCTGCCGCGGCGCCGCCGCCAGCCTGGCCAGGCGGCGAGCCACTTCGCGCTCTGCATAGAAGTAGGGGGCGGCGTAGATAATCTCGCCGTCCGCCGTGGTTTCGCGGCAAATTTTTCTCTCCCCGGCCAGCTGCTCAAGATGCTCCTCCATGGGAATATCCGGCAGGGGCTCGCCGGGGATGAGCAGGAGCTTCCGCGCCTCTTCAGTGAGAAGCTGGCGCGGCAGGAAAACATGACCTCTGCCGGCGGCCTCGCTGAGGGTAAAGAGTATGGCCGCCTGGATGCGTGCAGGGGCGGCGGCGGGAAGGCCCATCTTGCGGGCAATGCTGTCGGCAGTTTTAAAGCCGATCCCCGTCACCTCTTCGGCCAGGATGTAGGGATTTTCCTTGACCCGGTCCACCGCCTGGCGGCCGTAGTGGCGGAAGAGGCGCAGCGCCTGCCCCACCCCGATGCCGTAACCCTGGAGAAAAACCAGCACGTCCTGCATGTCGCGGTACTCGCCGAAGCTCTCCAGGATGGCCGCCGCCTTCTTGGGCCCGATGCCGGGTATCTCCTGCAGCCGCTCCGGTTCCCTCTCCATGATTTCCAGGGCTTTCATCCCGAAGGCCTTCACGATGGCCTCGGCCGTCACCGGCCCAATGCCGCGTATCAGGCCCGATGAAAGGTAGCGCTTTAGTCCCTCCTCGGTGGCGGGAAGAATGCGCTCCCAGTGCTCCACCGCCACCTGGCGGCCGTAGCGCTGATGGTGCTGCCACCTGCCGGCGACAAGGAGGCTTTCCCCCTCCTGCAGGGGCGGAAAGCTGCCCACGATGGTCACCGCCTCGCCGCTGCGGCAGCGCAGCCTCCCTACCAGGTAGGAGCTCTCTTCGTTGTAATACCTGATCTTTTCCAGGGTCCCCTCAAACTTCGCTAACTCCTCCAGAAAATCTCCTCCATGTAAAACTGATGTTTATCTTTGTCCAAAGCGGCGCCGCAAAGGACTAGAAGGCGTCTTCCTGGAGCTGCTGCACCCGGTCCAGCTTCTCCCAGGGGAGATCGAGCTCGGGCCGCCCGAAATGGCCGTAAGCAGCCAGGGGCTGGTAGATGGGGCGGCGCAGGTCGAAGCGCTCGATGATGGCCGCCGGGCGCAGATCGAAATGCTTGCGGATCAGCTTTTCAATGCGCTCCACCGGCACCGTTTCAGTGCCGAAGGTCTCTACATTGATAGACACAGGCTGGGCCACGCCGATGACGTAAGCCACCTGCACCTGGCACCTGCGGGCCAAGCCGGCGGCAACAATGTTCTTGGCCACATGGCGGGCGGCGTAGGCCCCCGAGCGGTCCACCTTGGTGGGATCCTTCCCCGAGAAGGCCCCCCCGCCGTGGAGAGCGCTGCTGCCGTAAGTATCCACCATTATTTTTCTACCCGTGAGCCCTGTATCACCCTGCGGCCCCCCCACCACGAAGCGGCCGGTAGGATTTACCAGGATGCTCGTATTCTCCGTCAGCAACTCCGGGGGAACGGCCCTGGCAATGACCTTTTCGGTTATATCCTTCTCGATCTGCTCCAGAGAAACCTCTTCGCTGTGCTGGGCGGAGACCACCACCGTCTCCAAGCGCTTGGGCTTGCCGTCTTCATAGGCCAGGGTGACCTGGGACTTGCCGTCGGGGCGCAGGTAGGGGAGTAGGCCAGACTTGCGAACATAGGCCAGCCGCTGGGCCAGCCTGTGGGCCAGGGTGATGGGCAGCGGCATGAGCTCTTCCGTTTCATCGCAGGCGTAGCCCACGACGATGCCCTGGTCGCCGGCGCCAATGCGGTCAAAGGGATCTCCCGATTGCATCTTCTTTACCTCCAGGGCGCTGTCCACCCCCATGGCGATGTCCGGCGACTGCTCATCTATAGAGGTGATCACGGCGCAGGTATCGCCGTCAAAGCCGAACTTGGCCCTGGTGTAGCCGATTTCCTTGACCTTTTCCCGGATGATCCTGGGTATGTCCACGTAGCACTTGGTGGTGATCTCGCCGCAGACAAAGACCATGCCCGTGGTAACCATGGTTTCTACGGCCACTCTTGCTACCGGATCCTCGGCGATGATGGCATCGAGAATGGCGTCGGAAATCTGGTCTGCCAGCTTGTCCGGATGGCCTTCGGTGACCGATTCGGAAGTAAAGAGCCTGGAGTTGTGGTTCATTTATTCCGCCTCCCTGGTGTAAATTAAAAACCTCTTCCAAGAAGAGGTTTCAGGCCACTCTCATCTCCCAGGAGAGCCTTCGCCTCCCCTGCGGCAATTGGCACCGTGGTCCTTTTACCGGACCCGGTTGCCGGGATTCATCGGGGCCGTCCCTCCTCCGCTCTCGATAAGAGTCCGGCTTTGCGGCGCCGGCAAACTTAAAATATATCTTTTCCAGGAAAAAGTCAATTGCAGCGGTCGACCAGGGCAAACATGAGCTCGCCGGCGGCGGCAAGCTTTCCTTCAACCGAGGCCTCCGCTTCCGCCTTGCCCAGCCGGCCGCGCCGCCAGGTCAATTCGGCTGCCAGCTCCAGGCGGTCGCCGGGGCGAACGGGATGCTTGAAGCGAAAGCGGTCGATCCCGGCAAAAAGGGCCAGCTTGCCCGCCGTCTCCTCAGCACTGAGCAGGGCTACCGCCCCCACCTGGGCCAGGGCCTCCACGATGAGCACCCCCGGCATGATGGGCTCGCCGGGGAAATGCCCTTGGAAAAAGGGCTCGTTAACAGTCACATTTTTATAGCCCCTAGCGCTCTTGCCGGGTTCCAGACGGGTCACCCGGTCAAGGAGAAGGAAGGGGTAGCGATGGGGCAGAAGGGAGAGAATCTCCTTGATGTCCAGCCCTGCAGTTGACATGACAACATCCCGGATGCAGGAGGCAAGAGGATAGAGGCAGGAAAGATTCATCCTGCCACCCTTGCCGGCCTGGAGTTGTTTTCACTTGCAGTATCCTACATCTTCCTCGTGGGACAAACAGGTACGTCCCCATTCAAGAAACAGGAAGCAAGAGCAAAGAGGCGGGAAGATGTCGGTTCTATGCTTACTAAAAACTTTTACTCCCCAATGACCCAATTTTTTATACCCATGATGCGCGACAATAAGGACCATTTTAAGGAGTTACCAGGCTTCCTCGAGGGCGGCGATAACCTCCCTGTCTGAAACCTGGCTGAAATCGCGGTAAAACTGTCCCACGGCGTAGAAATATGGCGGCGCCTCCAGGCAGCATAGTTCGTCAACTTCCCGCCTTAGCCCGGACAGGGTTTCCGGGGGGCCTACAGGAACCGCCAGGATCAGCTTTTGCGGACGGCCGCGCCCGACCCCCTGCAAGGCGGCGCGCAGGGTGAAGCCGGTGGCCACCCCGTCGTCGACGATGATAACCAGCCTCCTCTCCACCTCCGGCAGCGGCCGCCGGCCGCGGTAAAGCTCCAGGCGGCGCCGTATTTCGGCCTGCGCCTCCGCGGCGGCGCGCTCCACGTAGCCCTGGGGAAGCCGCAGCTGCGCAGCCAGGGATTCATTGAGCAGCACGTGCCCGTCAGAGGTAACCGCGCCCACGGCCAGCTCCGGCTGATGGGGGGCGCCTATCTTCCGCGCCATGACCAGGTCCAGCTCCCCGCCCAGGCGGCGCCAGATGGGCAGGGCCACCAGGACGCCGCCGCGGGGCACAGCCAGGATGAGCGGCGACTGCCCCTCGTAGGCGGACAATTTGGCAGCAAGAAGTTCGCCGGCATGGCGGCGATCTTGAAAGGGCACCATTCTCCTCCCCCTCTCCGGCGGGCCTAAAGGGCCAGACGGTCAAATAAGGCGGCGGCTGCTTTTACCGACACCGTATCCGGAGGCAGCTCCAGGAGAGCCTTCCCGGACAGGTCGTAGTCGACGATGGCGGGATCGAAGGGAATCTCTCCCCACAGCTCCAGCCCGGCGCGGTCTATCTCCTCCGCCAGCTGTTCCACCTCTCCCGGCCGGCTGCGCGTGATCACCAGGCCCATGCGCCCTATTTCCAGGCGCACGTTGGCGGCAATGTCGCGGATGCGCCCCGCCGAGCGCACGCCACGGGCCGTGGCGTCGCTGGTGATGAGCAGCAGGTCGGCCTGAGGCAGGACGCGGCGGCTGAGATGCTCCAGCCCGGCCTCATTGTCCATGACCAGGTAGTCGTAGTTGGAGCTCAGCTGCTCCATGAAGCGGCGCAGCAGGTCGTTGGGATAGCAGTAGCAGCCGGGGCCCTGCGGGTTGCCCATCACCAGCAGGTCGAAATGCTTCGTCTCCACCATGGCCCGGTTGAGGCCGTACTCCACAAAAATGTCCTTGGTCATCCCACTGGGAATACCGCCCGGCTTCTTGGTCGCTTCCAGGATCATGGCGATGGTTTCCTTGACCTGCAGGCCAAGGGCCTCGTTGAGATTGGCATTGGCATCAGCGTCAACGGCCAGAATGGCCTTCTCCGGGTACTTCTCCTGCAAGTAGCGGATTAAAAGGGCGGTGAGGGTGGTCTTCCCGGTGCCTCCCTTGCCCGCTACGGCAATGCGCATGGTCATCTCATCACTGCCTCCCCGTCAAGATATAGGCTGGCGGCAAAGAGCCGCCCGGCGATGGCCTCTTCCAGCCGGGCGATGGTGTTGCAGGGCCACATCTCCGCGATTTCGCCAAAGGCGGCCACGGAGCGGTAGCGGGGCCACTGCTCCGGCGGCAGCGGGTTGAGCCAGATGAGGCGCCGCACCCGCTCTTTCAGCCGCCGCAGCTCCGGCAGCGCCGCTTCCAGGTTGATGGTGCGCGTGTCGCTGACAATGATGGCCACCGTCCGCGTGGTGAGCAGTTCGCGGTAGTCCCGGTTAAGCTCGGCCAGGGCGGCGCCGATATTGGTCCCGCCGCCCCAGGACTTGCCGTGCAGGACCACGCGCTCCAGCAGCTCTTCCAGCCCGGCCTGCTGCTTGAGCGCGGGGGTGAGATACTCCAGGGTGTCGGCAAAGGCGAAGATCTCCAGGTTGGAGACGGCCACCTTCAAGCCGTAGATAAACTGCAGCACGAAGCTGCTGTAGCGCTTCATGGAGGCGGAAAGATCGCCGATAAAGAGCAGCTGCAGCTTGGCGGGGCGCTTCCGCTTGTATTTCAGCAGGAAAGGCCGCCCGCCGTGCCGCATGTTCGCCCGCACCGTGCGGCGGAAATCCAGCGCCCCCCGGGGGGCCCTTCTCTGCCGGCGCTGCAGCAGCCTGGCGGCCAGCTGCCGCGAAAGGCGGTTGATGAGCGCCTTCGCCGCCGGCAAATCCTCCTGCCCCAGCTGCTGAATATCGGCTTCGCGCAGCCGCCGCTCCCTCTCGGCGGCCCTCCCGGTGCCACCTCCCGCGCCGGCACCGGCAGCAGCGTCCCCGGCAGAGGCCTGGGCCATGCGGCTGTGCCAGTAGCGCAGCTGCCCCTTGACCACCGTCTCCAGAAGCGGCCGCAGCGGCCGCATCTCCTTCTCTGCCGCCTCGGTCTCGCGGACAAAGCGGTGCAGGCTCTCCCGCTCCCTTTCAGGAAGAGAGGTATAAATGAGCATCTCCTCGGGGGAAAGCTGCAGGGGCTCTCCCTTAAAGGAAAGCTCGTGGGCGGCGCATTCCAGCCTGGCCTGTTGCTGCTCCCGCTGCCGCTCCGCTTCCTTGAGCCGCTGCGTGTGGACCTCGGGGGGGACGAAGCAGCAATCGAAGAGCTCGTCAAACACTTCCAGGTCGCGGTGGTTCTTCACCAGGGTGGAGCGCAGGGCCGTTTTGAAGGCCCGGCGATCGCCAATATCAATAAAGGAAAGGGCCTGCAGGGCGTCCAGCAGTTCCGCCGTCCCTACGGGAAGGCCGTTGGCCCGCAGCAGCGAAGCGAAGAGGGCCATGTTCTCGGCAAAGCGGCATTCCGCGGGAGCAATCAATGGCCGGCTCACTCTCCTCCCTGCCGCAGCAGGCGATCAATGCCTTCCTTGCCGATGGTACGGTGAAAGAGCAGCTGATCCTGGCGGTTTTTTAAGAGGAGGTTAAGCATACCGGCGACAAGCTCCCCGTCAAGGCGCTTCTTCCCCAGCACGACCAGGGCCCGCGCCCAGTCAAGGGTTTCGGCAATGGAAGGCTTCTTCCGCAACTCCTCCTGGCGCCGGAGGTAGGCCACCACGCGGGCCAGCTGCCGGGCAAAATGCTCCTCCACCTGCGGGACCTTGGCCCTGATGATCTGCGTCTCCCTCTCCACGTCGGGAAAATCGAAGAAGAGGTAGAGGCAGCGCCGCTTCAGCCCGTCGGAAAGATCCCGCTCGTTGTTGCTGGTCAGGACCACCACGGGAATGTTCTCCGCCCGCAGCGTGCCCAGCTCGGGTATGGAAACCTGGAAGTCGGAGAGGACTTCAAAGAGAAAGGCTTCAAACTCGGGATCACACTTGTCAACCTCGTCAATGAGCAGAACCACCCGGTGCGGGGAACGGATGGCCTTTAGCAGGGGCCTTTCCAGCAGGTAGGAGAGAGAGAAGAGATCTTCTTCTTCGATCTGCGCCCCCTCCTGGCCCCGCTCAATCTGGATCCTTAGCAGCTGCCGCTGGTAATTCCACTCGTAAAGCGCCTTGGTCTCATCGAGGCCTTCGTAGCATTGGAGGCGGATCAACTCCGTATCCAGGATCTCCGCCAGCACTTTCCCCATCTCCGTTTTCCCCACGCCCGGCGCGCCCTCAATGAGCAGCGGCTTCTCCAGCTTGAGGGCCAGGAAAACGGTAAGGATGGCGTTCTCATCCACGATATAACCGACGTCGGCAAAACGCTGCCGCAGTTCTGCCAGCTCTATGTGCACGACACCCCCCGGCGGCAAGATTATCTGTAAGGCTGATCATACTATAAATTCTCTCTTGCGGCAAACGTATCCGCATTCATAAAATATATTCAGCCGGCACAAAATTGCGCCTGCCGGGAAGGCCCAAGAATTCCCGCCGCTGAAGAAGGTGCAGCCGCTTAAACCAGCGGCTGCGCCAGCTTGCGCCTCTGCTTTTCCCCCTCAATTTCCGCTTCCACTTCGAGAATTCTTGCCAGCACCGCGGCCTTTTCGGCACCCTTCGCGATGACATATTCCCGCAGCAGGTTCTCTCTTGTCTCCGCCAGGGTGGTCAAGATGTCGGCCATCTGTCTCCATCCTTCCTCCAAGTGATTTATCCCTTATTTTGAACAATTTCGACATAAATATTCCTCTTATCCCCTTTGTCAAGGGGACGGGGAATTAAAGAGACGGTGGCTTTGACTCCATGGGGAGATAAGCAAGGG
>JAAZIN010000062.1 GCA_012800855.1 Bacillota bacterium
GTCCGGGCGGTACTCCCTAACAGCGTCTACAAATTCCTCCACGGCCACATCCACCCCCAGGTCGATCACCTCAAAGCCCCGCGCCCGGAGCAGCATGGCCGCCACCGACTTGCCGATGTCATGGATATCGCCGTGCACCGTCCCAATTACCACTCTGCCGAGGTAGCTCAGGTTTATATTCTCATTCCGGATGGCCGCTTCAATAATCTGCAGGGCTTCTTTTATATTGATCGCCGCCCACATGATGTCGTTAATATCCATCTGCCCCTGTGCATACCTGCGGTCAACCTCTTTGATACCTTTCAGCAGCGCGTTTAGCGTTTTAACCGGGTCAATGCTCTCTTCAAGGGCCTGCCGGGCCAGGTCGGCCGCCTCGCCCACACCTCCGGAGATAACCTTTTCGCACAGGTTGTCGAGAATTTCCATGTGGTGCGGGGAGAGGAGAATAATTTTCCGGCCCCGGATCCGGATATAGCCCAGCTTTTTTAACTCTTGCAGGCAAAGGGTGATCGTCGTGCGATTGGCGTTGATCAATGCGCCCATTTCTTCGTGGGTTAGATTAACCCCCAGTTCAATCCCCTCGTCGGTAGCGAGGCCGTGAACCCGGGCCAGTTCGACCAGGCTTTGCTTCAAGCGCTGCTGGACATCCAGGAAGCTCAGTTCCCGCGTCCTGGAAAGATGCACCTTTGACTCCCTGGCCAGCTCGCGCATCACTGCCGTCGAAAAGCCGGCATCGCGGGCAACCGCCTCCTGAAATTCAGGCAGGGGAATTTTGACAAGGGAACTTTCCTCGATGACCTCGGCCGTGGTCTCGTGGATGCCGTCGAGAAAGTAGTCGGCGGTCCCCAGCAGGCGCCCGCTCCCCAGGATGCCGTGTGAAAAGATCCTCCCGCCGCTTGAAAGGGAAGAGATCTTCACCGCCCCGCTTCGAATGGCGTAAAGATTCTCCACCGGGTCGCCCTGCCAGTAGAGAATCTTCCCCCGCTTGTAGGAGCGCAACCGCCCGGGCCATTTCTCCATCGCCAAATCTGCCAGCGTTACCTCGCCAGGCATAGCATCTCTCTCCCAGAACGCTCATGGAAAAGTCGGCAGCAGGCGTAAGAGACTGCCAGCCAGCTTGCAGGTCTAGCGGGCTTCGGCCAGGCCCGTGGCTCCGCTTTCCCTTTCCCGCTGCCGCCTTCGCCTGGTCAGTTCCTCCAGTATTTGCCCATGTACCTTTTCGCTGAGGCTGTATCTCCACATGGGTATTGTTGCCAAGATAGAGCCGAGGGCGGGCAGGATGGTGACAATGGAAAAGAGGGCCATCATGACCTCGGGAAAAGCCTCGCGGGCAATTCCGCCGGCAGCCACGTAATTCTGCATGGCTTCGGGATTATAGCCCACAAGGTCCAGCACCAGCAGGGCCCCGTAGTAAGCCACCGCCACCTGCAGCTTGGCCAGGAAGGTGAGCCCCGCAAAGCAGATTCCTTCAGCCCTTTTCCCTGTTTTCCATTCCAGGTAATCCACGGAATCGGCAATCATGGATACCTGCAGGACAATGGGAAAACCGTGCAGGACCCCGGCAAAGAAGATCATAATGCTCACCAGCAGAACAGTATCCAGCTTGAGGAGGAACAAAATAAAGACGGTGGCAAAGGGAAGCACGCTTAAAAGATGGGACCAGTTGTACAAATCCTTCTTGGAAAAGTATTTTAGCAGCGCGGGCGTAAAGTACATGGCCGCCAGCGTGCCGACAAAGTAGCCGCCGCCGATTACGGCGAAGTAAAACATGGTATTAGCTTCATTGCCGTTGGCGTAATACCACAGGATGAGATAGCTGGAGCAGCTGGCGATCATCTCCTTGGTACTGCCTAAAATGCCGGAAAGCATGATCTGGAGGAAAGGCTTGTTATGCTTTAACAGGGCAAAGTTTTTAAGCACATGCGGTTCCTTGTAGGTTGGCGGGATCTTCTCGGTAACGTTGAAGCCCACCAGCTGGAACAAGGCGCTCCCGATAACGGTAAATACCAGGGCGGCCATGAAATAGCCAAAGGCTCCTGCGCTGGGAAAGATGGCTTTAATCCCGGTAGCTTTAAAGAGGCCCACCACGGTCACGTAGGTCAAAATGGGGAAGGCGGCGCCGACAGAGCCCCAGACCCTGGCCAGGGAGAGCAGCTTCGTTCTATCCTTTTCGCTCTCGGTCATGAGCGCCGTAATGCCCCAGAGAGGAATATCCCCCATGGTATAAAGCATGTCCCACAAGATGTAGGTGACATAGATATAAATCAACGTCATGGTAGGATTTTGATTGTAGTTAAAGGGCGCCGCAAAAACAGCGATGGTAATCACCATGATCAGCATGGGAGCCGCTAGGAGATAAGGTCTGCATTTGCCCAGCCTTGAGCGGGTCCGGTCAACAATGGCCCCCATGATAAAGTCGTTAATGCCATCCCACAGCCGGGCAATCAACATGAGCACAGCGACAATGCCGGGAGGCACGTAGAGAGCATCGGTGTAATAGAGGGCCAGGCCGACGCCGATGACATTGTAGACAATGTTTTGCCCGGTCAATCCAAGAAGATAATAATTTCTTTCTCTCCTGGTATATGTTCTTAATGCAACTTCCATTGAGACGCCTCCAGCTGAGTTTTTTATGGTTGTTAATTCTTCGCCGCCCCAGAAATACCTTTTCGGTGGCATGGGCCGGCCACATTTTCAGCCGCCCGCCCCTTCCTTGCAGGATATTTGACGAAACATAAATAATTGTATAATAACCCGAATCACGAAGCGCCTTGAAATAAACTTTATCAAGGAGGGACAGATATGAATGAAGACTTCAGGGTAAGCAGTGCAACCAAGTGGTCATATTCCGTAGGCGGCATCGGCCGGGACATGGCCTACACGCTCATAAGCATGTATATCATGGTCTTTTTCACCGATGCCCTGGGGTTGTCTGACTGGGAAATCTGGGCCGTCTCCACCATCATTGCCCTCACCAGGATCTGGGATGCTGTGAACGATCCCATGATGGGCGTTATTATCGATAATACAAGATCCCGCTGGGGCAAGTTTAAACCCTGGGTCCTCATCGGCGCCGTAACCAGCGCCATCTTTACCTTTTTGCTCTTCCAGGATTACTTTGGCCTGCGGGGCGTGCCCTTTGCCGTTCTTTTTGCCATTTTTTACCTGTTGTGGGAAATAACCTTTACCATGAACGACATTTCGTATTGGTCCATGTACCCCTCCTTCACCACAAATCCCAAGGAAAGGGAAAGCATCTGCGCTTCCGCGCGCTTCTTCGCTTCACTGGGTGCCTTCCTGGCTGCCGGCCTAATACCCATTATCTACCAGAATTATAAAGGAGGGCCGGTGAAGGCCTTTTTCCTCATCTCCCTGGTCATCTCCATCGCCTTCATTTTGTGCCAGACCCTGGTGGTGGTGGGGGTAAAAGAAAAGCCGCTTTACGCGGAATCGGAGCAGCCTAAAACCAGGTTGAAGGAGTTTGTCAGGATCATCACCCAAAACGACCAGCTCATAATCATCTTCTTCGCCTTCCTGCTGCTGGAGATAGCCTTCGCCATCCTGGTAAACCTGGGACCCTACTTCTTTAACTATGATCTGGGCAGGTACGGCGGCGGTGAGTTCACCATGTTCCTGGGCATCCTCGCCGTGAGCCAGCTGCTGGCTACCGCCCTCGCCCCGGCCATAGCGCGGAAAATAACGAGGCGCAAGATCTACGACTACTCCACCATCGCCATCGTTGCCGGCTTTCTCCTCATGCTGGCCGCCGGCTACGTTCTCCCTACGAACATGATCGTCATTGGAACGGCGGGATTCCTCTTCTTCAGCGGCCAGGCCCTCATTCTCTTCCTGATGTACATCATGATCGCCGACACCATCGAATACGGGCACTGGAAGCTGGGCACGCGCAATGAAAGCGTCGTCTTTGCCGCCCGGCCTTTCGCCACCAAGCTCGCCGCCTCCATCCAGGCGCTTATCGTGGCAGCCACGCTCACCTTGTCGGGGCTGAACGAGAAGGTGATTAATCCCCTGACCGAGGCGAAAAAAATCAATCCCGCTCTGCCCACGGAAGCGGCCAGGGCCATGATTGAAAGCAGCATGACCGAGGCCATGCGCCTCTCCTTGAGGATGACCATGATGGTCGTTCCCATAATCCTGGTTATCCTCAGCTACCTAATCTACCGCTATCGCTACAAGCTGGACGATAAATTCTACAGCCAGATCATCAGCGACCTGGAGGCGAGAAGCAAAGGAGCATAGCCGTCAGGAAAGGCGGGCTGAAGCCAGGGCGCCATTTCAGGGGGAGGGAGGCAGGGTCATCCCTCCCCCAGAAGTTGCCGGGACAGCAAAAGCCCCAGGATGAAGTGAGTAAACACAAAACCAGCTAACAGGGTGTGGCCATACGGTTAAATAAACAGGATCAGGGAGGAGGCAAGCAATGGAAGTAATAGTCAACGAGCACGGCAAGGGCCTGCCTTCCACCAAGGTGTTTTTCAGCAGCGAAAGCGGCTTTGCCGTTGCTTCGGTCATCGTCATGGGAGAAAGCGAAGCGGCGCTCATAGACGCGCAGTGGACGCTCTCCAACGCCCACCGGGTAATAGCCGA
>JAAZIN010000063.1 GCA_012800855.1 Bacillota bacterium
CTTGGGGATCCTGGCCGGGTGGCCGATGGAAATGATGCTCACAGTTTTGTAGTCGTCGGTTATCCCAAAATACTCGTTCAAGACCCTCTCGTCGCGGACATCAATGCAAGGGGCAACCAGCCAGCAGGCACCCAGGCCCAGCGCGGTAACGGCAAGGAGCATGTTTTCAATGGCGGCGGAGACGTCAAAGGGAGTATCCCATACCTCTTTCTTGCCCAGGACGACAATGATGACATCGGATTCGTTCACAAAGGCGGAGACGTCGCCGGAGGTGAGCTTTTTAAAGACCGCCTCCCTCTTGGCCTCGTCCTTCAAGCCTTCAAAGCGGGCGTGCATCTGCTTGCTTAAAAACTCGCCCGTAAACCTCCGCCCGCTGCCCCGGCGGCAGAGATCGGAGAGAAATTTTTTGTTTTTCTCATCGCGGACCACGATGAATCTCCAGGGCTGGGCATTCTCGCCCGACGGCGCCTGGCGGGCGCTCTCCAGGATCAGGTCCAGGTCTTCGTCAGAAACCCTTTCATCCGTGTAATTCCTGATGCTTCTCCGGTCGTTGATCACCTGCAAAAAAATTTCCCTGACATCACTCATCGCAAACTCCCACCCTTTCTGGAAATTGTTTAAACCCGCATCGTGCGCTGTTTCATCCGCCTGTTTTGGCCGCCTCGGAGGGCAGAGGCCTGCCCAGATCTATCTTACTACAGCACCGCCTGGCCGGCAATGCCGGAGTGCCCCCTACTGAATCATAGATCATTCACTGCAAGATTTTAAATGCAAAATTGATGCCAACGAGCAGGCAGGCCCCCGGGGGCCCAATCGCCCCCCTTTGAGGGTCCAATATAAAGAAAACATTTAAATATGAAACGCAAACATTGAAACTTGAAAAGCGTTCGTGGTATAATCGAAATGAAAGACGCAGTTTCCCCACAACGAGCAACCGGGTGATGAAAAATCATGAACCGCTTGGCCATTATTGCCCCCGATGAAGAACTTGCTTTGCTGTGCAAAGAAGTTGTCAAGCAGATGGACAGCGAGGCCGCCATCAGCATCAGGGTTGGCGCCATCAACCAGGGAGTGGCCCTGGCCAGGATCGAGAAGGAAAAAGGCGCCGAAGTGATCATTTCCCGCGGCGGCACCGCCATGATGATCCGCAAGGAAATCCCCGAAATACCTCTCATTGAAATTGAGGTCACCGCTTACGACCTCATCTACAGCCTGAACAGCGCCCGCAGGCTGGGCCATAACGTGGTCGTGGTGGGCTTTGAAAACGTCATCGAGTCCATCAAGGGCATTGAACGGGTGCTCCAGGATATGAGCGGGTTGAACATCATCACCTGCAAAGTCAAAGGAGAAGAGGAAATTGCCGAAGTAGTCAGAACAGCGGCTCATAACCTGGGCCGAGAGGGCCTGGTCTTCATTGGCGGCCACCTGGTGGCGGATGAAGCCAGGAAAATAGGCTGCCCCGCCATAGTGCTCCAATCGGCCGCCGAAAGTATTGCCCAGGCGATCAATGAAGCCCTGCTGCTGGCCCGCTCCATCTACACGGAAAAAATGAGAGCCAACGAATTCAAGGCCATCCTGGACCACATATCCGACGGCGTCCTGGCGGTAAACAGCCAGGGTGAGGTAACCGTCTACAACAATGCCGCGGAAAAAATCATGGGGCGACCCAAAAAGGAAGTGCTCCACTTCCCCGTGCAAGAGGTCATTCAAAACACGCGCATGCACGACGTGCTTGAGTCCGGCGTTGAAGAGCTGGGCGTCCTCCAGGAGATCAACAACACCACCATCGTCACGAACCGCATCCCCATACGGGTGGACGGGAAAACGGTGGGCGCAGTGGCCACTTTTCAGGATGTGACGGAGCTGCAGCACCTTGAGCAGCAGGTGAGAAGAAAGCTTTCCCGCCGGGGCCTGGTGGCCAAGTGGACCTTTGACGATATCATTGGGAAAAGCCCGGCCATGACCAGGACCATCAGGCGCGCTCTCAAGTACGCGGAAGTGGACAACACCATCCTGCTCCTCGCGGAAACGGGCAGCGGCAAGGAGATGTTTGCCCAAAGCATTCACCAGAAAAGCAGGCGCAAAAACGGGCCCTTTGTGGCGATCAACTGTGCAGCCCTGCCGGAGACGCTTCTTGAAGCCGAGCTTTTCGGCTACGCCGAAGGGGCCTTTACGGGGGCCGTAAAAGGCGGCAAGGCCGGCCTCTTCGAGCTGGCCCATGGCGGCACCATTTTTCTCGATGAAATCGGCGAAATATCGAAGCATATGCAAACGCTTTTCCTGCGCGTCCTGCAGGAAAAAGAAGTGCGCCGGCTGGGAGACGATAAATTTATCCCCATCGACGTGCGCGTAATTGCCGCCTCCAACCAGAACCTGGGCCGCCTGGTGCAGGAGGGCCACTTCAGGGCCGACCTCTACTACCGCATCAACGTGCTTAACCTGGAAATCCCCCCGCTCAGGGAGAGGAAAGAAGATATTCCCCTGCTGGCAACCCATCTTATCAAGAGGTATAGCCGCAACTCGCAGCCGCCCACTTTCACCCCCGAGGCACTGGAGCTGCTGCAGATGTATGACTGGCCGGGGAACGTGCGGCAGCTGGAGAACGTGCTGGAGCGGCTCATCGTCATCGCCGACGACCATGTCATCACCGCGGCCAACGTGGAAGCGGCCCTGGCCGGCGAGCTGCAGGCAGACCAGATTAAGGCGAGGCCGGCGGCGGCTGCGGGAACGGCAAGCGACAGCGATGGCGCAGGCGCCCATGCCGCCTTCGGCGAGAGGGAGCGGGAGGAGATCTCCCCCCAGAAAAGCCATGGCGATGAAGGGCTTCTCTCCAAAATGGAGAAGGAAACCATCCTGAAGGTTCTCGAGCAGGTGAACGGGAAGAGGCAGGAAGCGGCCCGCATACTGGGCATCAGCAGCACCACTCTCTGGCGCCGGCTGAAAAAGCTCGGCATCAGCTAGCCGGCGCATTGATGCGCCTTGACGGGGCCTGCATCAAGCAGTGGCGCTATTTTTCCGCCAGCAGCCCCTGCTTTTGAAGCGCTTCCGCAACGCCCTCCAGGCCCAGGGATTGGAGCTTGCTCCTGGTGGGAAAGCCGCTTTGCCGATCCCAGCCGCGCAGGGAGTAATACTCATCTTTCAGCCGCTCCATCTCCTCGCGATCAAGTACGTTTCCCAGCCGCGATACGGGCGCGCCGTCCGGGCCCGGCACTTCCGCCCGGGGATTGAAGAAGATTTCACCCTCCCGGAGAGGCTCCGTGTAGTAGTAATCCAACAGCCGGTCGTCGGCACGTCCCCGCCAGCCCTGCCGCAGCAGGATGGCCCTCTGGAGATTGAAAATTCTCTCGCCCATTTCGTTTAGCCCCGCCTCATCGGTTTTCCGACCGGTAATGGCGGAATAAATGCGGCTTTCCAGTGAGGGATCGCCCACGTGGCCGCCCTCGTAATTCGCCCAGGTCATGGGCCACTTGAAATCGCAAAGAAGCAGGCTTTCCTTGGCGCAGGTGCGATCCTGTATCTTCTTCGCGGCAAGGGCCTTGCCCCTGTAGGTGGTAAAATCGGCCGCCGCCGCGCTGCCCCAAAACAGCTCCGCCGCCCTGCGCAGGTCCGCCCCGGAAAAGAAGCCTTCCCCGCGCGACCAGCGCAGCCACATCATCAGCAGGTTGCCCGGTTCATGGAGCTCCTGGATGGGCCGCCGCGGCGCAGTGGCGTAAAGCAGCGCCGTGAC
>JAAZIN010000064.1 GCA_012800855.1 Bacillota bacterium
AATGTTTGAATATATGGCTGCTGGCATTCCCGTGGTTGCCTCTGACTTTCCCCTCTGGAGGGAGATTGTTGAAGGAGAAGGGTGTGGTTTGCTTGTAAATCCATTAAAACCGGATGATATAGCGAAAGCTATTTACTGGCTTTTGCAGCATCCGGAAGAGGCCCAAGCCATGGGTGAAAGAGGCCGGAAGGCCGTAGTCGAGTATTATAACTGGGATAATGAGTCCGAAAAACTGTTACAGATGTATAAGGAGTTGACGCAATAAATATGTTCACGGTTTTAGGTGCCCATCCGTAATTTACTCGGCGACTACGGTTTCAAAGGTGTTGGACGCATTGCTTCTGATAAATATTCAGATCTGCCGAACAAAGGCGTTTTTTTCAGTTGCCAGGAAATTATTGAATTCCCTATATTGTAATTATAATAGAATGAGATAGTGGGTTAGTTAAATTAAATACAACATTTGGGAGAGAAAAAAATGTTTATACCTCTATCATCTCCAGACATTACAGAAAAAGAAATAGAAGCAGTGATCGGGGTGCTGAGATCGCGATTTCTGGCCCTGGGGCCGCAAATGAAAGCATTTGAGCAGCAGGTGGCCACCCTGGCCGGGCGGCGTTTCGGCATCGCCGTAAACAGCGGCACCAGCGGGCTGCACCTGCTTGTTCGGGCACTGGGCGTCGGCGAGGGCGATGAGGTGATCACCACGCCGTTCAGCTTTATTGCTTCATCAAATTGCATCCTCTTTGAGCGGGCCAGGCCCGTTTTTGTAGATATTGATCCGCAGACCTTAAACATTGACCCGGGGCTCATCGAAAAGGCCATCACGCCGCGTACCAGGGTCATATTGCCGGTACATGTCTTCGGACAGCCGGCCGACATGGATTCCATCATGGAGATTGCGCAGCGGTACGGCCTGAAAGTAATTGAAGACGCCTGCGAAGCCATCGGGGCGCAGTACCGCGGACGCCCCGCCGGCAGCTTTGGTGACGGGGCCGTCTTTGCTTTTTACCCCAACAAGCAGATCACCACGGGCGAAGGCGGGGTCGTGGTGACCGATGACGAAGAGGTCGCTTGCCTCTGCCGCAGCATGCGCAACCAGGGCCGCGGCGAAGGAGGGGGCTGGCTGGATCATGAAAGGCTGGGCTTTAATTACCGCCTGGACGAGCTTTCCTGCGCCCTGGGGCTGGCCCAGCTGCAGCGGCTGCCTGAGATACTGGCTAAGCGTGCCGCGGTGGCGGAGGCCTACAACCTGATGCTGAAAGATGTGCCCGGAGTGATACGGCCCTACATTTCCCCGGACGTGGAGATGAGCTGGTTCGTCTACGTGATCCGTCTGGATGAGAAGATCAGCCGGGAACGGGTGATGACTTTGCTGAAGCAGCGCGGGGTGGAGTGCAAGCCCTATTTCACCCCCATCCACCTGCAGCCCTTTTACCGGAACCTTTTTGGCTTTCGCGAGGGCGATTTTCCGGTTACTGAGCGGGTGTCCCGCTCAACGCTGGCCCTGCCCTTCTTCACCGGGCTTGGGGAAGAGCAGGTGGCTTACGTGGTTCAATGCTTAAAAGAGGCTATAGAGGAATCCTTGTAGGCCCTTGAATAACGCGGACCTCTTTATAAAAAAGGAAGAAGGCAATTTTTGTCGAAGTTAACTTTTAAATTTTGAACCTAAGAAGATGATAATATGAGCAGAACCCGCTGGAGACTGTTGTTGGTTTTTATAGACGCGGTCCTTGTCAGCGCGGCACTATATATTGTTCTTTACCTGCGTTTCGACGGTATAATTCCCGCTAAATATTTGCTCGCCTACAGGCAGCTGGTTCCCTTTTTTACAGCTGTGCTGCTGCTCTCCTTTTACTTTTTTGGGCTCTACAACCGGCTGTGGCAGTACGCCAGCGTGGGCGAGCTGTTCTCCATTACTGCCTCGGTTACCGTGGGCACTGTTGCGAACTTTTTAATTCTTCTCACCACTGTGCAGAACGGTATGTTTTTGCTTCCCCGCAGCATTCCGGCCTTGCACTGGATGGCCACGGTTCTGCTCATTGGCTTCTCCCGCTTCTCCTGGCGCTTTTTGCGGGGCATTTTGTTTAAAAACAGGAAGCTGGGGGAGGAGAAGCATGTCCTCATTGTCGGCGCCGGCGACGCCGGAGCGACCTTGGTCCGAGAGCTGAAACAGCGGCAGTACCGCGACAACCTCATCCCGGTAGGCTTTGTTGACGACGATCCCTCCAAGCAAAAAATGGGCATGTTCGGCCTGCCGGTGCTGGGCGGCCGCGAGGATATCCCCCGGCTGGTAAAGGAATACGACGTTGATGAGATCATCATCGCCATCCCTTCCGCCTCGCGGGAGGTTATCGGAGAGATTGTAGATATCTGCCAGACCACCCCGACTTCGCTGAAGATACTGCCGGGCATCTTCGAGCTGATCAACGGGCGCGTTTCGGTGAGCCAGGTCCGCGAGGTCAGGGTTGAGGATATCCTCGGACGCGAGCCGGTGGAGGTGGATCTGGATTCCATCGCCGGCTACCTTGCGGGCAAGGTGGTCCTGGTAACGGGGGCGGGCGGCTCCATCGGCTCTGAGCTCTGCCGCCAGGCGGCCAGGTTTAAGCCGCGGCAGCTGCTCCTGCTGGGGCACGGGGAAAACAGCATCTATGAAGCCTACCAGGACCTGGCCATGGAGTTCCGCGACCTGGAGATCATACCTCTTATCTGCGATGTCAAGGACAGCGCCGCGCTCAACGAGGTTTTTCAAAGATACCGTCCCGAGGTGGTCTTTCACGCAGCGGCGCACAAGCATGTGCCCCTGATGGAACATTGTCCTGCCGAAGCGGTTAGAAATAATGTCCTCGGCACCTACAACGCGGCCCGGGCGGCCCATGAATGCTCTGCCAAGTCCTTTATCCTTATTTCCACCGACAAGGCCGTTCATCCGGTCAGCATCATGGGGGCAACGAAGCGCATCGCCGAGATGGTGGTGCAGCAGATGGCGCGGACAAGCCGGACCTGCTTTGCTGCGGTGAGATTCGGCAACGTTCTCGACAGCAGGGGAAGCGTGGTCCCGCTGTTCAAGAAGCAGATTGCCGCAGGGGGGCCGGTGACGGTAACCCATCCCGAGATGACTCGCTATTTCATGACCATACCGGAAGCGGTACAGCTTGTGATCCAGGCCGGGGCCCTGGCCCGTGGCGGAGAGATCTTCATCCTGGACATGGGCGAACCCGTGAAAATCGTTTCCCTGGCCCGCCGCATGATCCGGCTGGCCGGCTACCAGCCCGACAAGGATATACCCATTGTTTTTACCGGGATCCGGCCGGGGGAGAAGCTGCATGAAGAACTTCTCACCAGTGGGGAGGAAATTGAAGCGACCATTCACCAGAGCATCTTCATGGCCAGGCCGAACAATGATTTTTCAGAGATCAAGCTAAGGCGTTTTCTGAATCATATCTCCCAGCCTGGCTGGAACCCTCCAGGTGAAGAGGTAATTGCCCTGATTCGCACCGTGCTGCCTGATTTTAAGAATAGTTCTGCTGGGGAATGCAGCGCAGCTGCTTTACCGGCCCGAGGCACCGGAGAAATATAGCCTGGGGTTAAGCGCCGTCGCTAGCTAATAAAATTGACTTTTAGGGGAATGATAATATAATTAGTCCATGGGGTTAGACTAAGTTAGAATGATAAGGAAAGTGGCAACTATGAGAAAACGCAGGCTTAAGCTGGCGACTAAGGTCGCGGTAATCACGCTGGCGCTAGCGCTGTTATCCTTTACTGCAGCTTTTTTGTTTTTTCCCAAATATTTCTTTAATAAATCAGGCAATCCTGGTGGCGCGGCCGCTGCCGGAAAATTTGACACAGACAGGGTTAATATTGTTCTGCTCGGGTTTGACCGTGATGAAATAAGGGGCAAATCTAGTGATATTTTCCGGCCCGATACGATCATGATTGCCTCCATTGATTTTGAAGACCGGAAAGTGGCGCTGCTCAGCATTCCGCGCGACAGCTACGTGAAGATTGCGGGAACGGAGATCTACGACAAGATCAACCATGCCTACATGTACGGCTATCATGAAGCGGCAGCGGCGGGCAAGGATAAACATCAAGCCGGCATGGAAACAACCATCCGTACCATTGAAGATTTCCTGGGCGGTATCCCCATCCATTACTACGTGGCCGTGGACATGGAAGGCGTGGTGGAGATCGTGGACCAGGTGGGCGGGGTTTACTTTGACGTAAAATATCCCATCCGAACCAAGTATGGAACGGGAAGGCTGCTGGTTGACAAGGGCTACCAGCTCCTGGACGGCCGGAAATTCCTCTACTATGTCCGCGACCGCAGTGTGGGTGGGGATTTTGGCCGTGCTTCCCGCCAGCAGGAAATCCTCATTGAGGCTTTTCGCCAGATCAAGGCGCGGGGCCAGCTCAAGGACATTCCCGCCATTTACCGGTCGGTGCAAAAGAACGTGGAGACAAATCTCAGTTTGGGGCAGATTGCCCAGCTGGCCATATTTGGGCTGAGGCTTGATCCGGAAGATATCAGCGCCCATGTCTTCCCCGGAAGTGTCCAGCTTGCCGCTCGCAACGGGCAAAATGTCTCCTACGTGGTGATTAATGAAAAGCGCAGGGTGGAGATAATAAAGGAAGTTTTCGGCATTGATGTTCCGCTGCGGCCGACGCCGGCTTTGCCACCGCCAATCATAGATGAGCCGCAGGAAGAGATTCCGGGGCCGTCGGAAAAGCTTCCGAAGCCGCCGGAAGAGCCGCCAGTACTGCCCTCGGATGAATTCGAAACTCCTATAGGTTGAAACTGACCGGCGGGATTAGCCCGCCGGTCAGTTATTTTACTACACAGTACGGCTTTTCAATGAAAATCGATCTCGATTTTTTTGCGCCGCGGCTGCGGTTCGGCCTTGGGCATGACAATTTCCAGAACGCCATTGCGGTAGCTGGCCTTCGATTCTTCGGCTATGACCGGGGCCGGTAGGGGCACGCTGCGGCGGAAGCTGCCCCAGTAGCGCTCCTGGCGGTACACGTTTTCATCTTTCACCTCGTGCTCCCGCCTGATTGTGCCTCCCAAAGTGAGCATGCTGTCGCCAATCTCGATGTGGATATCTTCCTTGCTGCGCAGGCCCGGGATTTCGCACGAGGCAATCACTTCACGGTCATTTTCGTAAATATCGATCCGCGGCTCCTCGCGGAAGAAGGGCGCCCTGAATAGGCGCTCCATTTCGCTGCGGGCGCCTTCAAGGTAACGCAGGGGTTCGTAGGGAATAAGCGGCATCAGCATAAACCTCCCGGCTGTTTTTTTTATTTTAAATCGGGCCATAGTTGCTTATGCATGTTTAAAACTTGCCACCCAGCGGGAAGATCCTTCGCGGACTGGGCAGGCGGGCTGATCAGCATGGCTTATTGCCCCTGGGCTGTCCTCTTCCTGCCTCTATAATCCTGCCTCCTGCTTCCTGCCTGCAGTGCCCGTCGCCGGGGCGGCGTCAATAAAGATAGACGGCCCGTCCGGAAAGTGCGCCTCCGCCGGGCCGCAATCCATGCGGGCAACGGGGTGAGCTCATGGAGCGCTGGAAAGACTGCCTGGCCGCTCTTGTTCCCTATTACAACCGCGATGGTGCCAACGCCACTCTAATATATGTCTCCAGCGGGGAGGTATTCGAAGATCATCGCACGGTGAAATGGAACCTGCGCCGGCTGGCGCGCCTGTTCAGCGTGGACCTGGAAGCGGCCCGCCGCAACCAGGGCGAGTACCTGCATTACAGCCAGGGGCTGCCGCTGCCGCTTTCACCCAGCCTGGTCCTGGTGCCGCTTAAGACGAGAGAGGCGGTGGGTAAAAATGACGGATGCCACAGCTACGTGAATCCCTCCGCGGTGGTGGACCTGCTGGAGGTGAAGGAGCAGGGAAAGGTGCGCTCCATAATCATTCTTCCGGGGGAACACCGCCTCCCCTGCCATTATACCTTGAAAACTGTACGAAAACGCCTTCGCGACGGTGCCATTGCCCTGGAGAGGCATCGCGCCACTTTGCTGCGGGGGACAGCCAGCTTGAAAATTTCATCCCAGGATTACCGGAAGCTGCTGGAACAGCTCGTGTATACCCTGGTGGCCGGGATCAGGCAGGAGCCCTGAACAGCTGAGGCCCGCGGTTAATAACCGGCCTGCTTCTCCGGGGCAAAATCAGCCGGGCGGTGGGGGCGCAGGCCAAAATGATAGAGAATGGCCTCCCGGATTCGCCCGGCGGCGCGGCCGTCTCCGTAGGGATTGACGGCTCTGGCCATGGCTTCGTAAGCCGCCGGGTTCTCCAGCAGGTGCCTGGCGGCGCGGTAAACCGACTCTTCGGCGGTGCCTACGACCTTGACCGTGCCGGCTTCCACCGCCTCGGGGCGCTCGGTGATATCGCGCAGCACCAGGACCGGGCGCCCCAAGGAGGGGGCCTCTTCCTGGATGCCGCCGGAATCGGTCAAGATGAGGTAACACCGCTGCATTAAATTGTGAAAGGAGGCCGTATCCAGCGGATCCAGGAGATGGATATGTTCGTGATGGCCCAGCAGCCGTTCCACTGTTTCCCGCACCACCGGGTTGCG
>JAAZIN010000065.1 GCA_012800855.1 Bacillota bacterium
ACCTCCAGACAAGGTGAACGCGGTCATTGGGAAGGATACATATTTCAAGGGTTCAATCAAGGCAAAGGGGCTTATCCGCATTGACGGGGAGATGGAGGGTGAAATCGACACCCAGGGCGATGTGATCATCGGCGAAGAAGGCAGGGTGAAGCTGGATTTGAAGGCCCGCCACGTGGCCATTGCCGGAAGATTCGAGGGCAATATTGAAGCGCTGGGGAAGCTGGAAATCAGAAGCAGCGGCATCGTGGTGGGAAGCGTTAAAACCAACGGCCTGATCGTTGACGAT
Organism: Bacillota bacterium; assembly: GCA_012800855.1. Lineage (GTDB taxonomy): Bacteria > Bacillota > Dethiobacteria > DTU022 > DTU022 > JAAZIN01. The sequence continues at coordinate 287 of JAAZIN010000065.1, forward strand.
GGGGCCATTTTTTCCGGGAACTTGGAGATGAAGGGAAAGGAGCAGCCGCTGAAGGGGCTGTCGAAAAAAGAGGCTGCGCCGGAGGCGCCCCCAAACAAGGCCTAGCCGGGCTCAGCCCCGGCTAAGGGCGAGTTGCAGCCCGCGGGCGATAACCGCGGCGATTTCAAATACGTGAAACAGCCGCGTGCTTTGCAGGACCATTTGTTCCATGAAGCCGCCGAGATTGACAATGCCGCTTAGATAGATATGGCCTATCGGCGGCAGTTTTTTGTTTACTCCGGCCCCGGGTTTGAGAGGACCCTTGCCCACTTCAATTAGCCCCACGCTGCCTGGTTTGCCCAGCGAGGCGTCTACGGCAATCACCAGCGGCTGGTTGAGCTCTTTTTTCAGGCGCTGGGCATACTGCTCCAGGTTTAAGGCATGCACGGGCTGGGCCAGCGTCCCCCAGACCGAGGTCCGGGGGATGGGAAGCTGTTTCAGGTAGGCGCCGACCAGCGGTCCCAGCGCATCTCCCGTAGAGCGGTCCGAGCCGATGCAGAGGACCAGGCGATGCCGATCGCGCTCCGGCAGGGCGGACATCAAGATGGTGATGGCCCCGGCAATTTTTTCCTCGGCCTTGTGATCCTTATAATATACGCGCAGTACCGTCCCGCTTTTCAGCTTCTCTGGGCAGAGAGGCGTAGCCAGCATATCCGCCATGGGTGCGTCCCCTTAAGCCTATGATACCTTAGTTATATTAAAATAGCTTTTTAAATATGTATGAGAGAAGCTGGTTACGTTATACGTTAAAGGAAGATGAATAAAGCTGTGCACTGGCTGGATTTGGCCGTGGCCGGCCTGATCATGTGGGGAGGGGTAAAAGGCTACCATGCAGGCTGGAGAAAAGCCTGCTTCAGCCTGGGCGGCCTTCTATTGGCCGCCGCGGCCGCCTTCCTGGCGCGGGCGGACCTGAGGCTTTTCTGGGCCCGGCATTATCCGGTGGAGGAGGCCCTGGCAGAAATGGTCAACTTGCGCCTGGCCCTGCCCGTGGGCGGCGGGGCGCGGCTGGAGCTGCCCGCTTTTTTATGGGAGGCGCTAAGCGCCGGGGCGGCTGCAGCCTCGGCCGGCAACGCGCAACTGCTGGCGCAGCTGCTGGTAGGGCTGATGGCAAGCACTGCCGCCTTCCTGGCCGGCTTCTGCCTCTGGCACGGTTTTTTCCATCTTGGCGGCCTCCTCCTTTCGGGAAAAGAGAGCGGGCGCCTGAGCGGGCCGGCCCGGTGGGGGGGCGCCCTGCTGGGAGCGGCCAGGCAGTGCTGCTGCGCCGCCCTGCTCCTTGGCACAGCCGCTCCCCTGGCCTGGCTCTGGGGGATCCCTTCCGAGCTGCTGCAGCTGGAAAAGACCCGCCTGGCTTACTGGGCCTGGCGGCTCTTTGCCTCCCTGGGCAGCAGCTTTTAAAGGCTGCGGCAGGAATTGGGGGGAGGAAGAAGAACTATATTCCTTTGCAGTTAATCCTAAGGCTTTTAAAAAGCGAGGGAGAAAAATGCTCATCGTCTTGTTGGGTCCTCCGGGTGCCGGCAAGGGCACCCAGGCGGAGCGGCTGGTGAAGCAGCTTCATCTGGCCTACATCGCTACAGGGGACATCCTCCGTGCCGCGGTAAAGAGCGGGACTGCCCTGGGGCAGAAGGCAAAGGAGTACATGGAGCGGGGGCAGCTGGTTCCCGATGAAATTGTGGTGGAGATAGTACGGGAGCGGCTGGCCGATGCCGACTGCGCTGCAGGCGCCATCCTGGACGGCTTTCCCCGGACGGTGGCGCAGGCCGACGCCCTGGACAAGGTTTTGAGGGATATGGGCAAAAAGGTGGACCGGGTTATATACATCGAGGTGGAGGAAGAGGAGCTGCTGAGCCGCCTCACCGGGCGCCGGGTCTGCCGTGATTGTGCCGCTACATATCACATTAAATTCAATCCTCCCCGGGTGCGCAACGTCTGCGACCAGTGCGGCGGGGAGCTCTACCAGAGAGAGGACGACTCCCTGACCACGGTGCAGGAGCGTCTGCAGGTTTACCGCGAGCAGACGGCGCCGCTTATCGATTATTACAGGAAGCAGGGCGTACTGGAAGTAATCGACGGCAACCGGGAAATGGAAGAGGTTTATGCCGACATCCTCGCCGCCATTGAAAAGGGGTCTGACTAGTGGACAGCTACCGCGTGGGGCAGATTGTGCAGATGAAAAAAGACCATCCCTGCGGCGCCAACCGCTGGAAAATCATCCGCATAGGGATGGATTTTCGCATCAAATGCCTCCACTGCGGGCGCAGTGTCCTGCTGCCGCGCTCCCGCTTTGAGCGGCGGGTAAAGAAAATCCTGGCTGAAGCCGGCGATGATAGTTAAGGAGGAGTAAAGTTGTCCTGGAGCTGCGGGATTGTGGGCCTGCCCAATGCCGGCAAATCCACGCTGTTCAAGGCGCTGACGGCAGTGGACGTGGCCATCGACAGCTATCCCTTCACCACCATTGATCCCAACGTGGCCGTGGTGCCTCTGAAAGACAGCCGCCTGGAAGCGCTGGCGGAGCTTTGCGCCTCTCAGAAGGTGACCCCGCCGGCCATACGCGTTGTCGACGTGGCCGGCCTGGTAAAGGGCGCCAGCCGGGGAGAGGGGCTGGGGAACCGCTTCCTGGGAGAGCTGTGCACGGTGGACCTGCTTATACACGTGGTGGCCGGCTATGACTACCCCTATGCTCCGGGAAACGGCCCCGCCTCCCGGGCGGCCATTGTCAACCTGGAGCTCATCCTGGCCGACCTGGAAACAGTGGGGCGGCGCAAGGAGAAGATCCAGCCCCAGCTGAAAAGCGGCAGCCGGGAAGCGGCCAGGGAGAAGCTTTTCCTCGAACGCCTGGAAAACCACCTGCAGGGTGGGCTTCCGGCCCGCCTGCTGCCCCTGGAGGAGGGCGAGAGGGCCTTCCTGGAGCAGCTCTTTCTCCTCACTTCGAAAAAGGTGCTCTACGTTTTCAACGGGGCGGAAAACGGCGTTGCGGCCAAGCCGCCTCCGGAGCTCATGGAAATGGCCCGGGCCGAGGAGAGCCCCCTCATCTCTCTCTGCGCACGGCTGGAGGCGGAAATTGGCGAGCTTCCCGCCGAGGAGAGGGTGCCCTTCCTGCAGGAGTACGGCCTGGAGGAGCCGCAGACGGATAAGCTGCTGCGGGAATGCCGGCGGCTTCTCGATCTCATCGCCTTCTACACGGTGAAAGGTGAGGAAGCCCGCGCCTGGCTTGTGCCCAGGGGGACTACAGCCCTGGGTGCAGCGGGAAAGGTGCATACGGACATGGCCCGCGGCTTCATCAACGCCGAGGTCATCACCTGGGATCGCCTGCTTGAAGCCGGCGGCCTGGCGGCGGCCCGCGAAGCGGGGGCCGTGCGCACCGAGGGGCGCGACTACATTGTTGCCGACGGCGAGGTGCTCTACTTCCGCTTCCGGGGCTAGCGGCGGCGAAAAAGGCTTGCCCCCCCTCTTTTTATGTGCTATGATCTTTCTACCCTGCTCCGTTTACCGGGGCCGTTAGACCAGAGGGAGGTGAACCGCGAGTGGCCGCTTACGAATCCATGTTCATACTTCAGCCCGAGTTGGAAAGCGAAGCTGAGGCAGAAGTGCTTGACAACCTCCAGGCCCTTTTTCAAAAGCTCGGAGGAGAAGTCCGCAAAATCGACGACTGGGGCAAGAAAAAGCTGGCCTACGAGATCAACAAGTTTTCCGAGGGACACTACTACGTCATCCAGTTTTCAGGCCCCCCCAATATCATCCCCGAACTGGAGCACTTCTTCCGGGTGAACGACGCGGTGATCCGTTTCATCATCGTACGGGAGGACGAGTAGGCTCAAATTTCAAAAAGGTGGTGCAGGGGATGCTTAACGTGGTGGTGCTGGTGGGCCGCCTTGCCCAAGATCCCGAGCTCCGCTATACTCCAGGCAACGGCACGGCGGTGGCCACCTTTGACCTGGCCGTGGAACGCCCCTTTGCCAACAGGCAGGGGGAGAGAGAGGCTGACTTCATCAGAATCGTCACCTGGGGCAAGCTGGCGGAGAACTGCGCCAATTACCTCCAGAAAGGGAGCCTGGCGGCGGTGATGGGGCGCCTGCAGATCCGCTCCTACGACGACCGGGAGGGGATCCGGCGAAAGGTGGCCGAAGTGGTGGCCCGGGATGTGCGGTTCCTGCCGCGGGCGCGCGTTGAAGGTAGCGAGATCGAGAGTGATAGCGATTTCTTCCCCGGCGACGACATGGCCGTTAGCGAAGACGACATTCCCTTTTAGCGTTTAAGGAGGCTGGTTAGGTGAGGCAGGAAAAAGGCCGCAGGGGCAAAAAGAAAATCTGCAGCTTCTGCGTGGACAAGATCGAGCAAGTGGATTACAAGCAGTATGAAAGGCTGAAGCGCTTTATTACCGAGCGGGGCAAGATCCTGCCGCGGCGCATCTCGGGCAACTGCGCCCGGCATCAGCGGCAGCTGACTCGGGCCATAAAGCGGGCGCGGATCATGGCCTTGCTCCCCTTTACTTCCGAGTAAGGCCAAAGATCAGGTCCGCCGAGAAAACGGTGCTGGAGGCTTATGCTGACGGCGCCGTTTTTTAGCTTTTCCGGGGAGCAGGAGGCGGCCGCGTGGGACGAGAAGTATTAATTCGCGGCGGCAGCCGGCAATCTCTGAAAGTGTGAAGGAGTGGAGACGATGAAGGTAATTCTCCTGGAAGATGTCGCCGGACTGGGCAAGAAAGGCGAAGTGAAAGACGTGGCCCCGGGCTACGCCCGCAATCTCCTCATACCCAGGGGGTTGGCCGAGGAGGCCACGCCCGGCCGGCTGCGGGAGAGGGAGCACCGGGAACGCGTCCAGGAGCAGAAGAACAGGCGCCTGGAAGCGGAGAGCCGGGCCCAGGCCCAGCTTCTGGAGCAGCGGGTGCTGCATTTCCGGGCCGCGGCCGGGGAAGGCGGGCGCCTTTTTGGCTCGGTCAATGCCGCCGACATCGCCGAGGAGCTGAAACGGCAAGGCTTTGACGTGGACAAGAAAAAAATTCTCCTCGAGGAGCCCATCAAGGCCACCGGCCGCTATGAGGTCACGGTAAAGCTCTTTCCCGGGGTGAAGGCCACGATTGTGGTAGAGGTGTCGGGAGAGAGCTAGGAGGTGCGCCATGAGCCCGGAACAGTACAAACCGCAGCACCAGAAGCGCCTGAGCGCCCTGCTCGAGCAGGTCAACAGGATTTACGGCACCGAGAAGATGGTGTTAAAGGCGGGAAAGTTGGGTGCGCTCTCTCTGCTGCGCTCCCGCGATCCCTCCCGGCAGCTGCTGGGCCTGCAGCGGCTGCTGCTGGAAAACCCCACCTTAAGCGATCTTCCCACGGCGGAGCGCTTTCCGCAGGTCTTTGCCGAATTGGAAGAGGCGCTGGCCGGCTTGATGGCCCGCCGCTCCCTGGAAGAATCGCTGGAGCAAAAAATCAGGGAGCGGCTGGAGAAGCAGCACGACGAGCTGCTCATGGAGATCAAGCGTGAGGTGCTCCGGGAATGGGGCGGGGTGGAAAATCCGCAAACATTGAAGAAGTATGCCCAGACGGAGAAAATGTTTGCCCGGCAGCTTGCCCGCACCGCCCAGGAGATGCTCCGCCCCACGGCGCTGGAGGAGATTGTGGGCCAGGAGGAAGCCGTCGCCGCCCTCATCTCCAAGCTGGCCTCGCCCTACCCGCCGCACATTATTCTCTACGGCCCCCCGGGAGTGGGCAAAACTACCGCGGCGCGCCTGGCCCTGAAAAGCGTCCAGAAAATGCCGGGCACCGTCTTTGCGGATGATGCTCCTTTCGTCGAGGTCGACGGGGCCACCCTGCGCTGGGATCCTCGCGACATCGCCGATCCCCTCATCGGCTCGGTGCACGATCCCATTTACCAGGGGGCACGCCGCAGCCTTGCCGAGGGGGGAATCCCCGAACCCAAGCTGGGCCTGGTGACGCAGGCCCACGGGGGGATCCTGTTTATTGACGAGATCGGCGAGATGGATGTGGCGCTGCAAAACAGGCTGCTCAAGGTCCTGGAGGACAAGCGGGTCTTCTTTGAATCGGCCTATTACGATCCCACCGACGCCCAGGTTCCCAAGTACATCCGCCTCCTCTTTGAGCGGGGCGCGCCGGCTGATTTCGTGCTCATTGGGGCGACAACCCGCCCCCCCGAGGCCATCTCCCCGGCGCTCCGCTCGCGCTGCTCCGCGGTATACTTCGAGCCGCTCACGCCCCTGGAGATAGAGGAGATCGTCCGCCGTGCCGCCGCCAGGCTCGGCATCGACATCGACGCGGAGGCGGCACGGCTGGTGAGCCGCTACACCTGCGAGGGGCGCTGCGCCGTCAACCTGCTCATCGATGCCTATGGGCGCGCCCTTTACGAGCGGCAGCGGCGGGGCGGGAGCCGGAAGAAGCTCCGTATCGACGCCGCGCTGATGGAGAAGGTCCTCATCAGCAGCCGCCTGCTCCCGCTAAGCCCCGCCGCGGCAAAGCCCAGGGCCGAAATTGGACGGGCCCTCGCCCTTGGTGTATGCGGTTTTACCGGGGTGGTGCTGGAGATCGAGGCGCTGGCCTTGCCGGCATCCACTCCGGGACGGGGGAGCCTGCGCTTCAACGAGGCGGCGGGGTCCATGGCCCGCGATTCGGTCTTTGTGGCGGCATCGCTGCTGCGCAAGGTCTCCGGGGTGGATCTGAACGATTACGACCTGCATCTTAACGTGGTCGGCGGGGGCAACATTGACGGCCCCTCCGCCGGGGCGGCCATCTTCCTGGCCATATACAGCGCCGTGCATGGCCTGCCCCTGCGGCAGGACTGTGCCGTAACGGGAGAGATATCGCTGCGGGGGCAGCTCAAGGCTGTGGGCGGGATTACGGAGAAGATTTACGGGGCCCGTCTCTGCGGCCTCCGGAAGGTGGTCATCCCCCTGGAGAACGGCTTTAGCCAGGCCAGCCGCTTCCCGGATATGGAGATTGCTGCCGTATCCCACATTGAAGGCCTGCTCTCTCATTTTATTTGCCGCGAAGACGAAGGAGCGTGAAGCCATGGCTCTTATGGTGGATAAGCTTCCTCCCCAGAGCATTGAAGCGGAACAGTCCGTTCTCGGCTCCATGATCATAGAAAGAGAGGCCATCTTTGTGGCCATGGAGCTGCTGCGCGAAGAGGATTTCTACCGCACGGCTCACCGGAAGATCTTCGAAGCCATCGTGGCCCTGACAGAACGGGGAGAGCCGGTGGACCTGGTGACCCTGGCGGAGGAGCTGCAGCGCCGCCATGCCCTGGAAGAGGCGGGGGGGATGGCTTACTTAAGCACCCTTGCCAGCGCCGTCCCCACGGCGGCAAACGTGCGTTATTATGCCCTTATCGTCCGCGAGAAGTCCATCCTGCGCTCCCTGATCCGCGCGTCCACGAACATCATCACCCAGTGCTACGAAGGGCCCGACGACGTGGAGGAATTTCTCGACTATGCCGAGCAGCAGATCTTTGAAATAGGCAAGCAGGGCAAGCAGCAGGGCTTTGTCCCGCTGAAAGAGGTGCTCAAAGAGACCTTCGACCGCATTGAGAGGCTTTTTGACGATAAAAAGGGGGTTACCGGCCTCTCCACCGGTTTTGACGACCTTAACGCCATCTGCTCCGGCCTGCAGCCCTCTGACCTCATCATCATCGCCGCCCGGCCCAGCATGGGGAAGACCACGCTGGCGCTGAACATGGCCCATCACATTGCCGTCAGGGAGAAGAAGCCGGTGGCTTTCTTCAGCCTGGAGATGTCCCGCGACCAGCTAGCCCAGCGCCTGCTCTGCGCCGAGGCGAAGATCGATGCGCACAAGCTGCGCCGCGGCTTTCTCTCCCAGGAGGAGTGGCAGAAGCTCACCCGGGCCGTGGGACCCTTGAGCGAATCGCCGCTGTACATAGATGATTCCGCCTCCTTGTCGGTGATGGAGCTGCGCGCCAAGGCCCGCCGCCTGAAGGCGGAGAAGGGGCTGGAAGCGGTTTTTGTCGACTACCTGCAGCTCATGCGCGGCTACAGCCGGGCGGAGAGCCGGCAGCAGGAGCTCTCGGAGATATCGCGCTCCTTGAAAGCGCTGGCCAAGGAGCTCTCCATACCGGTAATTGCCCTCTCGCAGCTCAGCCGCGCCGTGGAAAGAAGAGAAAACCGGCGCCCCATTCTAAGCGACCTCATGGAATCGGGAGGCATCGAGGCCAACGCGGACATGGTGCTCTTTATTTACCGGGAATCCTATTACAACAGGGATACGGAGAAAGGAAACATTACGGAGATCATCGTGGCCAAGCAGCGCAACGGCCCCGTGGGGACGATTGAGCTCGATTTCCAAGACCGCTACAACCGCTTTGTCAACATCATCCGCCCCGAGGCGGTGGGAGCGGAGGTGGAAGGGTGATCCGGTCAAAACACTATGACGTGATCATTGTGGGTGCCGGGCCGGCGGGCATCTTTGCCGCGCTGGAGCTCTGCCGGCAGAGCAAGGCCCGCGTCCTGCTCCTGGAGAAGGGGGCGGCGCTGGACAAGCGCCGCTGCGCCACCCAGGGAGAATACGGCCGCTGCCTGCGCTGCCGCCCCTGTGCCATTACCTGCGGCTGGGGGGGCGCCGGAGCCTTCAGCGACGGCAAGCTCACCCTCTCCACTGAATTTGGCGGCTTCCTCAACGAGTACCTCGACCCTCCCCAACTGGAGCAGCTGATCCGCTACGTGGACGGGATTTACCTTACCGCCGGGGCCAAGGATGTTCTTTTCGGCACCGATAGAGAGGTGGTCAATGAGCTGCAGCGGCAGGCCGCCGCGGCGGGCCTCCACCTCATCCCGGCCCGCATCAGGCACCTGGGCACGGAAAACTGCTACCGCGTCCTGGAAGAGTTCCACCACCAGCTGGAGAAGGAGATGGACATTGCCACGGGAACGGAGGTGGCCTCCATCGTCGCCGCCGGCGGCAGGGTGGCCGGCGTGGAGCTGGCTTCGGGCGAGCGGATCGGGGCCGATTTTGTTATCTGCGGCCCCGGAAGGGCCGGGGCGGAGTGGATGCAGGGCGAGGCCGTGCGCCTGGGCCTGGCGGGCACCAACAACCCGGTGGATATCGGGCTGCGCGTGGAGGTGCCGGCGGTGCTGCTGGAGCCCCTCACGGAGAAGGTTTACGAACCCAAGCTGATCTACTTTTCCCCCTCCTTTGACGACCGCGTGCGCACCTTCTGCATGAACCCCTACGGCATTGTGGTGACGGAAAACAACAACGGCCTGGTGACGGTGAACGGCCACAGCTACGCGGAGAAGAGAAGCGACAACACCAACTTTGCCCTGCTGGTGAGCAAGACCTTTACGGAACCCTTTGATGAACCCATTCGCTACGGCAAGTATATTGCCAGCCTGGCCAACATGCTGGGCGACGGGGTCATCGTGCAGCGCCTCGGCGATCTCCAGATGGGGCGCCGCTCCACGGCGGAGCGGATCCGCCGCGGCCTGGTTCAGCCCACCCTCGCCGAGGCCACCCCCGGCGACCTGAGCCTCGTTCTTCCCTACCGCCATCTCCTCTCCATCATGGAGATGCTGGAGGCGCTGGACAAACTTGCCCCCGGCGTAAACTCTCCCCATACCCTCCTCTACGGGGTAGAAGTCAAATTTTATTCCTTCCGCCTGCGCCTGACCCGCCACCTGGAGACCGGACTGGCTAACCTTTTTGCCGTCGGCGACGGCGCCGGCGTGACCAGGGGGCTGATCCAGGCCTCCGTCTCGGGAGTAGTTGCCGCGCGGGAGATCCTGCGCCGCCTGCAGCAGCCCGCTGTATAAAAGGCCGCCGGCCGGGCAAATATAGGCAGGCAGGGCTTTTTATCCATAGGGGGGTCTCTTTTTCCTTTAGAGGCAGGAAATTTTAAATTTCCGGCGAAAATTATTAAGGCATTTTAATAATTTTAAAGGAATGCCTGAAGCAGCTGGGCCTGCCTGGCTCTAAAGGAGGTTGTGCATGAGGCCCTTGAATTTCCGGCTGTGGCCGGCGGCGCTGGGGAAAAAGCTGCGGCGTGCCTACCGCTACAGCGAGCTGCGCAAGCTGCAGCTGTGGCTCAAGGGGAAAACCCTGCACTGGGCCCTTTACCTGGCGTTCTCTTTCCTTCTCACCGGCGGCTTGCTGGGGTTCCACTTCTACCTCTCGCAGTTCTTTTACGTGGTCAGCATAGATGGGCGCGAGGTAGGGTTGGTGCGCGATGCCGGGGAGATCGAGCAATATCTGGTTGAATTAAATCTTCGCTGCAGCGCTCTCTACGACATGGCTGTAGAACCGGAACAGGAAATTGTCTTGCTCCGCGAATATCGCTTCGACGGCAAAGCAGATGCCGAAGCCGTCAAGGAGGCGCTGCGGCAGCAGATTACCCTGAAAACGGAAGCGGTCATGCTCACGGTGAACCAGGTCCCCGCGGTGCCGTTGAGATCGGCAACGGAGATTTCCGCGGTTGTTGACCTGCTGAGCAGTGTATTTACCAGGCAGGATGGAGGAGCCAAGCTGCTCGAGGTAAAGCTGGTTGAGGAGATTGGGGGGATACCCTGCAGTGTTTCTCCCGATGCGGTCTGCTCGCCGGAGGAGGCGGCGGAACTGCTCCTCTGCGCCGCCGATCTCGGGAGAAGCCGGCTGCAACTAGCCAGCCGGCAGGGCGAGCTGTTGCGCGAAGCCGCTGCCGCCCTCCCGGCCATCCACGTGCGCACCGTGGAAGAGGTTAAAGCAGTAGAGACCATACCCTATGACAAGAGCTACGTATACAACGACAAGATGTGGTACGCGCAGAGCCACGTGCTCATACCCGGGAAGGCGGGGAAGAAGGAGGTAACCTACCACGTCACCCGTGAAAACGGGAAGGAAATCTCCCGCAAGATTGTGGGCGAAAGGATCCTGGAGGAGCCGGTGACGCAGGTTATTGAAAAAGGGACTTCTCGCGCTCCCGCCATCGGCACAGGGCGCTTCCTCTGGCCGGTGACGGGCGGCTTTGTCACCTCCGGCTACCGCACTGCGCAGAGGCCGGACCACATCGGCATTGACATTTACCATCCCCGGGAGAAGAAGACGCCCATCCTGGCGGCGGACAGCGGCGTGGTGGTGGAAGCTGGGTACCGCTATCGCCAGGGCAATTACATCGTCATCTACCATGGCGGCTACTACACCGTCTACGCGCACACCAGCGTGAACTACGTCTCCGCAGGGGATAAGGTCGTCCGGGGTCAGACCATTGCCCTGATGGGCAACAGCGGCCGCACCCTCGGCCGCACCGGCGTGCACCTGCATTTTGAGATTCGCCGCTGCGACGGCTCAGGAGTCTGGGGATCCTGGTACAAGAATCCCCCCGTCAACCCGCTGAGTTTTTTCAAGCCCTGATTTCCTTAAACCGGCAACCATGGCTCAAGGCTGCTTCCCAGGCAGCCTTTTTTTCTTAAGCGGGGAAGGCAGGACGTTCCAGCAGGGATTCGGCAGGGGAAAAAAGAAATTTGACCTAAATAGAAGATGAGGAGAGATAGCTTGCCGGCCAAGATCCTCGTGGTCGACGATGAGCGTTCCATCGCCGATCTTCTAAAATACAACCTGGCGAAAGAGGGATTCCAGGTGCTCCTCGCCTACGACGGCGAGGAGGCGCTGCAGCGCCTGGAGCAGGAGCGGCCCGATCTCGTTCTCCTCGACATCATGCTCCCCAAGAAAGACGGCTTTACCCTCTGCCGGGAAATCCGCGAGCAGTACAAGGACCTCCCCATCATCATGCTCACGGCGCGCGACACGGAAGTGGACAAGGTGCTGGGGCTGGAGCTCGGCGCCGATGACTACGTGACCAAGCCCTTCAGCGCTCGCGAGGTGACGGCGCGGGTCAAAGCCGTTCTCCGGCGCGCGCGCTCCGCCGGCCCGGAGAGCAAAAAGTGGCTGCGCAGCGGCGACCTGGTGGTCGACCTGGAGGCGGTGCAGGTGTTCAAGGGGGGGCGCCCCGTGGAGCTCACCCCCAAGGAGTTCTCTCTCCTCACCGTCCTGATGAAAAGGCCGGGCTACGTATTTGACCGGCAGCAGCTGCTCAACCAGGTCTGGGGCTATGACTACTTTGGCGAGGAGCGGACGGTGGATGTAACCGTGCGGCGCCTCCGGGAGAAGCTGGAGCCGAATCCCGCCAGGCCGGAGTACATTCTCACCAAAAGGGGTGTGGGCTATTATTTCAGGCCGGGGGAGCCGCTTTAGCAGCCTGCAGTGGAAGATCGTCCTGGTTTACTCAATGCTGCTGCTTTTTACCCTGCAGCTTACCAGCATCTACCTGGTGCAGTCCCTGGAGCAGTACTACCTGAAAAATTTCCAAAGCGGCCTGGAATACCAGGCCCGGCTGCTGGCTGCCTTTCTTGCCCCCTCTCTCCAGGAGGGGCAGGAGGCGGAGGAGGATATTGCCCACCTCATCCAGGAATTCGGCGGGCTGCACGAGATGGAAATTGTCGTTCTCGATGCGTACGCCCATGTCATCGGCACCTCCACCGGCCGGGGCATGGTGGGGGGGCGCCTTATCCGGGACGAGATCACCAGGAGCCTCGCCGGTGAGACAGGCGAGGCCATTCGCTATGACCCGGCCAGCGGGGAGAGGCGCTTTTATCTCGCCTTCCCCCTGAAGGAGCAGGGCAAAACAAGCGGGGTTATCTACCTGAGCAGTTCCCTTGACCAGGTGGATGCCGTTTTGGGCCAGATCAAGCTCATCCTGCTCAGCGGCTCCGCCTTCGCCCTGGCGGTAAGCATTCTGCTGGGGATTATCCTGGCCAATACCATTACGGCGCCCATCCAGGCGGTTACCCGCCAGGCCGGCCTGATGGCCCGGGGGGATTTCTCCCAGAAGATCAAGGTGGAATCGGCGGACGAGATTGGACGCCTGGGCTCCACCTTCAACTATCTGGCAGAACGGCTGGAGCAGACCATCAAGGAGATCTCCACGGAGAAGAGCAAGGTGGAGGCGATGATCAACCATATGAGCGACGGAGTCATCGCCCTTGACGGGAAGGGCCGCCTTATCCACATCAACCCGGCGGCACGGGAGCTTTTGGCCAGGCTTTCCCAGCCCCTGCCCGCGCCGGGAAGCTCCGGCTTCGCCCTGCTGAAAAAACTCATCGGGACGGAGCCGCTGCGCCGTTTCAAGAAGGGGTGCAGTCCTCTGATGCTGGAGATAGAGCGGGCCGAACCGGCCGTCACCTTAAAGGCCACCCTCGCTCCCTTTAAAGAGGAGGAGGGGCGGCTGGACGGCACCCTGGTGGTGCTCCATGACGTCACCGTGGAGAAAGAGCTGGTTAGGCGCCAGCAGGAATTCGTGGCCGACGTCTCCCACGAGCTGCGCACGCCCCTTACGGCGATCAAAGGCTACGTGGAAGCCCTTCTCGACGGCGCCGCCGCCGATCCCGCGTTGAGCCAGCGCTTTCTGGAGATCCTGAAGCGCGAAACCGATCGCATGGTGGAGCTGGTCGTGGATCTGCTGGAACTCTCCCGCCTTGACTACAGCCAGGTGGAGCTGCAGAAGACGGAGGTGGCCCTGGTGGAGTTGGCCTCGGAGGCGGTAGAGCGGCTGCAGCAGAAAGCGGGGCTGGAGAAGCGCACCATGGAGCTGGCCATTCCTCCGGGGCTCCCCCCGGTACAGGTGGATCGGGAGAAGATCATGCGCGTATTTTTAAACCTGCTCAACAACGCCCTTAAGTATACGCCTGCCGACGGGAGCATTGTAATCGGCGCCTCTCTGGATAGCGAGCCGGGCTGGGTAAAGGTGTGGGTCAGGGACAACGGCCCCGGGATACCCCCGGCTGAACTGGAAAGAGTTTTCGAGCGCTTCTACCGGGTGGAGAAGACGCGGAGCCGCGACTATGGCGGGACCGGCCTGGGCCTGCCCATAGCCCGCCGGGTGGTGGAAGCGCACGGCGGGCGCATCTGGCTTGAAAGCGTCCTCGGAGAGGGAACCACGGCCTTTTTCACTCTCCCGGCGGCGCCGGAGAGGGGCGAGGGGGAGCGATGATGGAGCGGGTTAAAAGCGCGGTGCTCTTCTTCCTTGTGCTGCTCAGCATGGTGCTCACCTATCAACTCTGGTTTGGGCGCAGGTCGGCTGAGGAGGCGGCCCCCAACGGCTACGAGCCGGTCTATTTTGAAGAGCCCAAGCCTCTCTCCCAACTTCTTATACCCAGGTCCATCTTATTTTACCGGGATAACCTGTGCTACCGCCTCCGCCCGGGAGAGGCCGGCTTTGAGCGCTTTTGGGAGGCACTCTCGCAAATACTGCAGGAGATGGATCAGCCGGCCAATTACGAGTACGGGGAAGCTCTCCCAGAAGGGGCGGCCCTATGCCTGAGCCTGGAGTTTGACCCGCCCCTGCCGCTGGGTCCGGAGAGCGCCTGGCTAAAAGATGCCCCCCGAGGCGAGCTGGCGGGGATGAAAATCTGGAGAGAGGGCGAGCGGTGCTGGGCCGTCCTGCTGGCGGGCGGCCAGGAGGGCAGGCCGCTGCTTCTGCCCCTCCAGCGGGGGGCGCAGATGGCTGCGCTCTGTGAAAAATTTACCCCTCCCGAAAGCGCCCTCTGCGAACTGCTGGAAGCCGGCGAGCTAAAGCTGCCCCAGGGGCGGGCGGTTACCGTGAACGTTCCCCTCTGCGTCCCTGCGGGAGAGGGGGCCATGGTGGAGCTCCTTTTAAAGGCGGAGGTGCTGGACCGGGAGCTTCTCCTGAACACCTTTTTTATCAACCGCAGCCTGGTGCGGGAGATCCGGGAAAGGGACGGCGGGCTTATCTACACCGACGGCGAGCAGGGGCTGCGGCTGTACCAGGGCCTGGAGTATTCCCGCCCGCGCATCGAGCAAAAGGCGGTCCTCCTTTCCTACCCGGCGGCGCTCCAGGCTGCCGGCAAGCTGCTCAGCTATTACGGCGGCTGGCCGGAAAAATTACGGCTGGAAAGCCTGGTCCCGCTGGCGGAAGAAGAGAGCAGGCCGGGAGAGATCTGGAGCGCGCGCTGGCGGAGCTATCTGCAAGGCTATCCCCTCCTGGGAGAGGCAGAGGTGGCCATGGTTTACCATCAAGGGGGCATGGTGCATTACCGGCGCAAGCTCTACGAGGCGCCCTACTCGCAGGGGGAGGCCCTGGTGCTGCGCGGCTGCCGGGAGGCCCTCGCTGCAGCCGTGGATTTGCTGGCCGCTGCCGGGGTGGAGGAGTACTTTCTCGAGGAGATGGAGCTGGCCTATTATCTCACCGGCAGTTCCTACCAGCCGCGGGCCGTTCCCGTGTGGGCCATCCGCATGAGCGGGCGGGAGCTTATTTTGAACGCCCACAGCCTGCTGCCTCTGGAAGGAGGGGAGCGATGAACCTAAGCCGGGCCAAGACCATTCTCATCTGCGCTTTTCTGGGCTTAAACCTTCTCCTCTGCTACCACCTCTTTGGAGAGGAGATGGGACGGCTTACGCGCGTGGCCGTATCGGCTGCCGAACTGCGCCGCGCCGTGAGGCAGCTTGAAGAAGCCGGCTACCTGCTGGAAGCGAAGATAGACCGCTCCGCCAGGAAGAGCGCCTTCCTCACCGTATTCCCCTACCACGAGGCCGGGGAGATGCTGCGGGCAAAATTCGCGCCGGCGGCGGCGCCTCAAGCAGGGACCGCAGGGACCCTTGTTTACGAGAGCGGCGAGGCCAAGGTGGAGCTCCATCCCACCGGGCTCGGCCGCGTGGAATTTAAGGCGGGCCGGGAGCTTGCCGGCAACCAGGAGCCGGTTGCCGCGGTGGAGCTGCAGCTAAAGGAGTGGGGGCTGCTCTACCCGGAGGCCCGCTTTGATTACTTGGAAGGTTCCGGGGAGCGAGGGGTTGTGCATTACGTGCAGCTTTGCCGGGATATGCCCCTTTACAGCGGTTACCTGAAAGCCTTTTTGGAAAATAATAGGCTTTGGGCGGTGGAGATTTACTGGCTCCAGGCGGATGAACCTCTCCCGGAGAAGGTGATGGAGGTCATCCCGGCGACGGAGGCCCTGCTGCAGATGGCGGAGCACCTGGGGCCTAGCCCCCATCCCCGCCGCATCGTCAAGGCTGAGCTGGGCTTTTACAGCCGCGATTACGATGCGGAAAAGTGGGAAGTCCCCCCGGTGTGGCGCTTTCTCTTTGAAGATGGAGAGAGCTGCTTTGTCAATGCCTTTACCGGCAACCTGGAGAGTTAATATCCAACTGACGGGAGTAGATGCTGTGGAAAGAATCTTAGTCCGCGGTGGAAAAAGATTGACCGGCCGGGTCAAGGTCAGCGGTTCCAAGAATGCGGCCCTGGCCATCCTGCCGGCGGTGCTGCTCGCTTCGGAAAAAGTTTCCCTGAGCAACGTGCCGGACATCACCGATGTGCGGACCATGCTGCGCATCCTGGAAGGGCTGGGCGTAACCATCCGCCGCCGCGGGCGCAACGCCCTGGATTTCTATCCCTCCCGGCTGCGCGGCCATGCCCTTCCCTACAGCCTGGTGCAGAAGATGCGCGCCTCCTCCTACCTCATGGGGGCCCTCCTGGCCCGCCTGGGGAGGGCCACGGTGCCCGTCCCGGGCGGCTGCGACCTGGGCCCGCGCCCCATCGACCAGCACCTCAAGGGCTTTGCCGCCCTGGGGGCCAGGTGTGAAATCGAGCACGGCCTAGTGAAGCTGGAGGCGGAGAAGCTGAGGGGAGGGCACATCTACCTTGACGTGGTCAGTGTGGGGGCCACGGTCAACCTCATGCTGGCCGCGGCGGCGGCGGAGGGGCGCACCGTACTGGAAAATGCGGCCAAGGAGCCGGAAATAGTGGACCTGGCTAATTTTTTAAATGCCATGGGCGCCGTCATCAAGGGCGCGGGTACCGACGTGATCAAGATCGAAGGGGTCAAGCGCTTCGGCGGCGCCGTACACGCCGTCATTCCCGATCGTATTGAAGCGGGCACCTTCATGCTGGCCGCGGCGGCAACAGGAGGCGACCTGGTCATCGGGGAGGTCATCCCCAAGCACATGGAAGCGGTTACGGCCAAGCTGAGGGAGATGGGCGCCGAGGTGGAGGTGGCGCCGGAGCAGATCCGGGTCCGCAGGAAAGGCCCCCTCCTTTCCTCCGATGTGAAGACCTTCCCCTACCCCGGCTTCCCCACGGATCTGCAGCCGCTGGCTATGGTTCTCCTCACCGCGGCGGAAGGGACCAGCGTGATCACGGAAAATATCTTTGAAGGGCGCTTTCGCCACGTGGACGAATTGAAAAAAATGGGCGCCCAGATTAAGATTGAGGGGCGGACGGCGGTAATTAACGGCGGTGGTACACTTTCCGGGGCCCCGGTAACCGTCACCGACCTGCGCGCCGGTGCCGCTTTGCTGGTGGCCGGGCTGATGGCCAAGGGGGAAACCATCCTTAGCCAGGCGGAGCATATCTACCGCGGCTACGAAAAAATTGAGGAGAAGTTCAGTTCCCTGGGCGCCTACGTGAAGCCGCTGCGCGAACGCAGCTCCGAAGAGGTGGCCCGTGAACCCCTCTGAAATGGAGTTCTGGCTCGTCCGCCATGGCCGCACTGCCGCCAACGAGGAGGGGCGCTACCAGGGGCGGCGCGATTTTTGCCTTTGCGAGGCGGGGCGGCGCGAGGCGGAAGCTCTCTCCCGGCGCCTGCAGGAGGTGCCTCCCTTTGACCTCTTTTTAAGCAGCGACCTGCAGCGGGCCTGGCAGACGGCGGAGATTATTTCCCGGGGAATTAAGCTGACCCCCCTTTCCGAACCCCTGCTCCGCGAAGCTTCCTGGGGCTTCGTCGAGGGCCTCCGGCGCAGCGAGGTGGAAGCCCGCTACCCCTTCCTCTTCCGCTTTCCGGGCGGTCCCCTGGCGGCACACCGCTGCGGAGGGGAGAGCGAGCGGAAGCTCCTGGCGCGAACCAGGGCCCTGCGGCGGAAGATCTGCCGCCTTTATCCGGGGCGGCGCCGCATCCTTCTTGTCAGCCACGGCCGGCTCATCAACGCCTTCATCTGTGGCTGCCTCGGCTTCTCTTCCCGCCAGAAATGGCCCTACGCGCCTGCTCCCGCCTCCATCTCCATCGTGGGCTACAAGCCCGAAAAGGGGCGGGGCCGCCTGCTTCTCTTCAGCGACACTGCCCACCTGTGAGGGGGCGGTTTACATTTCCAAAAAGCATATTGTAAAATGTAGCCTAGGAGGCGAAGGGCCATGGACTTTGATGGAGGCTGGGATGGCTGGCCGAGAGAAGAGAGGCGGCGGCCTTCCCTGTGGCATGTGTTTGCAGCCGGGCTGGGCGGGGTCCTGGCCGGCGCCCTGCTGCTCTACTTTTTTTTAATCCACCAGGGCGCGATCTCCCAGCCGGGGAATCTTCCCGGCGAGCAGAAGGAACCTTTGCCCGCCGAGGAGGGAGCCGCGGCTGAGGTGGTCAGCAGGGTTATACCGGCGGTGGTGGCGGTTAACTGCTATGTGCAATCGCCCTTCGACCAGTCGCAGCTCATCAAGCGGGGCAGCGGCTCGGGGGCGGTCATTTCGGCGGACGGCTACATTATCACCAACCAGCATGTCATCGACGGTGCGGCCAAGGTTGTGGTGGTCACTACCGACTACCGCAGCTTTGAGGCGAAAATAGTCGGCGAGGACAAGCTAACCGACCTGGCCTTGCTGAAAATAGAGGCGAACAACCTCCGCTACATTCCCCTGGGCAATTCCGATGCCGTGCAGGTGGGCGAGACGGTGCTCGCCGTTGGGAACCCCCTGGGCTTCCTCCGGCACACGGTTACGCGGGGGATCATCAGCGCGCTGGAGCGCGAGGTGAGGACGGCCAATAGCCAGTACGCCTATACCTACATTCAGACCGACGCCGTGATCAACCCGGGCAACAGCGGCGGCCCCCTGGTGAACCTTAAAGGTGAAGTGATTGGCATCAATTCGGCCAAGATCAGCGGCGCCGAGGGGATCGGCCTGGCCATTCCCGTCAATACGGTAAAGAGGGTGGCGGAAGACCTGAAAAGAGAAGGGCGGGTCCGCCGCCCCTACCTGGGCATCTGGGTGGAAAACCTGCCTGAAAGCCTCTTGCCCCGGCAGGGTGTAAATATAAGGGAGGTCATTGCCGGCGGCGCCGCGGAGGCCGCAGGCATTAAAGCAGGCGATGTCATCGTGGCCGTGGGGGAGAAGGAGATCCGCTACGTGGCCCAGCTTTTCGATGCCCTCTTGAACTACTACCCGGGGGAGAGGATCGAGCTGACCGTGGAGCGGGACGGCCAGAGGCTGGCCCTGGCCGTGGTGGCCGGGGAGGCGGCTCCGGAGGAGTAGCCGGGGGGAGAGTTTTGCGCGTTCTCTTTATATTCGTTGACGGGGTCGGTTTGGGAGAACCGGCCCCGGAAAACCCCTTTACCTTTACCGAAACGCCTTTTTTAACGTCGCTGCTCTCGGGAAAGCCGCTGACAAGGGAGATGAGCGGCTTTCACGACGGCCGGGCCACCCTGCAAGGGATCGATGCGCGTCTGGGCGTGGAGGGGCTGCCGCAAAGCGCCACCGGGCAGGCGGCCCTCTTCACCGGGACCAATGCCCCGGCCCTGCTCGGCTACCACCTCAACGGCTTCCCCAACAGCACCCTGCGCCGGCTGCTGGCGGAAAGGGGGATTTTTGCCCAGCTGCGCCGGGAGGGCTACCGCTGCGCCTTTGTCAACGCCTACCGCCCCGCTTTTTTTGAAGAGCTGCAGCAGGGGCTCCCCGGGAGGCGCCATTCATGCTCCACCCTAATCACCTACTACGGGGGGCTTCCCTTTTACAGCCTCGAGGACCTGAAGGCGGGGAAAGCCCTCTACATGGACCTGACCAATGAGCTTCTGCAGCGGATGGGTTTTCCCGTCCCCCTTATTACGCCGGAGGAGGCCGGCAGGCGGCTGGCCCGCATTGCGCGGCAGTTCGACTTCGCTCTTTTTGAATACTTTTTAAGCGATTATGCCGGGCACCTTGCTTCCCGCGAAGAGGCGGGCAAGATCGTCTCCACGCTGGATCACTTTCTTGGCGCCGTGGCGCAATCCCTCGATCCCGAGGAGACGCTGCTCATCCTGGCCAGCGATCACGGCAACCTGGAAGACCTCTCCCACGGCCGGCACACTTTAAACGAGGTCCCGGTGCTGCTCATCGGGGCGGAAGCCGTAAGGCGCAGGGTCGCGCCCCGGCTTCGCGATTTGACCGATGTCCTGCCGGCGGTGCGCACGGCCCTGGCGTGGGGCGGCCTTCCTTCCCCATAATGAATGCAGGAGGGTGATAAGATGCACGTGGCCACGCTGGTGGTGAGCATGTTTGCCACCAACTGCTACCTGGTTAGCTGCCCGGAGACGGGGGAGGGGATTGTCATCGACCCCGGCGCCGAGGGCAAACGCATCCTGCATGAAATTAAAAAGAGGGGCCTGAAAATTGTCGCCCTGGTCAACACCCACGGCCATATTGATCATACCGGGGCCAACGGCCGGCTGAAGGAGGCCCTGCGGGTGCCCCTATATTTTCCGGAGAAAGATCTGGATTGCTACCTCAACCCGGGCTTTGGGCTGGGCGTCCTCTTCGGCAAGCCTGTTCCTCCCGATGTCCTGCTTAAAGAGGGGGACAAAATATCCTTCGGCCGGGTCTCCCTGGTCGTGCTGGAGACCCCCGGCCATACCGCGGGCGGCATATCCCTTTACGGTTCCGGGGCCGTCTTTACCGGCGACGCCCTCTTTGCCGGCTCCATCGGGCGCACCGACCTGGCGGGGGGGTCCTACGAACTGCTGATGGAAAGCATCACCGGAAAGCTCATGACGCTGCCGCCGCAAACGTTGGTCTACCCGGGGCACGGGCCGGCCACCACCATCGAAGAAGAGGCGCGCAGCAACCCCTTCCTTCTAGCGCCTTAAGGAGGGCAGCCAGGGCAGCCAGTAGGGATCGCAGGAGAGGCATTCCCCCTCCGGCTCCGTCCCCTTGATGAAATATTCGACCCGCTCCGCTTCGGGGCAGTTAGGCCCGCGGGGCAGGCCGCTTTCCGGGCAGAGGGGGAGACTGGTGATGCCCGTGGGGATTTCAAAATCGAGCGGGGGTACCTCCTTCAGGGCATGTTCCATGAACCAGGCCCAGAGGGGGGCGGCATCGCCTCCTCCGGTTAAGTTAATGGGCTTCTCGTAGTCGTCGCCCACGTAGAGGCCCGCCACCAGCTGCGGGGTATAGCCGACCATGTGGGCGTTCCTGTTTCCCTCCGCCGTTCCCGACTTCCCCGCTGCCGGCCGCTTCAAAATGGAGCCCGCCGCCCTGGCGGTGCCCTCTTCGGAGAGGACATCCTTGAGGAGATCGGTCATTAAAAAGGCAACCGCTGGGTCGAGAACTCTCTCTTTCTGAGGCTCGTTCTCCAGCATCACCCTACCCTGGGCATCCACCACCTTGCGGATGAAGATGGGCTTGATGTGGTAGCCGCCGTTGGCGAAGGCGGCAAAGGCGGCGGTCAATTCAAGGAGGCTCACCTCCCCTGTTCCCAACGGCAGCGAGAAGTAGGACCCCAGGGGGCTGGTGATGCCCAGCCGGCGGGCCATCTCCACGGCCTTCTCCTTGCCGATCTGCTCGTGCAGCTTGATGGCCGCTATGTTGCATGACTTGGCCAGCGCTTCGCGCAGGGTCAGCTCGCGGTTGTGGAAGGCGCCGCCCACGTCGGTGGGGGTGTAGGGTTCCCGCAGGCCGGGTTCGGTAAAGCTGGTAGCTTCGCATTTTATCCTGTCGGCGGCGGTAAGGCCCTGCTCCAGTGCCGCCGCGTAGACAAAGGGCTTAAAGGCCGAACCCGGCGAGCGGAGGGCGAGGGCGCGGTTCAAGCTCGTTTCCTTGAAATTGCGCCCCCCCACCAGAGCCCGCACGTAGCCGGTATGCGGCTCTATGGCCACCAGGGCGCCCTGGGGCTGCCTTATCCCCTGCTCATCGAGGTTGAAGGGGATCCCCTCCACAATCTCCTGCGCCAGGCGTTGCATCTCCTGGTCCATGGTGGTGTAGATATGGAGCCCGCCGCGATAGACGGGACCCAGGTCCCCGTTGAAAAATTCGGCCAACTCGGTATTGATAACGTAATCGAGAAAATAGGCGGAGCTTTCCTCGGCGGAGGGTTCGCGGAAAACTAGCTCCTCCTGCAGTGCCGCCTCCTTCTCCGCTTCGCTGATAAATCCGGCGGCCACCATCTGGTTGAGGACCGTTTTCTGGCGCTGCTCCGCCGCCTCCTGGTTGAGGAAGGGCGAGTAGTAAGCGGGACCCTTGGGCAGCCCGGCCAGGAGGGCGGCTTCGCCCAGGCTGAGATCGGCGGCGCTCTTGCCGAAGTAGGTCTGTGACGCCGCTTCGGCCCCGTAGGCGCCATGGCCATAGTAGATGGTGTTTAGATACATCTCCAGGATCTCATCCTTATGGTAGCGGCGCTCCAGGTGTATGGTGTAGAGGGCCTCTCTGAACTTGCGCTCCAGGGTGCGCTCGTGTGAAAGATAGAGGTTTTTGGCCAGCTGCTGGGTAATGGTGCTGCCGCCCTGGGCGGCCTGGCCTCCCATGATGTTGTTGAGCAGCGCCCGGGCCAGGCCGGCCGGGTCAAAGCCGCGGTGGCGGTAGAAGCGGCGATCTTCCACGGCCAGTGTGGCCTTGATCAAGTGTTCAGAAATCTGCTCCAGGGGGACTTCCACGCGGTTCTCCTCGTAGCGGACGGCCATGAGCTCATCCCGGCAGTCATAGATCCGCGTTGTCAGGGGCGGATCGGGCTCCGGAAGCTGCTCCATCTCGCCGAGAGTATAGACCAGGTAGCCAAAACTGCCGGAGAGGCTGAGCAGCAGCACGATAAGCACAATTAAAAAGCAGCGGAAAAAGCTCACTATTCCCACCACCTTCATATATTAGAAAAATAGTATGTAACAAGTGGTGATAAATCATTACTGGGGAAGCATATTTATTTTTCCTGGAGAAGCAGGAATAAAAGTTCCCGCCATCGAATAACTACTTAATAGTCAGCAAATTGGCTGACCTCCAGCCAGGGCCCTGCGCAGCGCGTAGAATAATTTCTTCTCCAGGCGATCATAATTTTCATAAGGAAGGTCTTGACTATACCCCCGGAAAAATGCAAATATATTTTGGCTATCCTGCTTTAATGGTTAATAAGTGTTAATTTAAAAGAAAGCTTCCGCCGCCCGGCGGCAGCTGCAGCTGCAGCCGGCGCCTCGACGGCGGTGCTTAAGCCCCTATTCCATCTGCAATCCAGCAGCCCGATAAAACGTTTCCAGCGGCTATGTCTGCGCAAAAAGAAATAATGAACAGAGGTGGTGTTACAAATTGGATCCATGCCAGCTACAGAAGCTAACCCTGGCAGAACTACGCCGCATGGCCAGGGAGAAGGCCATCAAGGGCCACTCCACCATGCGCAAGCAGGAGCTTATTGATGCGCTGGCCAGGGTGCTGTCAACTGAAACCAACGGCTCTGAAGACGGAGGGGGAAGCGAAGCAGAACAGGAACTGGAGAGCGCCACCGGCCTTCTGGAGATCATGAACGAGGGCTTCGGTTTTCTGCGCCGCCATAAATATACCTACTCCGACGACGACATCTACATTTCGGCGTCGCAGATTCGCCGCTTCAACCTGCGCACCGGCGACATGGTCACGGGCAAGATCCGCCCTCCCAAGGACAATGAGCGCTACAACGCCTTGCTGCAGGTGGAGCTGATCAACGGCGAAAAACCCGAGGCTTTTGCCCGGCGGCCCAGTTTTACCTCCCTGGTTCCGGTGCATCCCCGCGAGATGCTGCGCATGGAGACGGAGCCCCACATCCTGGCTACGCGGATTATCGATCTTCTTATCCCCATCGGCAAGGGACAGCGGGGTCTGATCGTCTCCCCCCCCAAGGCAGGGAAAACCATCCTGCTCAAGCAGATTGCCAACAGCATCTCCACCAACCATCCCGAGGTCACCCTCATCATTCTCCTCGTCGATGAGCGGCCGGAAGAGGTTACCGACATGGAGCGCAGCGTCAAGGCGGAGGTGGCCAGCTCTACCTTCGACCAGAAGCCGGAGAATCACATCCGTATCTCCGAGCTAGTGCTGGAGAGGGCGCAGCGCCTCGTGGAGCAGGGCCGTGACGTGGCCATTCTCCTGGACAGCATTACCCGCCTGGCCCGCGCCTACAACCTGGTCATCCCGCCCAGCGGGCGCACCCTTTCCGGGGGCATTGATCCGGCAGCCTTTTACAAGCCCAAGCGCTTTTTCGGGGCGGCACGGAACATTGACGGCGGCGGCAGCCTGACCATCATCGCCACAGCCCTCATTGACACCGGGAGCAGGATGGATGATGTCATTTACGAGGAATTCAAGGGCACGGGCAACATGGAGCTGCACCTGGATCGCAAGATTGCCGAAAGGCGCATCTTCCCGGCCATCGACATCTCCCGCTCCGGAACGCGCCGCGAAGAGCTGCTCCTCGACGAGCGCAAGCTCGAGCTCATGTGGGCCTTGAGGCGAGCCATGGGCAATACCCAGAACATAGAGTTCCTCGAGATCCTGCTCGACAAGCTGAGACAAACCAAGAACAACGAGGAGTTTTTAAATAACATGCATCTATTTTAAACTCCCGCCGCCGGCCTGGCATGGAGTCCCGTTCATGGCACGAAATGCATATTTTTCAGCCCTGCTCGGGAAAATATCCAATATATCCAACTGTTTAAGGAGGCGAAACCATGCCAGGTCTTTACAAGACCGCGGCGGCCATGCTCATTCTGGGGCTGGCTTGTTTCGTGCCGGCGGGAGCTGTTTCCGCGCTGGAGTTAGAAGAAGATGGTGAATCGGGAGAGGTGCCGTTATATTACCTGCAGCTGCAGGAATTTATAGCGGCAAAAGCCGAGGAGGAGGAAGAGGCTCTCCGGCCCAGGCTCCTCGAGTATACAGTTGAGCCGGGGGACTGTCTCTACACCATTGCCAAGCGTTTCGGAACCAATGTGGACACGCTGATCCACTTGAATAACCTGGCCAATCCCAGCCTCATCCACCCCGGAGATCGCCTGGAGGTGCTCACCGTGGTGGGCTGCGTTCACCGCGTGGTGGAAGGCGATACGGTGTCGGGAATTGCCGCCGCCTACGGGGTTGATGAAGCGGCCATCATCAAGGCCAATGCCATTGAGGACCCCACGAAGCTGGCTCGTGGCGAAAGGATAATCGTACCGGGCGCGACGGTGTCCCGCAGCGCGCCGCGCCTGTACTTCCGCTGGCCCCTGAAGGGGAGGCTTACCTCAGGCTTCGGCTGGCGCAGCGGGAAGTTCCACTACGGGATTGATCTGGCCGCTCCTTACGGGACCCCCTTCTATGCCGCCGCCGGCGGGCGCGTCACCTATGCCGGCTACCGCGGCAGTTACGGGATCCTGGTGGAGGTGGACCATGGCGGCGGCTGTCTGACCCGCTACGGCCATGCCAGCAAGGCGGCCGTGTCCGCGGGCCAGAGGATTTCGGCGGGGCAGCTTCTAGGCTACGTGGGTTTGACCGGCAATACCACCGGGCCGCACCTGCATTTTGAACTGCACATGGGCGGCAAAAGGGTAAACCCCCTTGCCTACCTGCCCTAGGCCGTCAGGAACAGGAAACAGCCAACGAAAAGCGCCCGGCTTTACCTGCCCCGCCGGGCGCTTTTTTGTTCACCGCGGCGAAGCGGCGAATTTCCGGAGCAAGGCCGTGGGCGGGGCGAAGCAAGAACCCGCCGGAAGTGATTAAACCCCCTCCCGGGCTTCACCGGCTCCTTGTTGCGCCGCAAGAGGGCTTGTGCTAAAATTGAGGCTGACATTGATGCTGGAGGTTATGGAAGCATGAAAGAGAATATTCATCCCCGCTACTATCGCACCGTGCTAACCTGCGCCTGCGGGGAGTCTTTTGAAACCGGATCCACCAAGGAGAACCTGAGGGTGGAAATCTGCTCCAAGTGCCATCCTTTCTTTACCGGCAAGCAGAAGATCGTCGACACCGGCGGCAGGGTGGAGCGCTTTAAGCGGAAATACGGCATGAAGTAAAGATGAAGCCCGCGTCTCCAGGAAGGCAGGAGGTTGAGAGAATGTCCCCGCAATGGGTTGGCGGTCAGGCCGTTCTGGAAGGGGTCATGATGCGCTGCCAGGACCGCTTTGTGGTCGCTTGCCGGCGCAGCGACAACAGCATCAGCCTTATTGCCGAAAAAAAGGTGCCCCTGGCGAAGCGCTTTCCTCCCCTGGGCTGGCCCATCTTGAGAGGCGCCGTCTCCTTCTTCGAGTCGCTCATCCTCGGTGTGCATGCCATAAATCTTTCGGCGGCGGAGGTTCTTCAGAAAGAAGGGGAGGAGATGCAGGGCTGGCAGACCCTGCTCGTTGTTTTCCTGGGCCTGGCCCTGGGAGTAGGTCTTTTTTTTATCCTTCCTACCTGGCTGGCCGGCTTCCTGCCGCCGCTGCACCCGGCGCTCTTAAACCTGGCCGAGGGGCTGCTCCGCCTGGCCATTTTCCTGGCCTATCTATTTTTGATCACGCGCTGGAGCGAGATGAGGCGCTTCTTCGCCTACCACGGCGCGGAGCACAAGGCCATCTTCTGCTACGAGGCCGGCGATCCGCTGGATGTGGGGAAGGCGCAGCAGTTCAGCACCCGCCATCCCCGCTGCGGCACCAGCTTTCTGCTCATCGTCATGGTCGTTAGCATCTTTCTTTTCTCCCTCTTTGGCTGGCTGCCGCTGTGGCAGCGCATCGCCGTGCGCCTGCTTCTGCTGCCGCTGGTAGCTGGGCTATCCTACGAGCTGATCCGCCTGACGGCGCGCAGCCGCCTTCCCCTGCTCCGCCTGCTGGCGCTGCCCGGCTTGTGGCTGCAAAGCCTCACCACCAGCGAGCCGGACAACGGCCAGGTGGAGGTGGCCCTCTGCGCGCTGAAAGCGGCGGTGGATCCGGAAAGCCATGGCAAATCCGTGGTGATGGGCAATGCTTGATAAAATAGAAGTTTTTGAACAGCGCTACCTGGAGCTGGAGCGGCTGCTGAGCGATCCCCAGGTGCTCGCGCAGAAGGAGCTGTGGCAGAAATATTCCCGGGAGCTGGCCGAGCTGGCGCCCGCGGTGGAGCTCTACCGGAGCTACCGCAGCCTGCAGAAGGAGCTGGCCGAGGCCCGCGAGCTCCTGGAGGAGGATCACGACGGCGAACTGGCCGACTTTCTTCATGAAGAGATCAAGCGCATTACCGCTCGGCTGGAAGAGATTACCGAAAAGATGAAGGAGCAGCTGCTGCAGCGCGATCCCCGCGACGAGAAAAACGTTTTCCTGGAAATCCGCGCGGGCACAGGCGGCGAGGAGGCGGCTCTCTTTGCCGCCGACCTGCTGCGCATGTACTCCCGCTACGCTGAGCGCAAGGGCTGGAAGGCGGAGATTATCGACGCCCACGCCACCGACATCGGCGGATACAAGGAGGTTGTTGTGGGCATAGAGGGGCGGGGCGCCTACAGCCGCTTGAAATACGAAAGCGGCGTCCACAGGGTGCAGCGGGTGCCGGTTACCGAATCGGGGGGGCGCATCCATACCTCGGCTGCCACCGTGGCCGTGCTTCCGGAGGCGGAAGAGGTGGATGTGGAGATAAATCCGCAGGATCTGCGCATCGATACCTTCTGCTCCACCGGCCCGGGCGGCCAGAGCGTAAACACCACCCAGTCCGCCGTGCGGATAACCCACCTGCCCACGGGGTTGGTGGTCACCTGCCAGGATGAAAAATCGCAATTGAAAAACAAGGAGAAGGCGCTGCGGGTCCTGCGCAGCAGGCTCATGGATAAGTACATCTCCGAGCAGCAGGCCGAGGTGGCGGCGGAGCGGCGGTCGCAGATCGGCAGCGGCGACCGCAGCGAGCGCATCCGCACCTACAACTTCCCCCAGAACCGGGTTACCGACCACCGCATCGGGCTAACCCTGCACCGCCTGGAGCAGGTTCTCGACGGCGACCTTGACGAGATCATCGACAGCCTGGCGGCTGCCGATCGGGCCAGGCAGTTGCAAAGCGCGGCGAAGTGAGAAGCTTTACCGGAAATAAGTGCACCATTGAAGAGGCCCTGCGGTGGGCCTCTTCCTGTTTTGCCGCGGCGGGACTGGAGAGGCCGCGCGACGAAGCGGAAATTCTCCTGGCGCAGCTGCAGAAACGGGACCGGCTGAAAATATTCCTCGAGCGCGCCGGCATCCTGGAAGAGAAGGCGGCAGCGGCCTTTGCGGCAGCGGTGGAGCGGCGGCTTCGCGGTGAGCCGCTTGCCTATATCGTGGGAAGGAAAGAATTTTACGGGCTGGAGTTTACGGTGAACCGCGAGGTGCTCATCCCTCGCCCGGATACGGAGCATCTCGTGGATGCCGTTTTGGAATGGGTCCGCGGCCGGGAGAGGGATATTTGCGGCCTCGACCTGGGCTGCGGCAGCGGCAACCTGGCGGTGACGCTGGCTTTCCACCTGCCGCAGGCCGTCTTGTACGCCGTGGACATCTCGGCGGGGGCGCTGCAGGTGGCGCAGGCTAACGCGGCGCGGCATGGCGTGGTGGAGCGCCTTCGCTTCTGCCGGGGAGACTACTTCGAGGCCTTAAGGGGAATAGAGCCGCCGCCCCGCTTCAACCTCGTCGTGGCCAACCCGCCTTACATCGCTACCGCGGAAATTGAAACCCTTCCGGCGGCAATCCGGGATTATGAACCTCGCGCCGCCCTTGACGGGGGCTCCGACGGCCTTGAGGCCTACCGGCGCATCCTGAAGGGGGCGCCTCCCTACCTCCGCGGGCCGGGCCTGATGGCCCTGGAGATTGGCGCGGATCAGGGTGACGCCGTCCTTGCCCTCTGCCGCGACAGCGGCTTATTCCATACCCTGACCCTGCACCGCGACTACAGCGGCCGGCCCCGCGTGGTCTTGGGACTATACTAGCTTCTCCCCCGTCGAGGTGGCCGTAAGGCGGCCGTGGATTACCCCTTTGACAGAGAGAAGGCGGTGGGCCACCTCCTTCGCCTTGCCGGCAGGGCCCTTGAGCACGAGCACCTCCAGGCAGCGGTCGTGCGACAGGTGAACGTGCATCGTGGAAATGATCAGCTCGGCATAGCGGTGCTGCATCTCCAGCAGGAGATCGTTCAGACCTCGCACATGGTGATCGTAGACCAGGGTGATCGTTCCCGCCACCTCCACGTTGTCCCGGGACCATTCTATCTCCACCAGCTGATTGCGGATGAGGTCCCGGATGGCCTCGGAGCGGTTGGCATAGCCCTTCAGGACTATCTCCCGATCAAAGGCTTCCAGCAACTCCCGGTCCATGGATACGCCGAAGCGGACTAGTTCGGCCACATTTCTCTCCTCCTCGTTGAGGCGAGCCCCGCGTTTCTCCCATCATTATAGCATCTTTTCCCCCTGTCATCCCACAGCAATGTCTAAGAGAGACAGATAATGGCAATAATAGGGGTGAGGAGGGAAAAA
>JAAZIN010000066.1 GCA_012800855.1 Bacillota bacterium
AGTGGGCCGCTTCTTTCTTGCATTTAAGGACAATTGATGATAATATTTCAATGCTTGAATGAAAGGAGGTAGACGGACTTGCCTGTTACCAAATCGGCCGAAAAGAGAATGCGGCAGACCTTAAAGAGAACCGCCCGCAACCGCCGCGTGAAAAGCATCGTCAAGACCGCTACGCGCCGCTTTGAAGAGGCCATCCAGAGCGGCGATCGCGAACTGGCCCAAAGCAGGCTCATCGCGGCCATCCGCAAGATCGATCAGGCGGCCGCCAAAGGCGTGATCCATAAAAACAATGCCGCCCGGAAAAAGTCCCGGCTGACGCGCCTGTTCAACCGCTTTGCAGCCGGCTAAGCCCCCGTTATTCATTATACTTTGCTCAAGCGCAAGTTATGCGCCGGCGGCATGAAGCAATAAAAATCCCCCTTTAAAAGGGGGATTTGCTGCTATTAGCAAAATATGGCACTCCTGCCGGGGGGAGGAAAGGCCTTGCCGAAAAACTTCTGCCCGAGAGCGCCGTCCCTAGTAGTAGGCGAGGCAGACCATGGAGACGACGATCAAATTGCCCCGGGAGACCAACGCCACGGCGAGCGCATCGAAGCCCTCTTCAAAAAGATAGGTCTCTCCTTCAGAAATGATGCGCCGGCAAAGCTCTTCCGCCGCTGGAAGAGGATAGTCCCAGAAGGCAAACATGTGCATCCCCGCCTTGGCCAACCTCAGCTGGCGCGCCATCTTCTCGATCTCCGCCTTCAGGGAATCGAGGGAATGTTCTTCTTCGCGGCAGGCCCGCTCGGAGGCGGCAACGGCGTCCTGGCGCACCGCCGGCAAAAGCCTGGTCTCGGCGGCAAGGGGCTTGAGGCCGGCGGCGGCGCGCTCCTCGTTAAAGAGCTCCAGCAGCCGGGCTTCATACTCTTGCAGGTAGACGGGCTCCGCCGCTGCGGCTAGCACCCGCTGCCACTCCCTCTCGCGTTCTTCCTTGTACGCGGGGTCGCTGTGCAGCCGGGCCAGCTCTTCGGGAGTGGTCAGGTAGAGGCGCGAAGGCCTCTGGATAAAGATCCCCTTCTCCTCGTCCACAAAGCCCGCCCCCCAGGTGGTATCAAGGGCATACCAGGTGTCCCCGATGAGGGCGTTGTTCCAGGCATGGCGCTCCGTCTTGCCCGGGGCGGGGTGAACCTCGCCCTTCTCATAAGTGGCCTTGATCCCCGCGGCCCTGAGCAGCGCCCGGGTTAAATCGGCGTAATCGTGGCAGATCCCCTTTCGCTTCTCCAGGGCGTATTTCGCCCCGGAGCCGTAGGCGTCCACGTTTGCGGCCTTCTCCACGTCGTAGGCGATGTTGTGGGTAACCCAGTCGTAAATGGCGTACAACTTTTCGTAGTCACTGGCGGCACCCGCGGTAATCTGCCGGGCCAAAATTTTTACATTGGTAATGGGATGCTCATTATCCTCTCCGGCAGAGAAATGGTCTTCCAGCCAGTCCATGGGCCGGCTATTCTCTCCGGCAGTTATTCCGGCAAAACGGAAAAGAAAAGCCTCCAGCAGGTCGCGCTGCCACCAGGCCAGCAGCATGCCTGCGATTAAGAAAACAATTAAGCAGATACAGCCAAATCGCTTCACGGTTCCTCCTGGGCCCTTTTTCTGCTACCAGTTTATAATAAAACGCCGCCTCGTGCGCTTTCTTTTATGGTCCTGTAACAGCAGAGCACACTTTCATGTCCCACATCGCCGCCTGCACCGGGTGCGGCAGTTGAGTCCCCCACCAGGAAAAGGTTTTCCAGGCCGGGCACCTTGAAGGGCGGTCTCCGCGATGCGGTCTGCTGAATGTTCACTTCCACCCCATCCACCAGCGGCAAGTGCATCGCCCGGCGCCATTCCACCGCCTCCTGCAACCCGGGAAAGAAGGAGAAGAGCGCCTGCTCCAGCTCCTGCTCCGCGGCAGCCAGGGCCGCCTTATCCGCAAAGCTCTCCACCGGCAGGGGCATTAACCAAGTCAAAAGCTGCTTCCCCGGCGGAGCCAGCGCCGGCTCCACGTTGGAGGTGAAGAGGCCAAAAGAGATGGGCCGGTAAAGGTAAGCCAGGCCGGTTATGCTGGAAACAGGCCTGCTTAAACCGTATTCCAGGACAATGCCGGCGGTTGGGCGAAGGCGGCTCCACTGCGCCAGCAGATCCGGGGC
>JAAZIN010000067.1 GCA_012800855.1 Bacillota bacterium
CAGCAGGGAAGCGAAGATGGAGACATACATGACCATCTCGGCCCAGAAGTGGATGGTAACCCCGAATATGTTTATCTCCCAGATGATGGTATCCCAGCCGGGAAGCTCGGTGCCGAAGACGAAGACGGCAATGATGACCGCCAGGGTGACGATTAGCCCCACCGTGGCCGAGAGGGTTCCCCCGAGAGCCGATTTGCGGAAGGGCCACAGGAATGCACCCAGGATGGGGATGACGGCCACGGCGATGAGGACCGCCGACTGCAGCAGCCAGACGAGCATGATGCGGGGAAAGATGAACATCATGGCATAGGAAAGGACAAAGGTAACCAGGATCATCACCCGCGTCAGGGTCATGGTCTTCTTCTCCGACATCTGCGGGCGGAAGACGCGGTTGATGATGTCGTAGGAGATGTTCGCCGCTCCCACCAGGGTGTAGGCGTCAATGGTACCCACAATGGCAGCGATCACCCCAATGACAAAGAGGCCGGAGAGGCCGTAGGGCAGGTACTCCAGGATGGTGGTAAAGACCACCTGGTCCTGGGTGATCATGAAGCCGGGATACTTGGCCCAGGTGATCAGGCCCATGGCCACGATCACCCGATCGATGAACATCCACATGACAATCATGGCCATGAATGCCCGTACCGCCGTCTTGTGGTCCCTGGCGGCGAAGAAGCGCTGGTAGAATACCGGCTCCACCAGGATGGTGATGGCCGAGACGGCGTAGACGCCGAGAATGGCCCAGGAGAGGTAGCCGCCGGTGGGATCAAGATGCCACTCGGGGTTGAGAGCCAGGACATTGCTCCAGCCGCCAAATGCCTTCAAGGCGATGGGCAGGCAGATGGTGACCCCGAAAAACATGAGCGTGAACTGGAGCATGTCGGTGAAGGCCAGCGCCCAGAGGCCGCCGAGAAGGGTATTGACAATGGCCAGCAGCCCTCCCACCAGGGCGCCCAGCCAGAGCGGCCAGCCCAAGAGCACGTTTAGGAGCAGGCCGATGGCCATCAACTGCATCACCGGGACGCAGTAGAGAAAGCTGCCCAGGGCTCCGCAGACGCGCGTCAGCTTCCCGTAAAAGCGATCCAGGACGTCAGGCAGCGACATCTCGCCGAGTATGCGCAGGCGAGAGACAAGGAAGAAAGCGAGCACGAAGACAAGGTAATAGTAGGGCGGATAGTAGGCAAAGTCGGCAATGATGCCCTCGGCATACATGAAGCCCGCATCGGCAAAGAAGTACATGCCGCAGTAATATGACGAGATGAGCGTGCCTACCAGGATGGGAAGAGTGAGCGAACGGCCGGCGACAAGAAAATCGTCAAACTCTTTTACCCGCCGGTAGAACCAGAGCCCGATGGAAATGATGGCCACAAAATAGAGCGCCACTAAAACCCAGTCGAACCAGGACAGCTGAGCTACACCTATACCTGTGTCCAAAAAGCATCCTCCTTTCAGCAAGTGGTTTCGCCCTCCCGCCAGGGCTGCCGGGCAGGGGCGGCAGGATCAATTCATCTTTGAGATATGCAAATAGTGTGCCAATTTAAAAAAAGAGGGCACCTGCGCGTGCCCTGAAAAACGGCCTTTTCTACCGCCGGACAAAGGGGTAAAGGGTGGGAAGGGGCAGGCCTTTCTTAAGATTGAGATAAAAAAGCGGCCGGGAGCGCAAGAAAAAAAAGAAGCCCTTATGGTGGGCTCCTGTCTTAAGAATGAGAAATAAAGGCGCCCGTCTTAGCTCTGAGACGCGGCGTCTTCCGGCGGCCTGCTCAAGCCCAGCTCCGCCAGCTTGCGGTAGAGGGTGGCCCGGCTGATGCCCAGCGCCTTGGCAATATCGTTCTTGGCCTGGGAAGAATGGCCAAAACGCCGCAGGTACTGTTCAAAAATGCGCCGCTCGTAATCCTGCAGCAGCAGCTTCAGCGTAGATTCGCTGCCGCCGATCTCCGCTTCGGCTTCCCGGTAGATGCGTGGCGGCAGGTGCTCCACCTCGATGACATTCCCGCTGCACATGTTCATGGCGTATTCTATGGCATTCTCCAGCTCGCGCACATTGCCTGGCCAGTGGTACTTAAGGAAAAGTTCCTTCACCGCGGGGGAGAGGATGCAGGGCTCTCGGTTAAGCTTCTGGGCGTACCTGTTCAGGCAGTGCTCGATGAAGAGGGGGATGTCCTCCTTCCGCTCCCGCAGCGGCGGTATGTGCAGGGGTATCACCCCGAGGCGGAAATAGAGATCCTTCCTGAATTTTCTCTCCTGCATCATCTTGTCAAGGTCGCGGTTGGAGGCGGCGATGATCCTGATATCCACGGGCACTTTCCTCGTCCCGCCGACGCGCTCAATCTCCCGGTTCTGCAGGACGTGCAGCAGCTTCACCTGCAGGTGGAGCGGCATTTCGCCTATTTCATCCAAAAAGATGGTGCCCTTGTCCGCCAGCTCAAATTTGCCGGCCTTTCCCTTCCTGGAGGCCCCCGTAAAGGCGCCCCCCTCGTAGCCGAAAAGCTCGCTTTCCAGCAGGTTCTCGGGGATGGCCCCGCAATTGACGCTGACAAAGGGCCCCCGCGCCCGCGGGCTGGCTGAGTGGATGGCGCGGGCAAAGACCCCCTTGCCGGTGCCGCTTTCCCCGGTTATCAGCACGGTGGAGTTGCCCGCCGCCGCGCGCATGGCCCTCTCCTTAACCTGCTGGATGACCTCGCTGCGCCCGATGATATCGGCAAAGGTGAAGCGGAGCACCGTATTCTCGGCGGGACCAGTTAAGTAGCGCGCCTCGGTGGGGTCCCAGAAGGTGATAATCCGGCCCCCGCCCGTCCCGTCGAGCGGGCGCATGGTGACGATGAAATGAACCCAGCGGTCCCCCCGGCGGTAGAGCTCCTCCCCGGAGAGGGATTCCCGCTCCCGGGGAAAGCTCTTCAGCACTTTCAGGTCGGGCCAGATGCGGGCCATGGGCTTGTCCAGGAGCTCCCGCGGCTCCAGGCCCAGCAGCCTGGCCGCTGTGGCATTGGCATATTCCACGCTGCCGCCGCCGTTGACGATGAGGGCGCCTTCGTCAATGGCCTCGAGGACGGCCCTCAGCTGGCGGACTTGTTGCTGCGCCTGCATAGCGGCCACCTGTGCCGCCAGCATCGATGAGACATGGCGCAGGTACTGCTCCGCCTCCGACCCGCCGCAGGCAGCCACCCTCACCTCGCCGAGGAAGGTGTCGTTCAACCGGATTGCCGCCCGCTGCAGCTCCCCCCCTTCCTCCGCCGGCCCGGCACCGCTCTCACCGATGACCCGGCCGGTGTGATCCACGATCTGCACCGCCGCCCCGAAATGCGACGCCAGCGCTGCTGCAATCTCTTCCACGAGAGGCTGGATAGATTTCAATCCTGCCAGCACAGACAACAGCCTCTTCCCCCCCCTATTGCTGGATATGGCTCAAAACCGACAATGGCCTGGCCGGCTGCTATTCTCCCAGGATATCGCGCCGCGCCCGCCGCATGATCGCCTCCATCTCCTTCAGGAGATCCCCCTCCAGGGGAGGCACCTCGTGGCGGGCCAAAATTTCCTTCACCTTCTGCTTGGACCGCTCGACGAAGGAACCATCGCCGGGATCGAGGATAAAGCGGTCCTGCAGGCTCTTGATCCAGAGCTCCTTGCGGAAGTGCTGCACCGTATGCTTGTGAGCCAGAAAGTGGCCGGCGGGGCCCACCTCGTGGATGGGCCCCAGGGCCAGGGTCTCCGCATTCACCTCGAAGCGGCGCAGGTAGGCGGAGGCGTGCACGCAGGCCTCCGCATCCCCCACCAGGTTGACCAGGGAGGCGTTGAGGGCGCTTTCCAACGAGCCCAGCCAGGAGGCGAGATCGGTTCGCGTCATCTGGCTTACGGCCACCTTGAGCACGTTGCGCTCAAAGGAGGGCAGGTCGTAAGGCAGCTCTTCAGAGGAGCCGTGCGCCACCATGCTGGGCATGCTGTAGCGGCGGGCCATCTGCGCGCAGGCCGCGCCCAGTAGCAGGTACTCGGGTGCAAAGTAGTTCACCACCCCCGTCTTTAAGTCGGCGGGAGCGGCGTCGGTAGAATAGATCATGGGCGCATCGGGGTTGGCGCATTTCAAAATCACCAGTGTGGCCAGCTCCTCGGCGTTGGCCATGGTCAAGGTGCCGGCCAGGGTGGCCGGGGCCGTCGTCCCCGAGAGGGACATGGTCATGGGGACCACGGGGATGCCCGCCTCGGCCAGCGCCACCATGGCCTCCACGGCGTTCTTCTCGAAAGTCAGCGGCGAGATGGGTGAAACCAGGGCCGAAAAAATGGGCCTTTTCCTCAACCTGTCTTCGCCGCCGGCGACGGCGGCGGCCAGGCGCACCTGCCACCGCGCCGTCTTCTCCGTGGCGCAGGAGCACTGGATGTGCTTCCGGATATAGCGCAGCGATATGTCCAGGGCGCAGAGCTCCTCCATGGGCGGCGGCTCATCGGTGGGCAGGACAATGGGCCAGAAGAAATCAACCACCTCGAGGAAGTCGCTGACCACGGCAAAATCCCGCAGATCGCTGCCGGTGGAGTTGCGCGTCCGCCCTGTCTCCAGGTCCTTGACAAAAGGAGCGTAGCCGCTGGTGGTGTTATAAGGCGGCTTGGCCGCCGGGACGACGAGATCAAATGCGGCCTCCCGGCCTGCCAGGAGCACCTGCCGGCACACCTTCCGGAGCGCTTCCTCCACCATCTCCCGGGGCAGCTTCACATTGTCGCCGTTGACCTTGGCGCCGTGCCGCTGCAGCAGCCGGCAGATCTTTTCACTGCCCACCTTGATGCCGGTATTTTCCAGAACCTGCAGGCTGGCTTCGTGGATGCGCTCGATCTCGTCGTCCGCCAAAAATGTGAGCAGCAAGTTCATGAACATCCTCCGTTTCCCCGGCTCGGTCATAACGGCAGCAGCCTCTTCCGGGAAGCAAAACGCCCCCAGGTCAGCCCGCCACCGCTATACTTCAGCAAAATGCCGGAAAATCCTTTGGGCCGGTTAACTGCTGTATTCCACAATCTTCTGCCGCCCGGTTAAAAATACGAGCATGAACAGGATCAAGCCCAGCATGGGGCCAAAGGCGCCCAGCGACAGCCGTTTAAAAAGGTGCGGCTCGAAGAGAAGGTAAAGCAATGGAATGAGCAAGACATAGCGGTAGCTCATTTTCAGCCTGGCCCTGGTCACGGGAAGCGTTTTCTCCCAGTAATTGCGGCAAGCCCGCCCCGCTTCCTTCTCCGGCGGCTTCTTCGTGGGGAGGGCCTGCAATTTTTGGAGGCGGGGATCGGCGCTGTCGAGCAGGGTGAGGCCCCTGGCCTCGCCGTACATGCTCCCGTCGGGGGAGATCTTCACCCGGCAGACGATACTGTAGAGCTGCCCCTGCGCTATTTCCAGGTTGAGCATCATGTTTTCCATCTCTACTGCAAAAAGCCCGCTCCCGTCGCTGATGGTGCAGAAGAGGCGGTCCTCCACCTTTTCCATGTAGGTAATCTTTCCCCTGATGGTAAAGCGCTTCCCCTCCCCGCCCATCTTCCTGGGCAGAAGGGGCAGGTTGGAGGGAGTGACCTGGGCTATGGCCATGTCGGGGTATAGCTTCTTTATCTTCTCCATCCTCTTTTCCAGGATCCTATCCTGCATCTGCTGCAGCTTTCCCGAACCCATCGCTTCACCGCCTTAGTGAACTTTATTTAAAATGGGGCCGTGCCAAAAAGCATCTACATTTAAATATTACCACCTTTTAAATCTTCTCGCCCGCGCCCGTAGCAGGGCTTCCGGGCGCCTTCCCGCTACAGGTCGGCGCGCCGCGGGAGGCGGGCCAGGGCCACGGAGCCGTGAACCAGCCCCCATGCCGCCAGGAGAAAGAGGAAGATTACAATGCCGGTAATCAAGCCCTTCCCGGAAACAAAGTAATGCG
>JAAZIN010000068.1 GCA_012800855.1 Bacillota bacterium
AACTCTCCGCCCGGCTCTCTGGGGCTCACTGCTTCCTGCCTACTACTCCCCATCACCGGCTGTCAATATTAATTTCCGATAACATACCACAGGAATGCGGGGTTGTCAATAGCTGCAGGACAGGCCTTGCCAGGCTTCTTTCCTGGTGGTAAAGTATTATACTAGGGAGTTTCGCCTGCGCCTGCTCCGCCGCGGCATACCTGTTAAGACGAGAGCTACTTTGGCGCCTCGTCTTTAAAATGCGCTCAAATGCCATGCTCCAGGCTTGATTGAAGTAGTCCCGTGCTTGCAGAGCAAGAGCAGCCACAATGCCGGCAGCAGGCGGCATGTCCTCCATGGGCAGAGCTGCGCTGCTTGATCTGCCAGGTTCGAAGCAAAGAACAAGGGAACATTTAACGCGCAAAGAAGGTATTGCTTATGATAAAAAAGAGCTATCGCCCGGTGCAGAGCATTCTCACCCTGGCCTGGCCGGCGGTTCTCGAGATGTGCCTGCACACCCTTTACTGGATCTGCGACGCCGCCATGGTGATGCGCCTGGGAGCCCGGGAGGCCTCGGCCGTAGAATATGCCGCTTCACTCCTCTTTGGAGTTATCGCCGTCTGCGGGGCCGTCGGCATAGGGGTCAATTCGCTGGTGGCCCGCTTTGTCGGGGCAGAGGATAAAGAGAACGCCGGCCTGACCGCGGGGCAGGCCATTTCCCTGGGTGTGCTCATCACCTTGTTCCTGGCCCTGGTATTGGGCCTTTTAGGGAAGCCATTCTGCCTCTGGGCGCTTAAAGATGAACGCACCGCCGTGCTGACGGTGGAATACTATTATGCCACTCTTTTCAGCGGCGGGATCCTGTGGATGCTGGTTTTGGTGGTCAACGGGGTTATCCGGGGCATGGGGAATACCCGCGTGCCCATGTACATTGCCCTGGTTACCAATGCCCACAACATTTTTTTTGATTACGTGCTCATATTCGGAAAGTTCGGTTTTCCGGAGCTGAGAGTGAAGGGGGCGGCAATAGCCACGGGAACCGCCCAGGCCATCGGGCTGGCGGTAGGCCTGGGTTACCTGCTCCTCCGGCGGCGCGATCTGGCCCTGTCGCGGAGCAGCTTCCTGCCCATTAGGAAACCGGTCATCAAGAGCATCTTAACCGTCAGCTACCCGGCGGGGCTGGAGGAGATTGTTTACAACATTAGCCGCATTATTTCCATAACCTGGATTGCCGCGCTGGGCCCCATCAGCTTTGCTGCCAATACCGCCACCGTGGCCGCCGAATCCTTCTCCTTCATGCCCGGCTATGCCTTTGCCATTGCCGCGACCACCCTGGTGGGGCAGCGCCTGGGCGCGGGCAAGGCCGATGAAGCGGTGAAGACGGGGACCATAGCCACGGTCATGGCCACGGCGATGATGAGCGGGATTGGCCTTGTCTTTTTCTTCTTCCCGCAGCAAATCATGCGCCTCTTTGACCCGCCCGAAGCAGAGGTGCTCAGGCTGGGGATTGCCTGCTTGCGCATCGCCGCCGTGGAGCAGCCCTTCATCGCCATTGCCTTTACCCTGGCCGGCGCGCTGAAAGGGGCGGGGGATACCCGGGGCCCTTTTATGGCCAGCTTTATCTCCAGCTTCCTGGTGCGGCTGCCCCTGATCTACCTCGTGGTTTTTGTTTTAAGGCTGGACGTGACCTATATCTGGTGGGTTACGGCGCTGCAGTACTTCGTCACTTCCATAATCATGGTCGGGCGCTACCGCCGCACGCAGTGGCAGCAGCTGGCCCACAAGCCCTCTTACGCGGCGGAAACCCTCTCTTGATCCGGGGAGAGGTTCAAAGGCTACGGATCGCAGCCTCTGCCGCCCGCATGCCCCCGCGGGTCGCAGGGGCGGGGTTCCGCCCCCGCCCGTAATGCCGCGCTTGAATAATGCGGATGAACATTTAAAAAGGAGCCAAGAGTTTTGCTGAGACGCTTCGCCAAGTATTACCGGCCTCACCTGCCGCTCTTCCTGCTCGACTTCAGCTGCGCCTTTGCCATGGCCGGGCTGGACCTGGTCTTCCCCGTAGCCGTGCAGTGGGTTATTGACAGCATCCTGCCGCAGCAAAAGCTGGCCCTCTTTTTCCAGGTCTGCGCCGCCCTGCTGGGGCTCTACCTGCTGCGGGCGCTGCTCCAGTATATCGTCGACTATTGGGGCCATGTCCTCGGGGTGCGCATGGAGTACGACATGCGCCAGGACCTGTTCGATCATATCCAAAAGCTCTCCTTCCGCTATTTTGACACCACCAAGACCGGCCATATCATGTCGCGCCTGGTTAACGACCTTAACGAGATTTCCGAGCTGGCCCACCACGGCCCCGAAGACCTCTTCATCGCCACGGTGACGCTTTGCGGCGCCTTTGTCATCATGATGACCATAAACTGGCAGCTGACCCTGCTGGCCTTTGCCGTGGTCCCGGTGATGATCTGGTTTGCCGTGGTGAAAAACAAGCAGATGCAGGATACCTTTCGCGACGTGCGCCTGAAAGTGGCCGATATCAACGCCCGGGTGGAAGACAGCATCTCCGGGGTGCGGGTGGTCAAGTCCTTTACCAACGAGTGGTACGAAAAGGAGAAATTCGAGCGGGACAACATGAAATTCCGCCTCTCCAAGCAGCGTTCTTTCCGGGTCATGGCCCAGTTCTTCTCCGGGGTCAACCTCTTCTCCAACCTCATCAGCCTGGTTGTCCTCTTCGGCGGGGGCTATTTTGTCTACCGCGGCGAGGTGACCCTGGGCACCCTGGTCAGCTTCCTGCTCTACGTGAACATGTTCCTGCAACCGGTGCGGCGCATCTCCGTTCTCGTGGAGACCTACCAGCGGGGCATGGCCGGCTTCCACCGCTTCGTGGAGACGCTGCAGATAAAGCCTGACATCGTGGACAAGAAGGATGCCCGCGTTGCCGGACGGCTGAAAGGGGAAATAGTCTTTGACAATGTCACCTTCAGCTACAACGGCGAAAAAAATATCATTGAAAACCTGAGCCTGCACATTGCTCCCGGTGAGACGGTGGCCCTGGTGGGCCCCTCCGGGGTGGGGAAGACCACCATCTGCAACCTCATTCCCCGCTTTTACGACGTCCAGTCGGGAAGCATCAGGATTGACGGCGTCGATGTGCGCGATTATACCCAGAGATCGCTGCGGCAGAACATCGGCATAATGCAGCAGGATGTGTTCCTCTTTAACGGGACCATCAGGGAGAACATCGCCTACGGCAAGATTGACACCACCGACGAGGAGATCATCGCCGCGGCGAAGCAGGCCAATGCCCACGATTTCATCATGGAGCTGGAAAAGGGCTACGACACCTACACGGGGGAGCGCGGGGTGCTGCTCTCCGGGGGGCAGCGGCAGCGCATCGCCATCGCCCGGATCTTCCTTAAAAACCCGCCCATTCTCATTCTCGACGAGGCCACTTCGGCCCTGGACAGCGAAACTGAGGCGGCCATCCAGGAGGCCCTCTTCAGGCTGTCGCAAAATCGCACCACCCTGGTCATCGCCCACCGCCTGGCCACGGTGCGCCGCGCTGACCGCATCCTCGTCCTCACCGACGAGGGGATTGTTGAAGAGGGGACCCATGAAGAACTGCTGAAAAAGGGCGGCTACTACGCCAGGCTCTACCGCGCCCAGTTTGACGGTTTTATTCCCGACACCGCCTGAGAACCTGCGAACAGGATTAATGCCTTCCAAGGGGAATATAAGAATGGAGAATGTTCCAGGAGGATGGTGAGAGGCATGCTGACCGGCAAGGACTGGTGGAAGAAAGCTGTATTTTACCAGATTTATCCCCGCAGCTTCATGGACAGCAACGGCGACGGCATCGGCGACCTGCCCGGGATCATCGAGAAGCTGGACTACCTTAATGACGGCACCCAGGGCTCGCTGGGCATCGATGCCATCTGGTTCAGCCCTTTCTTTAAAAGCCCTGAATAC
The DNA here is from genome assembly GCA_012800855.1 of Bacillota bacterium. Classification (GTDB taxonomy): domain Bacteria; phylum Bacillota; class Dethiobacteria; order DTU022; family DTU022; genus JAAZIN01. The sequence continues at coordinate 3,943 of JAAZIN010000068.1, forward strand.
GACTTCGGCTACGACGTATCCGATTACTGCGACATCGATCCCCGCTTCGGCACCCTCGAGGATTTCGACCGCCTGGTGGCCGAAGCCCATCGGCGCGGCATCCGGGTGATGCTCGACCTGGTGGTGAACCACACCTCCCACGAGCACCCCTGGTTCAAGGAGTCGCGCTCTTCAAGAGACAACCCCAAGCGGGACTGGTATATCTGGCGCGACGGGGTGGGGCCGCGCCGCCGCCCGCCCAACAACTGGCGCAACAATTTCTTTGGGCCGGCCTGGACCTGGGACGAAGCCACGCAGCAGTACTACCTGCACTCCTTCCTGCCGCAGCAGCCCGACCTGAACTGGTTTAATCCCGAGGTGCGCAAAGCCATTGAAGGCGTGATCCGCTTCTGGCTGGAGCGGGGCGCCGACGGTTTCCGCCTCGACGTGGCCCACATTTACTGCAAGGACGAGCAGCTTCGCTCCAACCCGCCCTTCTACCGCCGGCCCAAGATCGAGGAGCGCATGTCCCCGGGCGATCGCTCCCTAATGATGAACTTATATACTATCTTCGGCTTGCCCGAGTTCCAGGTGAAGCGCTACAACCAGCACCATCCCGAAACGCACCGGGTGCTAAAGAGGTTCCGCCAGATCCTCGACGAGTACCCTGAAAAGACGAGCATTGGCGAAATACTGAGCGAAGACCCCCAGGTGGTGGCCTCCTACTACGGCAATGGGAACGACGAGCTGCACATGAATTTCTACTTCGATTTCACCCACTGCCGCTGGAAGGCGGGCGCTTTCCGCCGCTGCGTGGAGCGATGGGAGCGGCTGCTGCCGCCCGAAGCCTGGCCCGCCTATACCTTGAGCAATCACGACATCATGCGCGCCATCAGCCGCTACGGCGGCGGAGAGGACGCGGATGCCAGGGCCCGCCTGCTGGCCATGATGCTGCTGACGCTGCGGGGCACGCCCTTCATCTACTACGGCGAAGAAATTGGCATGAAGGAGGTACGGCTGTCGCGGCGGCAGCTGAAGGATCCGGTGGGGAAGAAGTGGTATCCCTTCTACCCCGGGCGAGACGGCTGCCGCACCCCCATGCAGTGGGACAGTGGGCCGGGTGCCGGCTTTACGACGGGCGAACCGTGGCTGCCCTTTGGGCCGGAGCTGGAGAGGAGAAACGTGGCCGCCCAGGAGAAAGACCCCGCTTCGCTGCTTAATTTCTACCGGAAGTTAATCTGGCTGCGCAAGGAGCAGCCGGCCCTGCTGGAGGGGAGTTACCGCAGCGTGGTGGAGGGCATCCCCGATGACTGTTACCTCTACCTGCGCGAGACGGAAGAGCAGCGGCTCCTGGTGGCCCTTAATTTCTCCAGCCGCCGGCGGAACATCAGCCTGCCTTCGCAGCTCAAGGCCTCCCGGATGCTTATCTCCACCGATCCCCGGCGCGCCGCCGGAGAACTCGACGGCCTTTCCGAGCTGGGCCCCTACGAGGGTTGTCTCATCAGCCTAAATCCTTGACGGGGCACATCCGTGGAAGTATAGACATAATGGTAGTGCTGGCCTCGCTTTGCAATGACGTGGGTTATAATGGGAAAACCATTAAAGAGCCACATACAAAGGAGGCCAGTACAATGGATTATACCACGTTTGTAGGGATGGATGTGC
>JAAZIN010000010.1 GCA_012800855.1 Bacillota bacterium
CGTGGCCGGGGGCGTCTGGGCGGCCTTCTTCTTCGGCTTCATGGCGGCCACGGTGCGCCAGAGCCGCAAGGGCTTCCGGGTGGAGATCGTTACCGCGGCAAAACAAATCCGGCTCAGGCAACCGAGCTAAATCCACCTGATCCCCCTTTAGGAAAGGGGGACTTTAGGAAGGATCTCCCATACTTCCCTCCCTTGTACATGTGGGGGGATTTAGTGGCCGTCTAAAGGGAGCTTCTGCTCCAGCCGGGCCAGGCGGTAGTGCTGGATCAGGTCGATGAAATCAGGGCTCTGCAGGGGATCTGCAGCAAGGTAGAAGAGGCGGCCTCTTTCTCCATCCAACCCTGGCCAATCAATGGGTTTGCCGGCAATAGCAGCCAGGTCTGCGGAGAGCTCCTGCTCCAGGTTCTCTCCGGTAACCAGCGGTATGGGGATAATCCTGTCGGCCGCTGCGGCAAGATAATCGATGGGCTGCTGCTTTGCCTTTCTCTTCTGCTTGTGGCGGGCCGCCTCCCCGGCCGGATCGGCTGCCGCCGGGCTCCTGTAAATATAGCAGCCCTTCTCCAGCGCCACATTTTCCCCGCCCGGCAGCGTCACCACTTTCGGCCGCTCCATGTAGAGCAGGAGAAGATAGAGCCCCCGGCCATGCAGCTGCTCCTCGATAAGAACATAGGGGATGAGCACCCGCTCCACCGAGACAACTTCAGTGAAGGAAGGGTCAAATCCGAAAGAAAGGGCATTGAGCTGCACCGAGTGCCTTACATCGAGCAGGGCCCGGGCAAAACCAGGGTCAATATGATAGGCGGGGATAAACCATTTAACCTGCGGGTTCATGATCACAAAGAGGCAGCCTGCTTCCCGGCCGGGACCGGCGATCTCCTTGAGCAGGCGGAGATGATCGGCGCCCCTCTTGGTAACGGCATCGGGGAAGGCCGCCAGCCGCCCTTCAAAAAGGGTGCAGGTCTTGATCTCCAGGTAACAGAGCCGCCCGCTCCGCCGGTGCTGCAGCAGCAGGTCAAAACGGTGCCTGCCCCAGGCCGGCTCCGAACCGATCACCCGGTAGCCCGCGTAGGGCGGCAGCCGCCCGGCTTCAATAAGGGTGCGCACAATGCTGTTGGTCAGGTGAGTGTGCAGGAGGACATGGCGGCCACCTTTCTGGCAGGCCAGCACGGTGTAAGGCAGCCTGCCCCCGGAAGGAGAGGGAGTGAGCAACAGCCCGGTGCCCGGCAGCAGCAGCTCCCAGAGGCGCCCGGGATTGGCCAGGTAGGCCTTCTCCGGCCGTCCGCCAATCTCCGCTTCGACCACGAAACGGTTCAGCCTCCGGATAAAGCGACCGCGGACCTTGGGGAAAGTAAAAGGGTAGCTAAGCATAGCTCAAGTATGCCTTAGAACTGCAGCCTCGTCAAATACCTTTCCCAAATTTTCCGGTAATCTTTTTTGTACTTAGAAAAGCCCAGGTAGTATTCCTTTAACCGCGTATATAATTCAAACAGCATCGGGTATGCCAGTCCACTCAAAATGATCAAGGAAGCGCCAATCCGGCAAAGGATTAAGCAGGACCGGATAGAAATCCATAGTAATTGGACCTGCCAGGAGGAATCGCCATGGTGAGAAGCAATCCAGGAAGCCTGGAAATAAGGCCTGCCCAATTGCCACGGAGGAAGCGAGCCGGAACCTGGTTACTGCCGGCGGTGCCGCTGCTGGCCGCGGCCGCCGCGGCACTGCTTTACCTTGCCCCGGGGTTTTTCCGCGCCCCCTGGGGCGAAGGGACCGTCCTGGTGGTGGGAAATGAGAAGATCGGCGCCGGCAAGGTCATGCTCGCCGGTGAAGAAATATATATCGATGTCGAAACGCTGCGGCTGCATATTGACCCGCATCTCTTCTGGGATGAAGCCGAGCAGACAGCGGTGATCACCACCGCCGACCGGGTCATCCATATGTATAGCGATAAGCTCACGGCAGAGGTGAACCTGCGCCCCGTGGAGCTGCGCTTCCCCCTGCGCAGCGACGGGGATAGGCTCTTCCTGCCCCTGCTCTTCCTGGCTGATTTCTATGATCTAACGGTGACCTATCACCCGGAGACGGATACGGTGGCCGTGGACCGGGCCGACGCGCCGGCCTACCTGGCCAGGGTCGCCTCCCGAAATGTGCGCCTGAGGGAAGGACCGGGGTTAAATTGCCCCTACCTGGCCCTGCTGCAGGAGGGCGACCGGGTGCGAGTGGAGGAAATTCCCATCGCGGGAAGATGGGTCCTTGTGCGCACCGCTGCGGGAATGACCGGCTACCTGCCGCAAAAAAGCCTTCTCCTGGAGGGCTCCTATCCCTCGCCGGAAAAGCGGCTGCGCGAGGATGAAAAGCCGGTCAAAAGAATCCCCCCGCCGCCCCTGGTGATGACCTGGGAATATACATACCCCAACCCAAAAGTTGAAACGATCCCGGAGATGCCCTCTTTGCAGATCGTCTCGCCGACCTGGTTTCACCTGCTGGACGAGAAGGGAAATATAAAGAACCTGGCCGACCCCGCTTACGTCAACTGGGCCCGACAGAGGGGCTACCTGGTCTGGGCTCTCGTGAGCAACTCCTTTGATCGCGAGATCACCGCCGCGGTGCTCTCCAGCTCCGCCCTGCGGCGCAAGGTGATAAACCAGCTTTTAATTTATGCTCGCCTCTACAACCTGGACGGGTTCAACCTGGACTTTGAGAATTTTCACTACGCTTACCGCGATTACTACGCCCAGTTCGTGCGGGAGCTGGCCCCGCTCTGCGCCGAAGAGGGCCTGGTCCTCTCCGTCGCCGTGAGCATGCCCTCCGAGGAACCCTACTGGGGCAAGAGCTACGACCGCAAGGCCCTGGCCGAAGCGGCGGACTACATTGTCCTCATGGCTTACGACGAGCACTGGGAGAACGCCCCCGTGCCCGGCCCGGTGGCTTCGCTCCCCTGGGTCGAGCGGGGCATTCGGCAGCTGCTCCAGGATGTTCCCGCGCAGAAGTTGATCCTCGGCGTCCCCTTCTACACCCGGGTGTGGCAGCTCGCTTCGGCCGGCGGCGACGAAAGCTTATCCTCGCGGTCCTATTCCATGGGCCGCATTGACGAGATCCTGGCCAAAAACGAGGTGTACATCCACTGGGACGAGGCGGCCCAGCAGAAGGTGGCCGAGTATAAAGAGGGCGCAGACTACCACAAGCTCTGGCTGGAGGACTTTGATACCATGGCCCGGCGCCTGGAACTGGTCAACCGCTTCCGCCTTGCCGGGGTGGCCGCCTGGCGGCGCGGCCTGGAGAAGCCGGAGATCTGGGAGCTCTTTGAATCGGTCCTGGCCGGCTAAGCGTACACAATCGCCTGAACCAAAGCAAGCGGCTCAAATTCCTTTTCGCCGCAAGTTGCGATCACTGGAGCGCTGCTTGTTCTGAAAGAACCTGACGAACACACTTAACACCGGGGACAGCTCTTCCTTGTTTATAAAAGCGAGGGAAATCCGGCGGGGGATGGCAGGGACGACAGGGATTATTACCAGGTCCCGGTTCGAAAAATGAGAGGCCACTGTTTTAGCCAGCAGGGTAATGCCCAGGCCGTTGCGCACAAAATCGAGGATTGTTTCAACCTGGCTGCATTGATAGTATATTTTCGGCGTAAAATTGACCTTGCGGCAGGCATCCATCAAATTCTTATACAATCCGGAATCGGAAGTAGGAACGATGAGGTTTTCATAAGCAAGATCGGCCAGGGAAACTGATTCCCTGGTGGCCAGGGGATGAAGGCTGCTTGTTACCAGGTAGAGCTTGTCGTTAATAAGCCTGATCATCCGCA
>JAAZIN010000069.1 GCA_012800855.1 Bacillota bacterium
GAAACAGATTTGTATGTCAAAGAACGATATCTCCGAAGATACGCTTCAAAACATAACTAAAGGGGTGACATTTTCTCAGTCCATTTCAAGCATTTTTAGGGTGACATTTTCACTGGCCGTTGACACGATTGCTGGGCAGCCGTTCAAAATTTTTGCCGGCCCCGGGGAAAATGGGGCCAGGCATGCCCGGCCTGGCGTAGGGGCGGGTTTCCACGCCCGCCCGCGGGCGGTCCATGAGCCGCCTCTACAGTCTTGATGATGCCGCAGGTTCCCTTGTGTAGATATCGAGGAAATCATGGTGAAATTACTTTATATTCTTGAAATTGTGGTTTCTGTAATTCTGTAGTTCTGTTATAATGAAACGGAAAGCGCTGTCTTTTCTCTCCGGCGGAAGGCTCTGCTGCAGGACCTGGAAATCTCATGTGGGAAGGGAGGCGGCCTCATGATTGAAATTGTGAACCTCTCCAAAAGCTACCGGAAAGGTGAGGTTAAGGCCGTTGACAACCTCAACCTGAAAGTGAAGGCGGGGGAGATCTTTGGCTTCTTGGGCCCCAACGGCGCCGGAAAAACCACCACCATCAAGATGATGGTGGGGCTTTTAAAGCCGGACCGCGGCTCCATCACCATAAACGGCTTTGACATTTCGCGGCAGCCGCTGGAGGTGAAAAAATCCATCAGCTACGTTCCGGAAAGCCCCGAAATCTACGAGAAGCTCACCGGAATCGAGTACCTCAACTTCATGGCCGATGTCTACTCCGTTCCCGGAGCGGTGCGCAGGGAGAAGATCCCGGCGCTGCTGGACCTATTCAGCCTCAGCGGCGTGGTGGGCGACCTCATCCAGTCCTACTCGCACGGGATGCGCCAGAAGCTCATCCTGGTGGGCGCCCTGCTTCACGAGCCGGAAGTGTATATCCTGGACGAACCCATGGTGGGGCTGGATCCCAGATCCGCCAACAACCTGAAGAACTACTTGCGGGAAAGCTGCTCCCGGGGGAAAACGGTTTTCTTCTCCACGCACATCCTGGAGGTGGCCGAACGGCTCTGCCATCGCATCGGCATCATCCACAAGGGCAGGCTCATCGCCTGCGGGACCCTGGAAGAGCTAAGGGAGCTTGCTGAGAGCAAAGAGACCCTGGAAAATATCTTCCTGGAGTTGACTGAGAAATGAAGATGCTGAAGCTGCTGGGGCTGCAGTTGAAGGTCAATTTTGGGCTTTCTGCGCTGCGCTGGTACCTGCAGCATGATCCCAGGCGCTTCTGGGGCAGCATGGGCCTGGCCTTGCTGGTTATTGCCGGTATTGCTCCCATTTTGTATCCCTATGTCCAGATGATGGAGACTGCCTACGCTATTTCCGCCGGCCTGGGCCAGCCCGGGCTCATCATCGCTTTGGCGGTGGTGCTCTCTTCGCTCCTGGTCCTAGTATTCAGCCTCACCTACGTTTTGTCTGTATTTTATTACTCGCGGGATCTTTCCCTGCTCCTTTCCCTGCCTCTCGAGCCGCGGGATATCCTGGGAGCCAAGTTTTTTGTGGTGTGGATCCTGGATCTCCTCACCATGGCCCCTTTTTACCTGCCCGCGCTCTGGGTCTTTGGCGTGAACAGCGGGGCCGGTCCATTAAGCTGGCTTGCCGGCATCTTCATTTTCCTGCTGCTGCCGGTAGTTCCCCTGGCCCTCTCTTCCATCTTCGTGCTCTGCCTCATGAGCCTGGTCAACCTCAGCCGCAAGAGGGACACCCTGCAGCTCATGGGCTTGTTCCTTTTTCTGGCAGCAGTATTGCTTCTTAATACCTATCTTACAAGCATACCTGCCGGCGAGGAGATGGATTATCTGGAGAAGCTCCTAGCTGAAGAGCAAGGCCTGGTGAGATTTACAGCCCGGGCCTATCCGCCCGCCTTTTTTGCGGCCCGTGCCCTATCGGCGGGGGGCGAATTGTCTTGGCTCAATTTCTTCTATTTCCTGGGTGTGAGCGCAGCGGGCCTGGGGCTGCTTCTCCTGGTGGGGCAGCAGATTTTTTACCGGGGCCTCATCGGCGGCTCCGAGGTGCAGCAGGGGCGGGCCTTATCCCGCGATGAACTGGCCGGGAAAGCGGCCGGCGCCCTCCCGCCGGCCTGGGCCATTGCGCTGCGCGAAATAAAGTACCTCGTGAGAACGCCCATCTACCTCTTCAACAGCCTGGCCATGGTGGCCCTCGTGCCCATAGTGCTGGCCATTCCTCTCTTTGCCGGCGGGGAGCTGGCGCCGCTTTTGGAGCAGATCCAAGCCGTTCCCGGGCCCATCCAGGCGCTGGGAGGCGCTGCTTTTATGGGGTTAATGGCCCTGTTCGCGCCGGCAGCCTCCAGCTCCTTTTCCCGCGAGGGGAGGCTTTTCTGGATCTCGCAGGTTATCCCCGTTGCCCCGGAGCAGCAGATCCGGGGGAAGGTGCTCTATTCCCTGATCATCGCCTCTCTCTCCCTGCCGGTGGTTGCCCTGGCCGCTTTCTGGCTGTCGTGGACCATCTCCCAGTTCCTTATTGCCGTAATTGCCGGTATGATTTTAAGCCTGCCGGCGATCACCTCCAGCCTGCTCATAGACCTGTTGCGCCCGTACCTGACCTGGGACAACCCGCAGAAGGCGATAAAGCAAAACGTGAACGTCATCTTCGGCATGGTTGCCGGCGGCGCCCTCTATTACCTGCTTTACCTTGCTGGGCGGCAGGCCTACGAAGCCACGGGAGCGCTGCTGCCGGTATACCTGGCGGTATTGGGCGGGGCGCTGGCGCTGAGCGCAATCTGCTACGGGGTCCTGGTTAAAATTGCCCCCGCGCGCTACCGCGATATTGTCATCTCCTAGCCGTCATGGGAGATCAATCAGCTCAAAAGAAGGAGACGCTTGCCCATGAAAGTCATCGCCATTAACGGCAGCCCCCGGAAAGACTGGAATACCGC
>JAAZIN010000070.1 GCA_012800855.1 Bacillota bacterium
AGATCCCGGGGTTGGATGCCGAGCATGACAACCCGGCATCCTTCCCGGGCAATATAATCGGCCAGTATGTGCAGGGGCAGGGTGTGGGTGCTGAAGCCGGCCCCGGTGATCTGGGCCGGGTCGATGACCCTGATGGAGCCGGGCTCAAGGCCCAGGTTGGCCGCATCCACCATGAGCACATGGCTGGGCATAAACTTGCGCAGGCTCCCGGTGAAGTTCTCCGGGGCCGGCCCCGCCTCAAAGGCCTGCATCATGCCGGGAGCGATCCCCGATTGGGCCAGCAGCCGGGCCAGCGCCACCCCCGCCCCGTCATCCCCGTAAAGCTCATTGCCGATCCCCAGCACCGCCAGCCGCCGCAGCCCCTCCAGGCTTGCGGCAAGCCGCTCCCGCCAGTCCTCTGCTTCCACTGTTTGCTCCCCCATTCGCCGGCTAGCTTTCCGCCGGCTTCTCCTTCGTGCCCTCGTACCGCGGCACCCAGCGGAGGCCTTCCTTGTCATAGGCGGCCAGGTGGTGCTCCGCGGTAATCTCGATGGCATCGCTCCGGCAGCTTTCCGCGCACTGGGCGCAAAAGGCGCAGCGGGCGTAATCAAAGGCCGGCTTGGGCCGCTTGGCCCCCACCTCCACCATCTCGATGGCCGCAGCCGGGCAGTCCCGCGCGCAGAGGCCGCAGCCGGTACACTTTTCCTGGATGAGCACGGGCTTGCCCCGGTAATCGGGAGGCACGGGCACCTCGGACTTGGGGAAGTCGACGGTGGCCGGCGGGCTGAAGAGGCACCGGATCAGTTCGGGAAAGATGCGCCCCACTCTGCTCATACTCCCACCCCCACCTTGATGAGCACGATAACCGCCATCTGGGCCACGGCAATCGGCACCAGGTATTTCCAGCTAAAGGCTCTCATCTGCTCGATCCTGATCCGGGCCACCATGGCCCGCAGCGCCGCCAGCACGCCGACGAGAAAGATGATCTTCGCCAGGAAGAGCAGGATGGCCAGGTACCACGGCCCCACAACCCCTGCCAGAAAAATGTTGGAAAAGAGGGCCGCTCCCACCAGCATCTGCACGTCGGTGGAGAGCCTAAACAGGGCCAGGCGCCGCCCAGTATACTCGGTGATGGGCCCGGCCACAATCTCCGTCTCCGCCTCGGGGGCGTCAAAGGGCACCCGCTCCAGCTTCCCCTGCAGGGCAAGCAGCCCCACTCCCAGCGCCGCCAGCTGGGCGGCCATGGCCCAGGGATGCGTCTGCTGAAAGCGGACGATGTCGCTGATGGACCAGCTTCCGGCCAACACCGCCGGCGTGAGCACGGCCAGCAGCAGCGGCACCTCGTAGGACAAAAACTGGATCACCGTGCGGAAGGAGCCCACCGCCCCGAAGGGGTTGGCCGAAAACCATCCTGCCAGGAAGAGGACCATGGTGGGAACGGTGAGCAGGAAGATGATCACCAGCAGGTCGCCCCAGAAGGGGTAGGCCGATTCCGGCCCCCAGATGGGGATGTAGAGCATGGCCGTCGCCGCCGCCGCCAGGGTGAGCACCGGCAAAACGGTAAACATGAAGGGGTCCGCCCTCTCGGGGACAATGTCCTCCTTGGCCAGCAGCTTGAAGAGGTCCCACAGCGGCTGCCGCAGGGGCGGGCCGACGCGGTTTTGCATCCGGGCGTAGATCTTGCGATCCAGCCATTCCAGGAACAGGCTTAACAGGACGGCGAAGAGAAGCCCGGGGAAGATGAGAATGCGAACAAGATCAAGAACGATGTCCATGGCCATACCACCTTATTCCATACTCACGCAGCTCTTCCCAGGTCATCACGCTGGAGGTGCCCGTCCGGCTCTGCACCAGTTCAATCATCCGGTCGGTGCAGGAGAAGCAAGGGTCAATGCTGGCGATGACGATGGGAATGTCGGCCACGTAGGCCCCCTTCATGCTCTCTCCCACGGCGAAGAGGTTGGCCAGGGTGGGGGCCCGCACCTTTACCCGCTCCGGGTGATCGCTGCCGTCGGCGCGGACGTAGTGGATGTCTTCGCCCCGGGGCGCTTCCACCCTGCTCACCGCCTCCCCCGCGGCTACTTTCCGCGGCGCCTTCACTGTAAGCGGCCCCTCCGGCAGGTTTTGAAGGGCGTACTTAATTATCTTCACGCTTTCCCCAATCTCTCCCAGGCGGACGATGGCCCGGCCGAGCAGGTCGCCGCGCTCCGAGGTGATGACCTCGAAAGGTATCTCGGCGTAGGCGGCGTAGGGGTCGTCCCGGCGCACGTCCACCTTGATACCCGAAGCCCTGGCCGTGGGCCCCACCGTGCCCAGGGCCACGGCCTTGTCCGCCGGCACCGGGGCCACGTTCTCCAGCCGGGCCAGGCAGGTAGGCTCGCTGGTGACCAGGTCGGTGTAAAACTTGACCCGCTCCGCCAGCGGATCAAGCATGCCCAGGATCTGCTCCCGCTTGGCCTGGTCAATGTCCCTTCTCACCCCGCCGATGGTGTTCATGGCGTAGTTGACGCGGTTCCCGGAGATGAGCTCCAGGATGTCGAGGACAGTCTCCCGGTCGCGCCAGGCATACATGAAGAGGGTGTCGAAGCCGATCTCGTGGCCGGCCACCCCCAGCCAGAGCAGGTGGCTGTGGATCCTCTCCAGCTCGGCGATGATCACCCGGATATACTTGGCCCGGGCGGGGATCTCCAGGCCGAGGATCTCCTCCACCCCCTGGGCGAAAGCGGTGGTGTGAGCGTGGCTGCAGATGCCGCAGATCCGCTCCAGCAGGTAGAGGCACTGGATGTAGTTCCGCGATTCGCAGGCCTTTTCGATGCCCCGGTGGTTGTAGCCCAGCCTGATGTCCACGTCGACGATGACTTCTCCTTCCACCTTGAACCAAAAGGAGGCCGGCTCCTTCAGGGCGGGATGCTGCGGTCCCACGGGCAGATTGTACTTGGTCATGCGCTTTCACCTCCCGGCAAACCCGGCCAATCCTTTCTTAAGGGGTAGTGCCCTTCAGGCCAGTCGTCGGGCACCGCCAGCCGCTCCAGCTTCCCCCGACCGGTTACCTCAATGCCCATGAGGTCGTGGATTTCCCTCTCGTAAAAGTTTGCCCCGGGGTGCAGGTCCATGATGGAGGGGACAGCCGGCTCCCGGCGATCCAGCCTCACCCTCAGGTTGAGCTCGGTCCCCGCCACCCAGAAGTGGTAGATGGCCTGGAACTCCTCCCCCGTGTCCACGGCCGTAATGGTGGAGAGGTAGGCTCCCGGGCCGCAGCCCAGCAGGAATTCCGTCACCGGCCGCAGGACTTCCCGGCTCACCGTGGCCCAGGCCCGCCCCGGCCGCGGCGCGGCGGCCTCGCCCACCTCGCCCGGGAAGCGGGCGCAGAGTTCGGCCAGGATATCCCTGCGCGCTAGATCGCTTCTCTGCTGTTCTTGGCCGCACATGGCGGAGCATCCCCCCTTAATTTCGCCAGTAGCTTGACCACCCCGTCGATGATGGCGTCCGGCCGGGCCGGGCACCCGGGGATGTAGGCGTCCACCGGGATAACCGCATCCACCCCGCCGTAGACGCAGTAGCAGCCGTGGAATACTCCCCCGGTGCAGGCGCAGCTGCCCACGGCCACCACGAAGCGCGGCGCCGGCATCTGCCGGTAGATCCTGATGAGTCGGTCTTTGGTCTGCCGCGTTACCGGTCCCGTGCAGACCAGGATGTCGGCGTGGCGGGGGGTGGCCTTCAGCAGCACGCCGAACCTTTCCAGGTCGAAGCGCGGCGTCAGCGTGTCCACCACTTCAATGTCGCAGGCATTGCAGGCCCCGCTGTTGAAATGCACCAGCCAGGGCGAGCTGACCTGCGATCGCTTCACCAGTTTTTCAAGCATCTCCATTGCCCCCCTTGTTTAGAGCACCTCCATGATTAAGCCGAAGACAGACGCCAGCCCCAGCAGGAGCAAGGCCAGGCCCGGCAAGGCGGCCAGGCCGGAAGGGACCGTGGCCAGCAGCAGGACCCCCACCTCGATGACGGTGAAGAGGAAGGCGGCCCCGAAGAAGCGGCGATAGTCGGGGCGGAGCTTCCCGCCGGAGGCCGGCTGCTCGAAGAGGTCGGTCTCCTCGCCGCAGAAGTAGCCCGCCCGCTTCCCCTGGGCCTCTTCGCCCGGGCAGGCCAGGCGCCTGCTCCAGTGAAAGAGCCCCAGTATGACCAGAAAGATGATGGCAAAGGCCAGCGGTGGCGACAACAAGGCGTATCTCATGGTGGCTAACCTCCGATTACCTTAAAAATCTCCGCCACGGCCGGGTTGACGGGACCCAGGCCCAGCTCGGGATACCAGCCCAGGACCAGCGTAATCAGGGCCATGGCCGCAACGGGCAGTATCACCGCCGCCGCCGGGGAGGCGGCGCCTTTCTGCTTCAGCGCGGCGGCGTCGCCGGGTGAGAACAGGGTATGGATGGCCGGCAGGTAGTAGCCCAGGGAGATAATGCTGTTGGCGATGGCCACGCTGCTCAAGACCACCCCCAGGGCCGTCCCGGCCTGGAAGCCTGACTTGTAGATCATCAGCTTGCTCATGAAGCCGCTGAACGCGGGAATGCCGGCCAGGCCCAGGGCGGCAACGGCAAAAGCGGCCCCGGCAAGGGGCATCGCCCTCCCCGCCCCCTTGAGCTCGGCCATGCGCCGCGTCCCGGCCCGCTCGATGATGTAGCCCGCGCTTAAAAAGGCCAGGGCCTTCATGAAGGCGTGGGTTTCAATGTGGAAGAGGCCCCCGGTAATGCCGTTGACGGACTGGTAATAGAAGCCCACCCCGAATCCCAGGATGATGTAGCCCATCTGGGCCACGCTGGAGTAGGCCAGCATGCGCTTGATATCGGACTGGGCAAGGGCAATGTAGTTGCCGTAGGTCATGGTGATAGCCGCAAAAACGATGAGGATCAGTCCCACCATCTGCAACTGGACGGCAAAGACGGTCAAGACGAGGCGCAGCATGGCAAAAAAGCCCACCTGGATGACAATCCCCGAAAGCAGGGCGGAGATGCCGCTGGGGGCCGCGGAGTGGGCGTCGGGAAGCCAGAAGTGCAGCGGTACCATGGCCGCCTTCACGCCGAAGCCGGTGATCACCAGGACCAGGGCCGCCATCACCGGCAGGTCGGGCCAGCCGGAGACTTGGGCGGCAATTTCCGCCATGGAGAGCTTGCCCGAAAAGAGGTAGAGCAGGCCCAGCCCCAGGATGGCCAGGGTGGAGCCGAGGGCGTTGGTGATGACATACTTGAATCCCGCCTCGATGGGCTCCCAGGACTGCTTCCGGAAGGAGACGAGGCAGTAGGACGAGATGGAGAGGATTTCAAAGAAAACATAGAGGCTCACAATGTCGCCGGCGCCGGCCACCCCCACCATGCCCCCGGTCATAATGAGAAGCAGGGCATAGTACTTGTCGGTGCCGAGATCCTCTTTCATGTAATCTATGGAATAGATGGCCACCAGGATGATGAGCGGGAAGATGACCTTGACCATGAACAGCGAGAGGGCATCCGGTTCAAGCACCCCCAGCCAATCCACCGCGGCGGCAGCCCCGCCCGTGGAGATGTGCGGATAGACCAGGGTGAGAATGTAGACGCCGGCGGCTGCGGCCAGGGTTATGGCGGCGGCCGCCAGGCCTCCCGCCCGGTCGCCCCTTGTCCTGCTGATGATCTTGCCGACGACATAGGCCAGCACCGCGCCCATGAACAGCGGCAGCAGCAGGCCCATTGCCCAGAACAGTTCAGGAGTTTGCATCATACCATACCCTCCTCCGTTAGAACAGGCCAAAGGAGTTCAAAGCCGCTTCTATCCACCGGTGAAAGTAATGGGGATAGATGCCCACCGCCAGGCTGAGCAGGGAAAGGGCCAGCATGGAAGCAAGCATGCTTGAAGGGGCTTCCCGAACCTCGCTCATGTTCCCGCTCTCGCTGAACTCCGGCCCAAAGAATATCTTCGCCACCAGCCTGAGCACGTAGAAGGCGGTGAGCACGGAGGCGCAGACGGCAATGACGGCCAGCACCGTGTAGGGAGTGGAGAAGCCGCCAGCGAAGATGATCCACTCGCTCTGGAAGGCACCCAGCGGCGGGGCGCCGGCCAGGGCCAGCGCGGCCACGCTGCAGCAGAGGGCCGTCCAGGGCATCTTCCGGGCCAGCCCCCCCACCTTGTCCAGGTGGGTGGCCCCGGTGGAATGGATTACCGCCCCGATGCTCATAAAGAGGAGGGCCTTGGCCGTGCCGTGGTTGAGCATGTGGAAGATGGAGCCCTTGAGCCCCAGCGCGGACATGCTGGCGATGCCCACGAGCACGTAGCCCATCTGGCTGATGGTGGAGTAGGCCGCCACCCGCTTCATCTCCGTGCTGCGCAGCGCCTGCAGGCCGCCGTACCACTGGCTGACGACGGCAAAAATGAGCAGCGGCAGGAGCAGCGCCGACGAAACCTCGGGCGGGAAGAGGGTGAAGAGGAAGCGGACCATCCCGTAGATGCCCATGTTCATCATGATCGCCGAGAGCATGACGCTCACCGGCAGCGGCGCCTCGGAGTGGGCGTCGGGCAGCCAGACATGGGCCGGGAAGATGGCCATCTTGACGGCAAAGCCGACGGTGAAGAGCGAGGCCAGCACCATCAGCGTCGGCCGGGGCAGGGCCGCCAGAACACTCTGCAAGGTGTAAATGCCCGACTCCCCGGTGACGCTCAGGATCCAGAGAATGGCCGCCAGGATGAGCGCCGCCCCCACGTGGGTGACGACAAAATACTTGAATCCCGTGGCCTGCGGCCTGGGGCCGCCGCCCCAGTAGACAATCAGTATGGTGGAAGGGATGAGCATGAGCTCCCAGAGGAAGTAGAACTGGACCAGGTCCGCGGCCATGACCGCGCCCACCATGGCCGCCGTAAACATGAGGGTCCAGCCGTAAAATCTGCTCCCGGCCTCTTCGGGGGCCATGTAGCCCCTGGTGTAGATCATGTCAATGGCCATGAGCACGGTGATGGTGACGACGGTAAAGGCGCCCAGCGCATCCACGATGAGGTTGAACTCGAAGCCGAAGGTCTTAATCCAGGCCAGCTCCGTGGCCACAGTGCCGCTGCGCAGCACCGCCGCCGCCAGGGTCAGGGAGAAGGCCGCCGTGGCCAGGCAGGCGGCCAGGGTGATCTCCTGGGCCAGCCTGGGCCTCTCCTTGATCAAGAGGCAGACGATCGAAGCCAGCAAGGGAATTAAGAAAACCAGCAAAGGCAGCATGGAAACGCTCATAAGCCTAACCTCGCTTTGCCCAGACTATGGCAATCACAATCACTACGCCTGTTACCAGCCACAAGAGGTTGCCGTTCAAATCGCCCACGTTCTGCGCCCTGAGCAATCGGCCAAAAGACACCGAGAGGGTGATAATCGTCCGGCCGATCCAATCAGTGAGCCGGTCATAGGCGGTGACAATCCAGGAGGCGGCAGCGTAGGCGCCGTTGAGCAGGCCCAGGTAGAAGGCGTCGAAGCCAAAGCCCCGGCCGGCCCAGGCTCCAAAGGCGGAAGGCCTAGCCGCCAGGCTCGCTTTCCGCGTCGCCGCCACCATGATCCCCCCCAGCAGCAGCGCCGCCAGGGAGAGAAGGAAGGCGGTGCTGTGCAGCGTTTCGGCAACCAGGGCGGAAACGCCGATAACCTCGTGGATGATCCCGCTCCGGCTGAGGTCGGCGGAGTAGTTGCCGATGATGAGCCAAGAGGTAAGCGCTCCCGCCGCCAGCAGCACCAGGGGGAAGAGCATGGAGGGATGGGGTTCCTCCGCCTGGGCCGCGGCGGGCGCCGGCTCGCCGGCAAAAACCTTGATATAAGAGCGCACGGAGTAGGTCACCGTGAGCACGGCGGTGACGACGGCCAGGGCCAGGGGCACGAGCTTGCCGGCGTGCAGGGCCGAGGCAAAGAGCATATCCTTGCTCCAGAAGCCGTTGAAGATGGGCACCCCGGCCAGGGCCAGCACCCCCACCAGGTAGCAGCGGCCGGTAACGGGCATCCGGCGCCCCAGGCCGCCCATCTCGGCCATGTCGCGCGTGTGCACCTCGTGGATTACCGCCCCGGCACAGAGAAAGAGGAGCGCCTTGAAGATGGCGTGGCTCAGCAGGTGAAACTGGCTGGCCAGGAGGCCGCCCACGCCGATGCCGAACATCATGTAGCCCAACTGGCTCACCGTGGAGTAGGCGAGCATCCGCTTGAGGTCGCGGGCGTAGAGAGCCATGCAGGCGGCGAGAAAGGCGGTAACCGCCCCCACCCAGGTGACGGCGTCGCTCCAGCCGGCCACCGGGGAAAAGAGGGGGTAGGTGCGGGCCATGAGGTAGACGCCGGCATTGACCATGGTCGCCGCGTGGATGAGGGCGCTCACCGAGGTGGGCGCCTCCATGGCGTCGGGCAGCCAGACGTGCAGGGGCACCTGCGCCGACTTGCCCACGGCCCCCATGAGGAAGCCGAAGCCGGCCAGGGCAAGCGTGGCGCCCGGGATCTCCCCGGCGGCGGCCTTCTCCATGATCTCGAAGACGTTAAAGGTGCCGGCAGAAACGTAAAGCACCATGATCCCCGTGAGCAGCCCCACGTCGCCGAACTTGGTCGTGACAAAGGCCTTCAGCCCGGCCCGGGCCGCCGCGGGGTTGTGCAGCTCGAAGCCGATGAGGGCGTAGGAGCAGAGGCCCACCGTTTCCCAGAAGAAATACATCACCAGCAGGTTGTCCGTGGTCACCAGGCCAATCATGGCCCCGATGAAGAGAAGAACAAGGCTATAATACCTGGTTAGGCCCTCCTCGCCCTCCATGTACTTGTACGAGTAAAGCAGTATGAGGGCGCCCAGCACGCCGGCCACCGCGGCAATGTAAGCCGAGAGCCCATCGGGTGCCAGGCTGAAATGGTTTAACGCTCCCTGCCAGGGGATGACGAAGCGGCCCGGAGCGCCCGCCCCCAGCAGCGCCAGCACCGTGAGGCAGGCCGTGGCGGCGCCGATGGTGATGGCAAAGGCCGGCCTGAGCCTGGGCTTGAGCACCCCCACCAGGGGAGTGAGCGCCGCCCCGCCGATGGGCACCGCCACCTGGGCCAGGTAAATTGATGCATTCATCCCTGCTTCCCTCCTTGCCGGCTAGCCGCGCAGCCGCTTAATCTGGCTGGTATCCACGGCGCCGTAGTGCCGGTAGATATTGACGATCATGGACATCCCCACCGCCGTAACCGCCGCCTCGATGACGATGATGATAATGGCCAGCGACTGGCCCAGCCCGGGATTCATCCAGTAGGCGCCTCCGTAGACAAAGGCCAGGGTGACCGCCTTGGTCAGCATGGTGAAGCCCATGAGCATGCGGAACAGGTTCCGCCGGGCCACGATGCCGTAGATTCCCAGGCCGGCGATGACGGCAATAGCTGCAGAGACCCAAATCCAGTTGGCCGCCGCATCGCTCATTTTTCTCCCTCCGTCCTGAAAAGGGCCCCGATGCCGATGGCCGCCGCGAAAATGATGATCCCCAGGCCGAGAACATCGAGCAGCCTCTTGCCCCACAGGATTTCCGGCAGGGGCCCGGGAGAGATGACCGCCGCATGCTCGGCCGCCGCGCCTTTAAACAGGGCTGTGAATATGAACAGGGCGACAGCTCCGGTGACGAGCAAGCCGGCCACGCTGAGGAAAGATAGCTTGAGCTTCCGCTCTCCCTTAAGCTGCCTCTCTTCGACCAGCGAGATGGTGGCCATGAATAAAACGGTGATCAGTCCCGCCCCGATGCTCAGCTCCATGATGGAGGCGTAAGGCGCGCCCAAGGTGTAAAAGAAAACACTGGTAAAGACGCTCAACAAGCCCAGGCTGATGACCGCGTACAGCAGGTCGCGGCTGAACACCACGCCCAGCGCCGCCAGGGCCATCAGCGCCAGCAAAAGAACAACCAGCAAGAGTATCCCTTCTTTCCTCGTGCTCTAGCAAATCCGGGGGATGTGCTGCCCCCGCAGGAAATCCAGGACCCTGGTCCCCCCAAAGCTTGTCCTTAAAAGGAGCCTGCCACTGCCTTCCTGCAGCCGGCCGATGATCGCCGCCCCCCGGCCCTCTTCAAAGCGGTGCAAGCGCTCCACCACGGCAGAAGCAGCCTCGGGTGGAACCACGGCGATAAAGCGGCCCTCGCAGGCCAGGTAGAGCGGGTCCACCCCCAGCATCTCGGCCAGCTCCCTCACCTCGCGGCAGAGGGGGATTTTCTCCTCCTCCACGACGAGGTCGAGCCCCGCGGCGACAGCCAGCTCCTTCAGCACCGTGGCCAGGCCTCCCCTGGTGGCGTCGCGCATGAACCTGATGGGAAAATCCTCGATGATCTCGCAAATGAGCGGCCAGAGGCAGGCGCAGTCCGAGAGGAGGCCGTTGCCCGGGTTAATCCCCATGCGCGAGGCGAGGATGACCATGCCGTGGTTGCCCACCGGCCCGCTGACAATAACGCTGTCCCCGGGTCGGACCATCTCGGCGCCCAGGCTGATCTCCGCCTCCCTCTGCCCTATCCCCGAGGTGTTGATGAAGAGGCGGTCCACCGCCCCCCTTTCGGCCACCTTGGTGTCGGCGGCCACGATCTTCACCCCCGCCGCCGCGGCGGCGCGGGCCATGGAGAGAGCCACCTGCTCCAGCTCTTCCAGGGGCAGCCCCTCCTCGATGATAAAGCCGGCCGTGAGATAGAGCGGCCGCGCGCCCATTACCGCCAGGTCGTTGGCCGTGCCGCAGACGGCGAGCTTGCCGATGTCGCCGCCAGGGAAGAAGAGGGGCTTGACGACAAAGCTGTCCGTGGTCAGGGCCACCTTCCCTCCCGGAAGGGAAAAGAGCGCCGCATCCTCCTGCCGCCCCAGCATGGGGTTGCCGAGGTGGGGCTCAAAGACGCGGGTGATGAGCTCCCTGGTGAGCGCTCCCCCGTCGCCGTGACCCAGTTGCACCAGTTCCAAATGTCTCCCTCCAAAAGCTAAAAGTACGAGGCGCAGGCTCCTTCGGTTGAGACCATGCAAACCCCCTGCGGGTGCGCCGGGGTGCACTTTGTGCCGAAGAGGGGGCACTCGGGGGGCCTGATGGCGCCGCGCAGCACCTCGCCGCAAC
The DNA here is from genome assembly GCA_012800855.1 of Bacillota bacterium. GTDB lineage: Bacteria > Bacillota > Dethiobacteria > DTU022 > DTU022 > JAAZIN01. Next base: position 11,040 of record JAAZIN010000070.1, read on the forward strand.
GGCAGGTCTCGCGGCCGCCGCCGGGGGCGCGGCCTGGCTCCAGCCCGAAGCGCCGCCTGGCGTCAAAAGCGGCATAGCCGGGCTTAATCCCCAGCCCGCTGTCCTCGATTTCGCCGAGGCCGCGCCAGAGGGCCGCTTCTGGGGCGAATACCTCAGCCATGGCCTCCTTCGCCGCGGTGTTCCCCTCCTCGCTGACCACGCGCCTATAGGCGTTGGCCACGGCGCAGCGCCCCGCGGCGGCCATCTCCAGGAGGAGGGCGGTGGCATGCAGCACATCCAGCGGCTCAAAGCCCGCCACCACGGCGCGGCAGCCCAGCTCCGAGGCGAGAAAGTCAAAGGCACGGCGGCCCGTGACCGCGCTCACATGACCCGGCAGGATCAAGCCCTCGATGCGGCCGCGTCCAGCCGAAAGCAGCTGCCTGAGCGCAGGCGGCATCAGCTTGTGCAGCGAGAGAACGCTCAGGTTCTTCAGGCCAGCGGCTTTCGCTTCCAGAATCAACAGGGCCGTGCCCGGGGCGGTGGTTTCAAATCCCGTGGCCGCAAAGACCACCTGCTGCTTCTCGTTCTGCCGGGCCAGCTCCAGCACATCCAAGGCCGAGTAAACCAGGCTGACCCGGGCCCCCCTGGCCTTCTGCTCCAATAGGCTCCCCTCCGTCCCCGGCACCCGCAGCAGGTCCCCGTATGCCGCCACCAGGACCTTCTCCTGCAGGGCGAAGCGGACAAGCATGTCCAGGTCAGTGGGATCGGTGACGCAGACCGGGCAACCCGGGCCGCTGCGATACTCCACCGCGTCGCCGAGCAGCTCTCTCAGGCCCGTCTTCCCCAGCACGTGGCTGTGAGTGCCGCAGACCTCCATGATGGGCACGGGGTCGTCCCCGGGAAGTCGACGCCTTAGGCTCCGGATGCGCCGCATCGCCTGAGCCGCCAAGCGCTTGTCGGAAAAAGAATTAACGGGAAGCGGACTGTCCATAGATCTCCTCGTACAGTGCCAGGGTCTGGCGAGCCTGCTCCGGATCGACCTTTTGAATAATAATGCCTGCATGGAGCAAGCCGTAGTCGCCCGCCTTGATTTCCGGCACCAGTTTTTTTGATGCAATCCTCGTTCCGCCGGCAATTTCAATGGTAGCCAGGTCGCCTTCCACGGCCAGCACCCGCACCGGCATAGCTAGGCACAACTCCGGGCACCTCCCTGCGCCAGCCTCCACAGCCCGATGGCCACCTGCCCCAGGGCAATCCCCGCGTCGTTGCAGGGCACCTGGCAATGGCTGTAGACCTTCAGGCCGCCGGATTCCAGGATCTCCCTGCACTTGCGGGTAAGGTAGCGGTTTTGAAAGACCCCGCCGCTGAGCACAACCCTATCCAGGCCGTATTTTTTGGCCGCCTGCCGGGCTGCCTCGGCCAATGCTTCGGCCAGGGCGCCGTGGAAGCGGAGTGCAATTATCTCCGCCGGCAGCCCTTTTTCGAGATCACGAATGATGCAGTGCAGCACCCGCCGCGGTGAGATGAGGCCTCCGGCAAGGCTAAAGCGGTAGTCGGAAGCATCCTTTTCCGCGGCGCTCTCCACTAGGGCGCCCAGCTCGGCGGCAGCCTGCCCGTCGTACGAGCTGGCGGAGCAGATGCCCAGCATAGCCGAGACGGCGTCAAAGAGACGGCCGCACCCTGACGAGAGGGGGCAGTTGAAATCGCTCTCCAGCATCCGGGAGATGATTTCCACCTCGGCGCCGCAGCCGGGGAAGAGGCGCCGGGCGATGTCCCTCCAGGATTCGCCCCCGTACTGCCTGAGGTAGGAAAGGGCGGTGCGGCGGGGGTGGCGGATGCAAGACTCGCCGCCCGGCAGGGGCACGTATTCCAGGTGCGCCTCGCGGCTGAAGCCAAGGTAGTCTCCCACCAGCACCTCGCAGCCCCACAGGTTGCCGTCCAGGCCATAGCCGGTGCCGTCGGCAACCAGGCCCACCACCGGCCCCGTGAGCCCGTTGTCGGCCATGCAGGAGGCCATGTGCGCATGGTGGTGCTGCACCTTCAAAAACTGGCGGGGAAAAGGCCTCCTCCCCCCTCCATCGGCCAGGGCCCTGGCCGACAAATACTGGGGATGCATGTCGCAGATCACCGCCTGCGGCTGGATGCCATGGAGCCGCTGGAGATCGCCGAGCAGGAAAAGGTACCTCTCCACCATCTCCTCGGAGGAAAGGTCGCCAACATGCTGGCTCATTACCGCCTCTCCATCGCGGTAGAGGCAGAAGGTATTCTTGAAATCGGCGCCCGCCCCCAGCAGCGCCATGCCGTGGCCGCGCGAAGGCAGGGGGACGGCAAGCCGCTGGGAGTTATACCCCCGCGACCGGCGGATAAAGAACACCCTGGAGCCGTCAAGCATGACCACCGAGTCATCGCAAGGCCGCTCAATGGGGCGGTCATGGACGAGCAGGTAATCGATCATGGGTTTCAGCCTGGGCAGGGCCTCTTCATCGCGGTATACCAGCGGCTGCCCGGAAAGATTGCCGCTGGTCATGACCAGGAATTCCAGTTCTTGATCAAACAAGGCCTGGTGGACAGGAGTGTAGGGGAGCATAACGCCGGCGCTGCGCAGGCCGGGGGCCACCAGGGCCCAGCTGCCCCCAGGACGGGGATCCTTAAACTGGAGCAAAATGATGGGCGATGTGGCACCACGCAGGACTTCTTCTTCCGGGGCGGAGAGCTCAAACCAGCGCCGCACGCAGTGGAGATCCCTGGCCATGACCGCCAGCGGCTTTGCCGGACGGCGCTTCTGCCTTCTCAGCCGCTCTATCGCCGCCGTGTTGTAAGCGTCGCAGGCCAGGTGGTATCCCCCGATGCCCTTAACGGCAATGATCTTGCCCTCCTTTAAAGCCCGGCGGGCCTGGCTTGGCCAATCTCCGGGGACGGGCCGGCCATCGGGGTCCAAAAGCCTAGCCGTAAAAGCACAGCCGGGGCCAGTCGTCTCCGGTCGGCAGCCGCCTGCCGGCGGCATGGGTGATATCATGGCAGCCTCTTCCGGTAATTCCTTCATGGCGTCCTTCTCCTTGCTGTTAGAATTGCAATATGCAGGCCCAGCCTGTTTCAGCTTCCGCTATAGGAATCCACGTAAAACTCCAGCCCGGAAATCAGCTTTAAATTGGGGCCATGGCACGAGGGGCATGAATCCGCAGGCTTATCCAGGGAAAAGCGGCCATGGCAGTCCAGGCACTCCATCGCCCCTTCCACTTCTTTAACCTTAACCCGGCAGCGGGCAAACATGGGCTCATCAGCACGGGCTATTTCCAGGGCCAGCGCTAAAGAATCTGCGGTAATGCCCTGCATCTTCCCTACGACCAACTCCACAAGGTCAACCCGTCTTAAACCTTCCTTCAAGGCTTGGTGCTTGACAGAGGAAAGGGCATTTTTGAGCAAGCCAATCTCGTGCATTGAATATTTTCCCTCGCTAAAATATGCTAAATATCTGGACAATTAATCATTGTCCTATTGTTGTGATATTTTTATATTATATGGAGAGAAAGACAATGTCAAGAGCAATAATATTTGCTAAATTTGGACAAGGTAAGGTGATGATGGTGAAAGGAGATTTTAGAAGAAGGGGGGGAGATGGCTGCAAAGGTGGTGATCTTCAGGGATAGAAAGCAGGGTAAAGTCTCTGCGGCAGTCCTTATCAGGCCTGCAGCAGCTCACATGGGTGGGAATGGGCCGGCTAGGAACCGCCCAATTAGCGCCGTGCTGAAACACCAGATTGCCGGTAATCATGGCCGCAAGACCTCCGATGATAAATTCCACCCCCCTATTATAACTCTTTTTTTTGATTTGGGCGCATAGAATTCATATTCAGCGCAGCTCGCGGCTGCACGGTGAAGTTCTTTTCGATAAAGGATTTCACGTAAGCCCTATCGTAAAGCGGACGCTGCACCTCTTCAGCCCACCGCGCCTCATCCTGCAGGGTTTTAAGATTCACGCCGTACCAGCTTTCCACCGTGCTGCGCGATATGGCATAGGAATATTGCTCAAAGTTCAGGATCAAAGCTTCCAGGTTGTCGATAAGCACAAAATTGGCCGTGGCGTTATAGACCAGCGTCCGCTCGAAAAGTTCCGTCTCTATGCCAGCAATTGAATCCTCGTAGGTAATCTCCGCGGTAAGCTTCTCCGGATAGAGCTGGAACTTCATCTTTAGGCCGCCCAGCGGTAGATGGTAATTCAGGTTGCTCAGGTTCGAGGCATCACCCATGTAGGGGCTTTTAAACTCCAGCAGGCGGCTGAAATCGTGAGTTAGCGGATCATTCTGCTCTGCCAGGTACTTCTGCTCCCGTCTTCTCATTTCCGGCCTGATATATCCTTCCACCAGGGCCAGGCCGCATATTCCCACAACCAGCAGTGCGATTATTAAAATGTTTTTCTTCTTCATTTTAATTGTCCACCTCGTGTTTATCTGCCAGGACGCAGGCCTTGTTGAACAGCAGCGGTAGGATTATGGTGATGCATGGCATGGTGTAAGCCAGAGCGATCTCGGCAAACTGGTACGGCCCGTCGATATGCACGCCCCGCCCGAACCAAATATCGCTGCCAAAGCGTATGGCCGTGGTCAGAGCGGTCATGACGGCGATGAATAGAGCCCAGGTCAGCCATGCCGCTTTGCGGGAACTGTTGAGCCTTTTCTTGTTTACCGGAGCCACGGCATTCAAGTAGGATTCATCCTTCTTGGAAGAGAGAATCAGGAAAATAACCGCCAGGATAATGACTGCGAAAAGCAGCAGGTTGTTCACCAGGAGCCCCCTGACAGACATGAGCCGTAGGGGGATGGTGAAAATCCAGGCGACAACCGTATAAAGAAGGCCTGCCTGGAGCAGTTCCAACCGGTATCGGTTCACGTAAACAGGCTTATGATCCGGGATCAATTCATCAACGGTATCAAGATTGCGCTTGGCCAGGGCAACGGCCTCGTCATAGGCCATCCCTTCTTCAAGATAATCTGCCACCCTGGCTTCAAGATTGCTTAGGATCTCGGCCTTGAGCTCCCTTACCTCTTTGCTTTCCTTGTAGTTGGCAAACAACTTGTCAACGTATTTTTTTAAATCCTCCATCGCCGCTAGGCCTCCCTTCGCCTTTCGATCAGTCGGTCAATCAAATTCTTAACTGTCTGCCATGCACTGTAGTTCTTGTCGTAAAGGACCTTGCCCGCTTTGGTGACCCGGTAGTACTTTCTGCGCCCGCCCTGGCTCTCTTCTCCCCAGTATGACTCAAGGGCCCCCTGGGCTTCCAGGCGGCGCAAGGCGGCATAAAGGGTGGGTTCCTTCAGCTCAAATTCTCTACCGCTTTTCAGGTAAATCTCTTTGATAATCTGGTAGCCGTAATTGTCCCTATCCAGCAGCACGCTCAAGATAATGGTGTCGATATTGCCGCGTAAAAGGTCGCTGAACGCCACAGGCTCAGTCAATATCCCTCACCTCGCAATCGCATCCGGTAACAATATAACATATACTACTATGTCTGTCAATATACTTTGCGTAATTATGTTATTAAAGGAATGGACATCTTTAGCCGCAAAGTATTCAACAACCCGGATCAGGCGGGCAGCCGAAGCACCTCTTCTTGAAATTCCGCCAGGCATAAACTACACTAAGTTGGGATAATAAAGTTGACTTTCGGGCCTGCTGCTTGCACCGACCCATCGTGGAGGAATCCAACCATGCGCTGCTTACACAGTATTCTTACACTGGAGACTACCGCGCGGGAGGCACTTTACGATATCACGGAACCGGTCCGCAAGGCAGTGAAGGAAAGCGGTATCAAAAACGGTCTGGTTTCCATCTATGCCCAGGGAGCCACGGCGGCGATCATGATCCAGGAAAACTGGGACGAAAGCGTGCAAAATGACGTCATCGCGCTGCTGCGCAGGCTTATCCCCCGCGGCGGCTGGGAGCATGACCGGCAAGACGGCAACGCCGACGCCCACCTCAAGGCGGGGCTGGTGGGCCCCGGCGAGACCGTCCCCCTCATCGACGGCAAACTGGGTCTCTCCACCTGGCAAAATATCTTTTTCTGCGAATTCGACGGCCCGCGCAAAAACCGCCGCGTCGTGGTAACCGTTCTCGGGACAGATTAGGCAATTATGAACTCCGGGGACAACATCTACTCAGGCCCATCATCTTCCCGCCCATCCTTGATGGATCGAATCCCATCAGCTCTTCGTTAAAATTTACAATGCTCACCGGATCAACTCCCACATCTTATTGCGACGTTAAGGGGGCCGCTGGAATGCCGCAAAGAGGCGTTGGATGAAAAAAGTGGAAAGGGATCCTGCAGTTTGCTCTCCCCTTGTCCCTAAAAGTGGGACAAACAGGTACGTCCCTAGTGTCCCAGTTTGTGCTATACTTGTAGTAAATTCTGCATAAGCAAGAAGGTTCAGTCATGGAGACCAGGCTGCTTCTGGTGGAGGATGATGCTTTCCTGCGGGACGGCCTTTGCGAGATGCTGCGGCGCGAAGGCTATGCCGTTGACTGCGCGGAAAGCTGCCGGGAGGCCCGCCGCCTGGTCACCGAAAATAGCTACCGCCTTATCATTCTCGATATCATGCTGCCGGACGGCAGCGGGCTTGACCTCTGCACCGCATGGCGCAGCAGCGGCTGCCATACGCCCATCCTCTTTCTCACGGCCAGGGACGAAGAGGTGGAGATCGTGCGGGG
>JAAZIN010000071.1 GCA_012800855.1 Bacillota bacterium
AACTTCGCAAAAAGACTTGTTTTTCATCCTGCAATGTAGTAAAATTTCATTGGGCCATTAGCTCAGCTGGTAGAGCACCTGACTCTTAATCAGGGTGTCGCGGGTTCGAAGCCTGCATGGCCCACCATAGCAAAGCAGAAGCGGCAGGAGCGTAGGGACTCCTGCCGCTTTAATAATTAAGATTCCAGGCCTCTTCTTCTTGAGTAAAAACCACCCACCATTGCCAATAATAGCTAAAGAGTATCAGGGACAAAGTACGACAAAACCTATTTAACGAGCAATTTTCTACTATTCCCTTTGTCGCATCATGGCGGAAATTACCGCGTCAGCTGAAAAATTGTCATGGCTTATGAATGAATCCTTCCATAAAACAACATAATGTGGTAAAATAATGCCATAGGAGCGAACATTGTCTCTTTAAGTAATATTTATAAAATGGCCAGTATTAACAAAATAAGATAGCAATAAAGAGTAAAAATAAGCATGCTCAAGCAAAACAACCTTCACAAATACGAAAAGAACTTATTTAATTAATAACTTATTATAATTTTGGTTTGACAGAGAGACCATTTGAGCATAATATAAAGGAGCAGAATGCTCCCTATCATTCTCTCCCCGCGATGCGAGGGAGGTCCGGATGATAGGAATAGAATCGAAAAGCCGTCTCTCTGTGGGACGGCTTTTCACTTTGTATTAGAATTGAAATCTTGTAGGAGGTGATTGCATGAAACTGGCAGAATGGATGGCCGGTGGGATTGAATTGTTACGTACTTACTATTATCATTGTCTTCCTTATAAAAGCAACCCTCCTACAGAAGAAGAAAGCGAACGCTACACTCATATTAATTCAAAAACGTATTGATGTTTTACTTGCAGTTGATTTGACAAACCTAAGTACAAAAGGAGCAATAACACATGTTTCTATACTTACAGGAGATAGCGATTATCTACCTGCTATTAGAACTGCAAAAGACCAAGGAGTAAATATTTGCCTATGCCATAGTGCAAAGCACCATCCTCATCGTGAACTATGGCAAACGTGCGATGAAAGAAAAATATTAACAGCTGATGTGATCCAAAACGTACTGCGTTGACAATTATGAAACCTTTATAGGGGCAAGAGCAACGCAGTTGACAAAAGCCTATAAAGATAGAACTATAAGACCAGGCTGAGAAGAGGGGTAAAAGAACAGGCAGCACCGGGAAGGGCCGCCTGCTCTTTGGACCAATTATGTTCCTTCATTACTCGTCTTTTTTGGTATCGCAGCAGCTTTTCTCTTTCTTCTCCCCATGGCACTCCTTGATGAGCTCCTCGCTGCACTTGCCATCCTTGGGCCTGCGCTCAGGATGCTCGCATTCCGTTTTCGGCTTGCACATCCCGGTTTCTTCCCTCCTTTCTACGGCAAGAACGGTTAGGTGCTGTTTAAGTCGGGAACGTCTTCACCTTTGAAATGTGTATGGAGCCATTCGACCATATTATGCCTTGCTGCATTAGTTATGTCAATTTTAGCCAGGCAGCGCAGACTTGCCATACTGCTTCCAGGACAAGAGAAAAAAGAGTTGCTTACAAAAATATTCTGCTGTGATATAGTAGGTTGTGATATTGAAAAGAAATGGGAGGAGTTATTGATGGCCTCTAAGTTGGAAAGGATTATTAAATGGTGCCGCACCATGCTGGCCAAGCTCTATTCCAGCCTGCGGCGCTTCCCGGAAACCCTGCTCATGTGCGCCGCTACCGTGACCGTACTCATAATATTGAATCATGGCCAATCGATCTGGGGCGTGCAGCACGGAGAGTATCTGGCAAGGCTGGCCGCGGTGCTGGCCCTGGGCGTCCCTCTCTCCCTCTGCATCAAGGTTTTCTTCGAGCGAGTCAAATCTTTGAGAATAGTTTTTAAGGTGCTAATCTACGCTGCCGCAGCCGCCGGGCTGGTGCTATATTATATCTTCCTGCTGCCGGAGTTGAACATGGTTTCCGGGTCACGCTACGTGGCGATAAGCCTAGCACTTTACCTGGCCTTTACCTTCATCCCCTATTTTTACCGCCGGCAAAACTACGAACTTTACGTGATCAGGCTATTCATCAGTTTCCTGGTCACCTATCTCTTTGCTGCCATCCTCTTCGGCGGCTTGTCAGCCATCCTGGGGACAATTAACTTTCTCTTTTCAGCAGACATCCCGTACCAGGTATTTTTCGATATCTGGCTCATTGTCGCCGGGATTTTTGCGCCGGCCTTCTTCCTGGCAGACATACCCGCAGCAGACGAGGAAGTTGAGACTGAAAGCTACCCCCAAGTGATCAGCGTTCTTTTGAGCTACATCGTCGTGCCGCTGATCCTGGCCTACAGCGCCATCCTCTATGCCTACCTGGTCAGAATACTGGTGACACGGCAGTGGCCCGAGGTGATGGTTTCGCACCTGGTCCTCTGGTATGCCCTCATCAGCACGCTGGTGCTCTTCTGCGTTTATCCCCTGCGCCAGGGCAACCGGTGGATAAAAGCTTTTACCTCCTTCTTCCCCATTCTCATCCTGCCGCTGCTGGGGCTGATGTTCACCGCCATGGGGGTGCGCATTGCGGCCTATGGCGTTACCGAAAACAGGTACTTTGTCCTGGCGGCAGGCCTATGGGTGGCCGGCTCCATGCTTTACCTGGTCCTCTCCAAGAAACCGCGCAATGTTTTCCTGCCCGCCTCGCTGGCCCTGGTGGCCATACTTTCGGTTTGCGGTCCCTGGAGCAGCTACTCCGTTTCTGTGCTCAGCCAGAACCGCCACTTTGAAAGAATTGCAGCGGAATACAACCTCATCCAGGATGGGAAGATCGTCAAGCCGGCCGCTCCTCTGCCCGAAGATGTGCAAAAGGAGATAAGCTCCATTATCCTTTACTTTGACCGCCACCACGGGCTGGAGCAACTCCGGGCGCTGCCCCATGGTTTCAAGGCCGACCAGATGGAAGAGCTGTTCGGGTTTCCGCTCTACCCCACTCCCGATTATCCCGGTGGCGGCAGCTATTTCCATCACGCCCTTGACGAGGCCGAGGCCTGCCTGGATATTTCCGGCTATGATTATTTCATGCAGTTTTCTCCAACCGGGCAGCGCTTTAATGCAGGGGAATACGAGGTGGCCTATGACCCAAAAAAGCATGAACTGGCGATCCTGCGCCAGGAAGAGACGGTCTATTCCCAAAACGTCAGTGAAATCGCTAGGAACCTGCACCGGAATAATTTTGGCCAGGGCAGAGAGCTGTATCCAAAAGACGAAATGAGCTATCTTGATGGGGCTGAAGATCTGGAACTGCTTTATGTATTTATCCAGTTTGGCGGTTGGGAAAACATGGATGCGGGTGAAATAAACATAGAATACATGACATTTTACCTGTTTGTAAAAATGGGATCGGAAGAGAATTAGCATTCATCCGGTGGTGTAAGGGTACGGTTTTATGATGCATCGGAAGCAAGGAATGCGGTTTCGGGCCGGTGATTACCGGCCTTTTTTAAAACCCCCCGGCCCCCTTTGGGGGAGGGGGGATGAGCTGGGGGGTTAGCGGGTGAAGTAGCGCTCCGGGTCGAGATAGCGCAGCCGGGACAGCTCTTCCGGCGTGGGCGGCGGCAGCGCCTCCAGTTCCGGCCAGAGCTGCAGCTCCCAGCCGCACTGATCCTTTATTTGGCGGAGAATCTCCGCCTTGTCCAGGCCGGGGCGCTCCAGGTAGGCGGCCAGCTTCAGGATGCCTTCGGCGGGGTCCTTGCGGAAGATGCCATGCTGTGATACCACCGTCGTCACCCTATCCCCCGGCGAGGTGATGAAGGGGACCTCCTCCACGTAGCGGTGCGGCGCCTGCTCGGCCACCACGATAACCTCCGCCGCGCCCGAAGCCACGTCATTGCCTCCGCCCGAGCCCACCAGGTAGAGCCTGGCGGCGGGAACCTGCGACGAGTTGATATTTCCCCGGCAATCCACCTGGGCCGCGCCCAGCACGCCCAGGCAGCTTTCCCCCCTCCCCGAGACAAAGCAGCCGAGGATGTGGAGCACATCACTGTACAGCGTCGCCGTGGGAAAGTTGCGCAGGGCGAAGACAAAGGAATCTCCCGGCAGGGGGATGAAGCCGTAGAGGCCGATTTCGGCCATAAGGGGCACCTGCCGCCCCTGCTGGAGAAGGCTGTAGTAGGCGAGCCAGCTGGCCATGTGCGAGGCGCCCACACCGGCAAGGATGCTGTTGCAGCCCCGCTCCACGGCCGCACGTTCTATCTCCCGCGCGGCGAGGACAATCATCTGCTCCGCCGCCGTGGGCGGCGGGATCTCACCCTTTTCCTCCTCCAGGAAATGAAGGGGCCAGGCATCGAGGGAGAGCTTCCCCTTCAGGGCAAGGAGCCGCTCCCGCCCGAGCTTGGCCAGGTAGCTCCAATGATCGGGGCAGCCCAGGACCCACTCTTCCAGCCAAGAACGGTAGCTTTCAGCACTGCGGCAGGCCCGGCGCACCTCCATGATGAAGGGGCGGTCCTCGGCGTAGCCCCAGGCATCGCCGCGCAGGGGAAAGTGGTGGTGCCCCGAGGGATGGGCCCCAAAGGGGACCTCTATCACGGCGCGCACCGCCTCCGCCGGAATGCGGACATGCTCCCGGAAGTAAGCAAGCTCCGCCGCGCTGACCACCTTCTCCACGGTGACAATGGCGCCCTGGCGGGCGGCCAGGGCGCCGTATACATTGCCCACCAGGGGCAGGCCCAGGACGGTGTTCCCCTCGGGGTCGGCCAGCCAGCCGTGCACGAGGCTCAAATCGGGACGGAGCGCCTTCACCAGGCCGATCTCTTCGCCGCTGAAGGGGTCTTGAATGCGGGTGAAATCGCGCAAGTTCTCCGCCAGCGAGCTGCCGCCAAGGGAGCGGGTGGGGAAGAAAGGAAGCCCCATGGCGCCGGCGGCAAGGCGCTGCGTCAGGGTGAGCATGCTCCACTCTTCGAATTCAACCCTGCCCTCGGCAAAAGCCTTCTGGATGAGGGGGTTGGGTGCAGGGAAGGGGTAGGAGTCGCCCAGGTAGGAGGCCAGCACCTTCTTCACCAGCCCTCCCGCCAGGAAGGGAACGAGGTTGGTGCAGCTGCCCCCGTAGGCAATGAAGGTAAAAGCGGGATCGCGGCCCCAGAACTGCCTGACAATCTCGTAAAGCAGGGCCATGGGGTAGCCAAGCCCGCTGCCAATCTGCAGGGAATACCCGGGGCGGACCAGCTCCCGGACCGCCTCCGCCAGGGTGGTTGCCTTTCCGCCGGTGGCGCCGCTGCCAACGCCGGTGCCGGCGTGTCTCTCCAGCGCCGCGTCGACCCAGGGCAAGTGCAGCATGATTATCCCGGCTCCTTTCACCTGGTTTAACCGGCAGGCCAGTGACAGCTGGTGAAAAGAAGCCGGGGTTCCCTGCTGCTTTGCCGGCAATCGTCTGTTCATCGCCGGCCGCCCGCCCGGGCGGGCCGGCTATATTTTAGGCGCAGATTAGTATATGGCTTTAAAGCCTGATGATATTCCCGCCCAGCAGATCCGCCGTGGAGGGATCGCAGGTGGTGACGATGAGCTGCTTCCGGCGGGCAAACTCCTGCAGCACCGCGGCGGCCTGCGCCTTTCGCTCCGGATCGAGGTAGACGAGAGGATCGTCCATGATCATGAAGCCCGGTGCATCTTCAAGCAGGTGCTCGGCCAGGGCCAGGCGCAGCGCCAGCGCCACCCCGCCGACGGTACCGGTGGAAAGCAGTTCCACCGGCAGGGGGGCCTCGTCTGCCGCCCGGATAATGCGGCCCGGAACAACACCTTCCAGCTCGGCGGCGGTGTAGCGTCCCCCCGTAACCGGGGCCAGGTAGCGGGCAAAGGAACGGGCCAGGGGTTCAAAGGTATCGCTGTCCAGCTCTTCTTTCAGAGCCCGGAATTCCGCCATGACAACCTGGAGCGCCCGCGCCTCCTCCTTCAGCCGGGCCAGCTTCTCCTGGCTGAGGGCAAGGGCTTCGGCCAGCTCTTCCGACGATTCCTCCGGCAGCTCCTTGCGCACCTCGATGAGCTCGATCTGCAGCGAGCTGATTGACTCCTGCAGCTCGTCCTTGTTCCGGCGTAGCTCCGCCAGGGCGGCCAAAAACTCGTCGGCGGAAGAGAAGCCCTCCGGCAGCGGGGCGAGCTTTTTCAGCTCCGCGTCAATCTCCCCGGCCTTTCTCTCCAACTCGCCCAGCTTCCGGGCCAGCTCCTCGGGGCTGCCGTGCTCGGCGGCCCATGCCTCCATCTTCTGCCGCTCCTGGGTGAGGGTGCTCTCGGCCGCGGCAATGGAGCCGCTCAGGGCGGCAATCTCCTCCTGGATGGTGCGGGGATCGCGCACCTCCTTCTCCTCCGGCAGCGCGGCCACCTCCTGCTCCAGGGCGGCGTAAGGCTGCTCGCCTAGGAGGGCTTCCAGCCTGCCCTTCAGCCCTTCCAGATCCCGCTCCAGGCTTTCGCGACTGGCAAGCGCCGCTTCCGCCGCGGCCACGTCCGGCAGTCCCAGGGAGTGCAGCTTCTCGGCCAGGGATTTATTCGCCGCTTCGATGTCGCGGAGCAGGCTGTCCACATCCCTTTCGCCGGACTGCACCTCCAGCTGCCAGTCGGGGCTCTCCAGCAGCAGCCGCCCCGCCCCTTCAAACAGGGCTTCCCGCTCTACTTTCTGCGTGGCGGGCTGCTCCAGGCCCGCGGTTACCGTGAGCTCCAGGGACTTGCGGGTGGCAAAGCGCACCTTCAACTTCATCGCCTCCACCACGGCCCGCAGCTTGCTTGCCTGCCTCTGCCACTCCTTTAACTGGCGCAACTCCTCGCGGCCAATTTCTGGCAGCCCGGCAAGCTCTCGCTGTATCTCCTCCATCCTGGCCTGTAGCGGGGCCGCTTTCCGCAGCAGCTCGCGCTTCTGCCGCGCCGCCTGCAGCTTCTCCGCCTCGGCCAGTTCTTTTTGCCGCTCCGCCAGCTTCTCCCTATCCTTCTCCACGCTCCGGGCCAACTCGTCGGCACGGCCGGCAGACTTGGGCCATTCCAGGAGCACCTTCCTCAGGCCCTGTGCCTGCACTTCTACCTTTTCCCGTTCCGGCTCCAGGGCCAGGCGGCGGCGGATGTCCTCCTCCAGGAGTTCCATTTTCTTCAAGCGCTCCAGCGCCTCCGCCCTCTCCCGCGCCGCCTTCTCCAGCTGCGCGGCCAGGTCGCCGGCCCGCCTCTCCAACTCGCGGGCCTGACGCAGCCTGCGCCGCAGCCCTTCGCACTCGTAGTAAGCGGCAAGCAGCCGCCCCACGCCTCTTACGTAGGGGTTGTCGATGCCGCGGCCGCCCTTGGGCCCGTCCCGCGACAGGTCCCAATTCTGGAGCAGTTCCCGGCTGGCCTCCTCCAGAGCCGCCTCCAGCTTTTCCAGCGAGACGCCGCCGGCCTCGATCACCGCCTGCCGCAGGATCCCGGCAATGGTGCTAGATGCCTCGGCGTCGCGGCGCAGCCGCTCCAGGGTGCGCTCCATCTCGTCCTGGCGGGCAAAAAGCACCGCCTCGTATGTGGCGCGCCCGTGAGCGAGCGCCCGTTGGAGTTGCTCCCGCACCGCGGCGGGCTCGTTGACCTCGGCCCCGTCCTCCAGGAGCAGGCGAGCTTCCCGCCGCCCACCCCAGGAGCAGGTATAGGTGCAGCGCCTCCCGGCGGCATCGCGGAAACGCAAGCTCACCCGGCAGGTATCGCCCCCGGGGTAGGGGAGGCACCTGGCCAGGAAATTTTTCCAGTCTTCGGAGCTCCGCCGCAGGTCGGGCGGCAGGAAAAGGACCGCAAAGAGGGCGTTGACCAGGGTGCTCTTCCCCGCCTCGTTGGGCCCGAGAAGCACGTTCAGCCCCGGCTGGAAGGAGTAGGCCTTCCCCCTTAGGGCGCCGAAGGAGTCGAGGGTAAGCTCTTCAATAATCATCTTTTCACCTCGTTGATGAGACGGTAGGCCAGCTGCAGCGCGGCGGGATCATTTTTCTGCGCCAGCCGGGAAAGGAGGCGCTGGGGGAAGGAGCCGGCGGGGAAGCGGGCGGCAATGAACTCCGCCGAAAGCTCCACCGCCAGGTCACTGTCATTGTCCTCCAGGTAGAGAACGGCGGAGCGCATCTCGTCAAGCCGGCGGCGGCGGTTGTTGTAAGCCTCCTCCGGCAGGAAGCCGGAGAGGCGCAGCTTCACCAGGGATCTTTTTCCCACCTGCCGCAACTCCTCCTCCAGCTCATCCAGGCCGGAGGCGCCGCGCAGCTCGCGGCTTATCTCCATGAAGCGAAACTTTCCCGTGGCCACGGCGCGGCAGTGGACGCCGTTTTCGTCCAGGGTGGTAATCCAGGCGCTGCCGCCGTGGCGGCAGTCGAAACCGTCCGGCTCGGGGGTGCCGCTGAAGCAGAAGAGGGCCCCCTGCACCTCCTCGAGGTCGGGATGGCGCACGTGGGTGTGCCCGAGAAAGCAGTGGTCCAGCCGCAGCCCGGCCAGCTCGCTCTCCTCCATGGGGAAATACTCGTCTTCCAAGTCGGGCGAGATGCCCCGCACCGTGCCGTGGGCCACGCCGAGATGCCAGCGGGCGGCAGGCCGCTCCGCCAGCTGGCGGATCCAGCCCAGCCTGTTTTCCCGGGAATGCTTCCGGTGGCAGGGAGCAGGGTAGAGCACGGCGTCAATGCCGTAATCGTGCAGGGGGTAGGGAACGGTATCGGTGAGCAGGAGCAGCGAATCGGGAGCCAGCTCCCGCAACTCCTTCCAGAGGCTGCCGTAGCCGTCGCAGTAATCATGGTTGCCCGGCAAGAGGGCCACGCAGTCGCCCTGGAAGCGGGAGAGGCTGCGCACGGCCCGGGCAATGGCCTCGGGGGGCGGCTGGGCCCGGTGGAAGAGGTCCCCGGCCACGATGAAAAGCCGGCACTTCTCTGCATTGGCCAGCTCCACCATGCGCTCCAGCGCTTCATAGCGCGCCTCCACCAGCTGCTGCCGCACCTCTTCGGGGTAGCCGCGGTTGCGGAAGGTCATCCCCAGGTGCAGATCCGCAGTATGGAATACCTTTAAGGACATGATCAGGCCTCCTGCGGCAAAAATTTGCCGCCTTTTTTCGTCATAATTGCACTGCGGCGCCGCCTTTGCCTACGGTTGGCCCTGCGGCCGCGGCAGCCCCGCGGCGGGCCTATTTCTCTTCCACCCAGCCGCGCGCTCTTTCCACCGCCCGCAGCCAGTTGCGGTAGAGGGCTTCGCGCTGCGCCTCCTCCATGCGCGGCTGGAAAGAAGCGCTCTCGCGCCACTGCTCCGCCAGCGCCGCGCAATGGGGCCAGACTCCCGCCGCCAGGCCGGCCAGGTAGGCGGCCCCCAGGGCGGTAGTTTCAAGCGTCGCCGCGCGGCGCACCACCGTGCCGGCGATGTCCGCCTGGAATTGCAGCAGCAGGTCCATCACGCTGGCCCCGCCGTCAACTCTCAGCTCGCCCAGGGGAATCCCCGCCTCGCGGCGCATGATCTCCAGCACGTCGCGGGTCTGGTAGGCCATAGCCTCCACCACGGCCCGCGCCAGGTGGGCCCGCGTCGTGCCCCGGGTGATGCCGATGAGCAGCCCGCGGGCATAGGGATCCCAGTAGGGAGCGCCAAGGCCGACGAAGGCGGGCACCAGGTAGACGCCGCCGCTGTCCTCCACCTGCGCCGCCAGCGGCCCCGTCTCCGAGGCGTGCTTGATTATCTGCAGCCCGTCGCGCAGCCACTGGATGGCCGCGCCGGTGATAAAGATGCTCCCCTCCAGGGCGTAAGTGACGGCGCCATCAAGGCCCCAGGCGACGGTGGTGAGCAGCCCCGCCTGGGAGCGGATGGCCTTCCCGCCGGTGTTCATCAGCAGGAAGGAGCCGGTGCCGTAGGTGTTTTTCACCATGCCCGGCTCGAAGCAGGCCTGGCCGAAAAGGGCGGCCTGCTGGTCGCCGGCCATGCCGCCCACTGGCACCCGCACGCCCAGGAAAGCATCGGGGTCGGTCTCGCCGTAAATGGTGCTGCTGGGCATGACCCGCGGCAGAATCTCTGCCGGAACATCCAGGATCTCCAGCAGCTGCGGGTCCCACTGCAGCGTATGGATGTTGAAGAGCAGGGTGCGCGAGGCATTGGAGTAGTCGGTGGCATGGACCCGGCCGCCGGTTAGCCGGAAGAGGAGGTAGCTGTCGATGGTGCCGCAGGCCAGCTCCCCCCGGCGCGCCGCATCCCCGACGGCGGGGATATGCTCCAGGGCCCACCTGATCTTCGTTCCGGAGAAGTAGGGATCCAGGACCAGCCCCGTCTTCTCGCGGAAGAGCTCCTCCCGGCCGGCCTTCTTCAACTCGTCGCAGAGCGGCGCCGTGCGGCGGCACTGCCAGACGATGGCCTTCGCCAGCGGCTTGCCGGTGGAGCGCTCCCAGAAGACCACTGTCTCCCGCTGGTTGGTGATGCCGACGGCAGTGATCTCAGCCGGTTCCGTTCCCGCTTCCTGCAACGCCTTTTGGGCCACGTCCAGGGTGGCCGCCCAGATCTCCTCGGCGTCATGCTCCACCCAGCCGGGCTGCGGGTAATACTGCGTATGCTCCCGGGCCGCCCGCCCCAGGGGCAGGCCCCGCTCGTCCCAAACCATGGCGGTGGTGCCGGTAGTGCCCTGGTCAATGGAAAGTATGCGCGCCTTAATGATCATCGCCCCCTTTAAGAATGCCGCCGTATGAACTGCGCCGTCTTTTCAAAAATCAGCTCCTTGTCATAATCGAGCGTGGCCACGTGGTAGGAGTTTTCCAGCCAGACCAGCTCTTTTTCGGCGGAGCCGATATGCTCCAAGATGTAGGGAGCATTGGAAGGATGAACCACGTGATCCTCCCGCGACTGGAAAATGAGCGCCGGCTGCTTGATTTGGGGCAGCTCCTCCTTCACCAGGCGGCACAGCTTCAGCAGCTCGCCCAGCGCCGGAAGGGGAACGCGGTCGTAGGAGAGCTCGGCAACCGTGGGGTCCTTGATGTCGCTGCCGATGCCGGGCACGGTTTTCAAGAAGAGGCGCAGCAGCGGCAGGAAGACAAGGCGGAAATCCTTCATGAACACGGGGCCGCAAATGGGGATGACCCCCTTCACCGTGTCGGGATGGCGGCAGGCCAGGTGCAGCGCCAGTGTCGCCCCCATGGAGAGCCCGGCCACGAACACGGTGCGGCACTGCTGCCGGATCTCCTCCAGTCCCGCCTCGGCCGAGGCGATCCACTCCTCATATTTATTGTCCAGCATGTCTTCCACGCGCGTGCCGTGCCCCTTTAGCCGCGGCCCGACCACGGAAAAGCCCTGGCCGGCCAGGTATTCGCCCATGGGTCGCATGCTCGAGGGATTCCCGGTAAAGCCATGCACCAGCAGGCAGCCCACATCGTCGCCCGGAAAGGAGAAGGGCTCCGCTCCTGGTAGAATTGCGCCTTCCATGTCCTATCCGTCCTCCTTTATCATTGAGCGCAAGGGTTCATTACGACCTTGCCTTTGTGTATATCTTTCTTGATTATTGCCAGTACTCCTGCTAATGGGAAGGCTCCATTATTTTTACAGCAGGCCCCGCCAGGGCAGGGCCGGCCCGCGGCGGCGGTGCGAGCCCCAGGAGCCAGGCCCCATTAGAACAGGGAGAGGTAAGCGGTGGAGATGGCTAGGACGATGGCGCCGATCCAGGCCAGGTGCGGCAGCACCGCCCCCAGGGGGACCTTGAAATATTCCACGGTCAGAAGCTGGCAGAGGTGCACCGGCGAAGCAACGTAGCCCCAGAAAGCGCCCAGGTAGGCCAGGGCCAGCATGGCCTC
>JAAZIN010000011.1 GCA_012800855.1 Bacillota bacterium
CCTGCTTGTAAGGCAGGTGCTCTCCCCCTGAGCTATTCGCCCAAAAAAAATGGTGACCCCTAGGGGATTTGAACCCCTGCTGCCAGCTTGAAAGGCTGGTGTCCTAACCGATTAGACGAAGGGGCCATATCTGGTGGGCCCACCAGGCCTCGAACCTGGGACCAACCGGTTATGAGCCGGCCGCTCTTCCAACTGAGCTATGGGCCCCAAGACCATGTTCTTTTGTCGCGTCCATTGAGCAGTTTAGCATAACCTGAGGCCCGCTGTCAAGGAATTTTCACCTGCAAACCAGGAATTCCGCAAAGGCCTCTTAAACATTGCAGGCTATGCCCTTGATGCAGCAGCGGTGTAATCCAACTCACCTGTTTAAAAAGTCAATCACATCCGCCACCGTCTCGCTGGGAATTTCCTCCATGGGGATGTGCCCCGCCCCTGGGTAGATGATCAGTTCGCTCTGCGGCATGGCTTCATGAAACAGGTACGCATGCTCCACCGGGATCCAGCTGTCTTTGTCCCCCCAGATGATCAGGGCCGGGACCTCGATGGAAGCCAGAGCCGCTTTCACTTCAGAAACGGGGGGAAAGGCGGCGGTTTTGCCGAATGATACGAGAACATCCCGGTTCCCTTCCCGCCTCAGAAGGTGATAATACCTGGTGATTGTATCCGGGTCAAGCCTGCTCGTGTCGCCGTAAACCTGCCTTACAAATAATCCCACCAGGTAGCGGGGTGTACAGTAGCGCACCAGGGGTTTCAACAGGGGGGAACCGGCCAATTTAAAAAGGGATATCCTGTCATCGTCGGTAAGAAAGCCGCCCGCATTGAGCAGGACAATCCTGTCAACCCGTTCCGGATACCGGGCGGCAAAAGCCCAGGTAATTGCGCCACCCAAAGAGTTGCCGGCCATGGAGGCACGCTCGATGCCGAGAGCGTCCAAGAACTTGGACATGAATTCAACGTAATAGTCGAGGCCTTTCTGCGACTCCGGTCCCGGACCGGTGAGACCAAAGGAGGGCAGATCAAGGCGGATTACCCGGCGTTCTCGCTTCAACTCCTCCGCCCAGCCATCCCAGGTGTGCAGGGAAGAGAGCACGCCGTGAACCAGGACCACCGGGTCCCCCGAGCCCTCGTCCCGGTAGTGCACATTCATGCCGTCAATCTGGACAAAGCGCGAGGACTCCCCGGCATATTCATCCATCAACTTCTCCACGGGGATATCGGGGCGAAAATGGGCAGCAATAAGCAGCACCAGCCCCGCCAGCATAACAAAAAATACTTTTAAAAACGCTATGGCGCGCCTTTTTTTCATTCGGTCAACCCTCCGGGAATTTTTCAGAATAATATGACTATAATTTTATTTCGCCTCCACCCAGCCTTCTCCTGCAAGTAGCGGCATGCCTCGCCCGCGGTGATTTGACGCAAAATTTAATGTAATAACTCCCTTGCGGGGCACCGGGGACAAAAAAGCGGCCCCAGGCGGGGCCGCTACACTGCAATTGCCGTGCTAGCTGCTCTGTTCTTTCTTTAACTTGGCCAGCTCCTCTTCGACGAGCATGCGGCGCAGGATCTTGCCAACCATGGTTTTCGGCAGCTCCTTGCGGAATTCCACGAGGGTGGGAACCTTGTAGCGGGCCAGGTTGGCCTTGCAGTACTCGATGACCTCCTCCTCTGTCATTGTAACTCCGTCTTTCAGGACGATATAGGCCTTGATGGTCTCGCCGCGGTAGCTGTGCGGCACTCCGGCCACGCAGACCTCCTTGATCTTTTCATGGGCGTAAAGGACCTCTTCAATCTCGCGGGGGAAGATGTTGTAGCCGCCGGCGATGACCATGTCCTTCTTGCGGTCAACTATGTAGAAATAGCCGTCTTCGTCCATCATGGCGATGTCGCCGGTGAGGATAAAGCCGTCGTGGAAAATGGCTGCCGTCTCGTCTTCGCGGTTGAGGTAGCCCTGCATCACCTGCGGCCCCTTGATCGCCAGCTGCCCCCGCTCTCCTATGGGCATCTCCTTGGAAGGGTCGTCAAGATCCACGATCTTTGCCACGGTGCCGGGAAATGGCAGGCCGATGCTGCCGGGCCGGTTTTCCCCGAAGATGGGATTGCAATGCGTAACCGGCGAGGTTTCCGTGAGCCCGTAGCCTTCACGCAGGCGACCGCCGTTGGTAATCTTTTCAAACTGCTTCTGCACCTCCACCGGCAGGGGGGCGGCCCCGCTGATGCAAACCTTGATGGAGCTGAGATCGTACTTGTGGACATCGGGAGCGTTGTTAATGGCCACGTACATGGAGGGAACCCCGGGGAAGAGGGTGGGCCTCTCCTTGTGGATGAGCTTCAAGATCTCCCCAATCTGGAACCGGGGCACGGTGATCAATTTCGCCTTAGTGACCAGGGCCAGGTTCATGGAAATGGACATGCCGTAGCTGTGGAAGAAGGGAAGAACGCCGAGCATAATCTCTTTCCCCTCATCGTACTTCGACAGCCACGCCTTTGCCTGCAGGGCGTTGGCCAGGATGTTGCCGTGGCTCAAAACGGCACCCTTGGGCACCCCCGTGGTGCCGCCGGTGTACATGTAGCAGGCAGGCTTATCCAGGCTCTCTTCCACCTGGGGCAGGGGATGGCGGCGATGGCGCTTTAACAGGTCCCGCAGCCAGTAATCCCCCGGATCCAGCTTAACCCGGTCCCCTTCCTTCTTCTCCTTTAACAGGGTGTAGAGAAGCTTCAGCGGCGCCCCGAGGTAGTCTTTGATATTGGTGACGATTACCGCCTTCAATTTGGTCTTATCCTTGATCTTTCTCACCATGGGGTAGAAGCGGCTTAGCGTGACAATGGCCTGGGCGCCGGAATCGTTGAGCTGGTGAACAAGCTCGCGCTCCACGTAGAGGGGGTTGCAGGGGGTAACGATGCAGCCGGCGCGCAGGGTCCCGTAAAAGGCGATGACATACTGGGGGCAGTTGGGCATGTGCAGGGCCACCGGCGTGCCGGGCTCCAGGCCCAGGGCGGCCAGAACCCTGGCGAAGGAATCGACTTCCTCGTTCAGCTCCTTGAAGGTCAGCCGGCCGCTCATGAATTGAACGGCGATGTTACGTGGATACTGCTGGGCCGCTTCTTCCAGGAAGCGGGGCAGGGTTTTGGGAGGCAGCTCAATATCGTGCGGCACTCCGGGATCATAGTTTTTGTACCATACTTTCTCCACTTTAAAGTACCTCCTTTACCGGCAAGAGGCGCCAGTTTGCTGTAATGTTTTAATTATTAAATTAATTTTACTTTATATTCGACTCCTAATTGACTATCTCCTCTTATTCTTAAAAATTATATATAAATATTTAATCGTCTGTAAACAATGGGGGCAAGAGACGGGAGCGCTGATAACACCTTCCAGCGGGCAGCACCGCCCGGCAGGGTTTCTGCTTTTTTTTAAGAAAGATAGTGAAGAGAAATTTTAATCCATGAGTCAGAAATCAAGGAGGCCGGCCATGTTTGAACTAGTCACGGACTTGCAGGTTAAACTTGACTTGGAGCAGGCTTTGCGAGGACAGGGAGTGGACCCGGCAAAGGCCTCAGCGTTAATCACCCGCGTGGCGGAAAGCGTCCTCGACGAGGCCAATGCTTTGCTGAAGCCGGCGGCGATCTACGGCTGGCTGCCCGTGGAAGACTTCCAGCACGAGCGGATTACTTTTCCCGGCGGATCTTTTAGCGGCCCCCTGGTGGCGCGGGCTTTCGCGGGGGCCTCTCGCCTCTACCTGGCGCTGTGCACAATCGGGCCGGATCTGGAGAAAAGGGTGGCTGAATTGATGGCCGGCGATATGATGCAGGCCATGGCCCTGGACGGGGCGGGCACGGCTGCGGTAAGCGAGGTTTCGCGACAGGTGAGGGAACGGATCGCCGCCAGCGCGGAAAAGGAGGGCTTGTCGGCGGGGATGCATGCCAATCCCGGGCAGGAGGGTTGGCCCATTGAGCAGCAGCGGATTATCTTCAGCCTGGTCCCCGCCGAAAAGATCGGCATGCGCCTCACTGAAAGCTGCCTCATGCTGCCCCGCAAGTCTGTCTCCTTTGTCATCGGCTGCGGGGAGAAGATGAGCGCAGGCAATGTTCCCTGCGATTTCTGCTCGAAAAGAGACCGCTGCCAGTGGAGGAATCGCTAAGGGCATCATCAACAGGGACAGCCGGGAGCGCCTCTATAACCGCTTTTATTCCCGGCCGTAGAGATGGCGAGGCGCCAGCAAGCGAGGATAGAGCTTGCGCAGCTCCAGGCGCATGCTGTAGCAGAAATGGCAGGCGTCGGCGTATGCGGAAGCGTGGGTGAGTTCGTAGGTTTCCGCCAGCTGCAGGGGGCCTCCTTCAGCCAGGGGTCCGCAAATGGGATGCTCCTCGGCGCGGTAATCCCATACAAGCTGCGCGAGGGATCTTTCCCACATGTTCCCGATAATCAATCCCTGGCAGATGTGGACGTTGCCGAAGGCATCAAGGTAGAGCCGCTGCGGCCTGGCGAAATCGGCGCAGGGGCAGCTGTTGAACAGGCCGGCGGGCAAGGAAACAGCCTGCCCGGCCAGCTTCTCCGCCGCCCTTCCCCTGTACAAGAGCGGTTCCCCTCTCTCGCCCTCGGCCCCGTTAGGGGAGGCGGTGCAGAGAAGAAGGGATGCCGTCAGAGACAACTTCTGCGCGGCCCTGAAGGCGATGCGGGCCGGTGAAGGATCTCTTTGGGCGGGGTTGTGAAAACGGCTGTCGCTGGCGCTGAATTCATCCAGGCCGGCTTCCGCCAGCGGCTCCAGCCACAGCAGGGCCTCCGCTTCGCTGACGGCAAAATAGCCGTTGGTCACCACGCCCACGTGAAAGCCCATTTCCCGGGCTTTCCGTACCGCGGCAAGCAGAAGAGAGTAATAAAGAAAGGGCTCTCCACCCTCAAAGTATACCGTTGTCACGGTGTCCAGCCAGGCGGCCTCGCGAAGCGCCGCCTCAATTTGCTCCAGGGTGAAGGTGCCCCCGGCACGGGGGCTGCTGCAAAGAAAACAGTGGTCGCATTCGTAGTTGCACTCGTAGGTCAGTAGAAAGTGAAGCGTCGTAATCATGTCCCCTGCTCCTTCGCCTGGGCCGACAAAAAAGGGCATAAAAAATGGCTCCTCAGGCAGGACTCGAACCTGCAACCTACCGGTTAACAGCCGGCCGCTCTGCCATTGAGCTACTGAGGAACCTTCGTCTACGGAAGCTATTATAGCGAAGGTTTTAATTTTCGTCAAGCATTTTTGCGCCGCAGGGGCTGCGGCGCAGGGCACAAGGCAATTAGGCCTGAAGCGGCTTTCTCCCCCGGCCGCTTACTCCAAGTAATCCTTCAGCCGCTTGCTGCGCATGGGGTGGCGCAGCTTGCGCAGCGCCTTGGCTTCAATCTGGCGGATCCGCTCGCGGGTAACGCCAAAGTACTGCCCCACCTCTTCCAGGGTGCGGGAGCGCCCGTCATCCAGGCCGAACCTGAGCCGCAGCACCTTCTCCTCCCGCGGGGTCAGCGTATCGAGCACATCTTCGAGCTGCTCCTTGAGCAGTTCGAACGCCGCCGCATCGGCGGGGGCCTGCGCCTCCTGGTCCTCGATGAAATCGCCAAGGTGGCTGTCGTCCTCTTCCCCGATGGGCGTCTCCAGGGAAACAGGCTCCTGGGCGATCTTCAGGATTTCGCGCACCCGCTCCTCGCTGATATTCATTTCCTTCGCAATCTCCTCGGGAGTGGGCTCGCGGCCCAGCTCCTGGACCAGCTGCCTCTGGACGCGGATGAGCTTGTTGATCGTTTCCACCATGTGCACGGGGATGCGGATCGTGCGCGCCTGGTCGGCAATGGCCCTGGTAATGGCCTGGCGGATCCACCAGGTGGCGTAGGTGCTGAACTTGTAGCCCTTGCGGTAATCAAACTTCTCCACCGCTTTAATGAGCCCGAGGTTGCCCTCCTGGATCAGGTCGAGAAAGAGCATACCCCGGCCCACGTATTTCTTGGCAATGCTTACCACCAGGCGCAAATTGGCCTCGGCAAGGGCGCGCTTGGCCTCCTCGTCGTTCTGCTCAATTCGCTTGGCCAGCTCCACCTCTTCCTCAGGTGTGAGCAGGGGGATTTTGCCGATCTCCTTCAGGTACATCCTCACCGGGTCGTTGATGGCCACCCCCTCGGGCAGGGAGAGATCTTCATCCTCCTCGAGCCTGGGTTCCTTGGCGCCATCTTTCGCCCCGGCAGCATCTTCCGCCACGACAGAGCTCCTGCCGTTGCCGGCGCTCTCATCCACTATGTCAATGCCCTGCTCGGCCAGCTGGTCGTAAAACTGGTCCAGCGCCTCCACAGAGAGATCGTACGACTGCAGAGAGTCAATGATCTCTTTGTAAGAAAGAGAGCCTTTGTCCTTGCCGCGAATGATTAAGTCCTGCTGGACTTCCTCCAAAGGCACGACTTTTTCTATCTCTTTAGCCATGTGAACGCTCTCCTCCTCCGGAACGATAGGGAGTGCTTTTAAGCTGTTTAATCACCTGCAACTGCTCCTGAAGCAACTTTTTGGCTTCGTCGTCGTACTGCTTCTTCCGGTCTATCTCTTTCAAGACCCGCTGCCTTAATTCCTTTTGCTCAGCCAGCTTTTCCCGCTTGATCTTTTCTATGCAATCCCCGGCCATCTTGGCCATGACACCGGGCTCCAGCCCCTGCAGGCTGGGCTCGGTGGCGGCAGCGGTGATCAGACCATGGATTTCTTCGTCCGCAAAGTAATTCATCAGCTCTTCTCCGCTCACGCGGCGGTTTTCACCCTTCAATTTCAAAATTGTTTCAACAACCTGCCGGAGATGCCCTTCCGAAAAATCGGCAGGTTCCAGGGCGTCAAAGACCATCCCGGCAGCCTCTTCGCTCAGCAGCATGAGCGATAGGAGCATCCTTTCAGCCGGGCTGGCTTTTACCGGGCTAATAGTTTTAGTTTGATCTTTTGTCTGCAGATTATGACCCTGGCCCGCTTTTTGCCTGCCCAGCTGCCGCATCAGTTCCCGGCGGACCGCGCCCTCGGATACGCCAAGCTCCTCGGCCACCCGCTTCAGGTGAATGTCGCGCTCCACCAGATTGGGGATGTCCTGCAGCACCTGGAGCGCCTCCTCGAGAAAGTGCCGCCTGCCCTCCTCCGAGGAGAGGTCATAGCGCTTTCTTAAGACCTCCAGCCGGTAGTCGGCCAGAGGCTTGGCCTGCTCAATGGCCTCGGCAAAGCGGGCCGCCCCCTGCCGCCGGATGATCTCGTCGGGATCGCTTCCTTCGGGCAGGTCGGCCACCTCCACCAGGCAGCCGGCATCCTGGAGTATTTTCAGGCCCCGCCAGGTAGCGGCCTCGCCGGCGCTATCGGCATCGTAGGCAATGATGACCTTCTCCGCCTGAGCACGCATCAGCCGGCTCTGGGCCGGGGTGAGGGCGGTGCCCAGCGAAGCGACCACGTTTTTAAAGCCAGCCTGGAAGGCGGCAATCACATCGGTATAGCCTTCCACAACGATGACCGACTTCCGGCGCCGGATCTCCTCCCGCGCCAGGTGGAGGCCGTAAAGAAAGGTTCCCTTTTCAAATACCGGTGTCTCCGGCGAGTTGAGGTACTTGGGGGCGCTCTTCTTTTCCCCATCCAGCAGCCGGGCGCCAAAGCCGGCCACCCTGCCGCTGATGGTAAATATGGGAAAGATGAGCCGATCCCGGAAGCGGTCATAGTGACCGCCGCCCTGCCGGGGCATCACCAGGCCCGCCTGCAGCAGGAGTTCGGCGGGAATGCCCTTTTTCCGGGCATAATCAGACAGGTTTTGCCAGCCCGGCGGCGCATATCCCAGACAGAAAAGTTCGCTGAATTCCCGTCTAATTCCTCTTTCCTGGAGGTAAGCCACCGCTTTTTTCCCGGCAGGGCTGTTCCAGAGTTGATGGGCATAGAAGCGAGCCGCCAGCATGTTCAAGTTGAAGATTTTCTCCTTTATACTGCTCTCTTCGCTGGAGGCGGCGCCGCGCTCGGGAATCCTCACTCCCGTCATCCGGGCAAGGAAGCGGACAGCTTCGGGAAAGGATAGATTCTCCATCCGCATGACAAAGTTGAAAACATTGCCCGAAGCGCCGCAGCCGAAGCAGTAAAAGAGTTGCTTCTCCGGTGTTATGGAGAAGGAGGGAGTCTTTTCATTGTGGAAGGGACAAAGCCCAAACAAGCGCTTGCCCCTTTTTTCCAGGGCCAGGTACTGCTGCACAAGGCTGACCATGTCGCAGCGCTGCCTGATTTCATCTATGATCTGCTCCGGGATACCCTGTGCCAAGATATTCACCGCCGCTGAAAAATTTGCCGCTGCCCTGCCGGTGCGCGAGAGAAAGAAAAACCCCATCCCGCAATCTAAAGAGGAGACGAGGCCACCCTGGACAAGCAATGCGCAACGTCGATTCTACAAAAGCCCTGGACAGCTCCCCCTTGCGTGAATGTTACTATTACAAATTTTTCTGCTAAACTATATTCTACGCCCCGGGAGATAATCCTGCTTTACCCGCGAATTTCCCTCAAGAAGCTCCCCCATATTATTGACAGAAAGTGACATTTTCATTCCGGCAGCTTACGACTGCAGACCGTATCTCGCCTCTACGT
This sequence comes from Bacillota bacterium, assembly GCA_012800855.1. Lineage (GTDB taxonomy): Bacteria > Bacillota > Dethiobacteria > DTU022 > DTU022 > JAAZIN01. The sequence goes on from JAAZIN010000011.1 coordinate 8,598, forward strand.
GGTGGGCGCCCCACCTCTTTACCATATGCCCAGCTGTTAAGAACTTTTACAGTTAAATCCCCCCTCCCCTTTTTTCAGAAGGGAAGCGCACCCCCGCCAGGAAAGGCATAAAAAAGTTCCCCCCTTTTATAAAAGGGGGAAGGGGAGATTTTAAGCTCAAGGGGCTGCCCTTGTGGGGGCAGCCCCGCAGAACATCCACCTTTTTAAAGGCCCCGTGCCGCGATGGACTAGCGCAGCGGCGAGGGGGACAGCTCCTTGAACTGCTCCGCCGCCTCCGCCATGATCCGACCGAAGTCGCCGGCTTCGGCGAAGGACAGCTCCAGGTAGGCAATGCGATTGTCGCCGAGGCCCATCTCCTCCAGGAGCGCATTGACATGGGCAATCCGCTTCCGGATCCAGCCGGCGGCATCCTTGTGCGGGCAGGTGCTGGGCTCCTCTTCCTTGCAGCCGACCACGATGATGCCGTCAACGCCCGCCTCCACGGCCTTGAGCAGGTGCACCGTATCGATCTTGGCCACGCAGGGATAGCGCACCAGGGCCATGCTGTCGGCTTTGAAGCCTTTAATGCCGGGCAGGGCAAAGGGGCCGTAGCCGCAGGTGATGAGAAGCACCGCCGGCCCGCTGCCGGCCCGCTCCAGCAGACCCTTCGCCGCAGGCTCGATGGCCGCCGCGGCCTCCTCCACCATGGGGGTGCGGAACTTGATGGCGTAGGCGGGGCAGATGGAGAGGCAAAGCCCGCAGGCCTGGCATTGCTCGCTGCGGATGCTGACAGTTCCCTCTTCGTTGATCACCGGGACGTCATAGGGACAGACGCGCACGCAGGTGAGGCAGTTGGCGCAAAGCTCGTCGATGCGCTCCGCCCCGGCAATGCAGGTAAGGCAGCGGCGGGCTTCGCAAATGGCCGTGGCGGCATCATAGCCGTGCTCCACCTGCTGGAAATGCTTGACTCTCTCGGCCGGCGGAACCATGGGCAGGGGATGGCGCCCCACCCGGGTGATCTTTTCGGCCACGGCCGCATCGAGCTTCTCCAGGGCGGCCGGCTCTTCCAGCGCCTCGCTGTTGAATTCCCTGCCCTCCAGGTAAGCCAGGATGGCCTGGGCCGCCAGGCGGCCGCTCCGCATGGCCTGCACAGCCGTCCCCGGCCCCGTGATCATCTCGCCGCAGGCGAAAACACCGGGACGGCTGGTGGACATGGTCTTGCGGTCAAAGACGAGGCGGCCGCGCTCATCGAGCTCAAGCTGCCCCTGCAGCGGCTTGGGATCACCGGCCTGCCCGATGGCGAAGATGATCACGTCACCGGTGATGAAGTTCTTGCACTCCTCGTTGTAGACGGGGCAGAAGCGGCCCGCTTCATCAAAGACGGAGCAGCATTCGATGAGCTCGAGGCCGGTAATCTTCCCATTCTCCCGGATGACGGCGCGGGGGCCCCAGCAGTTGTAAAACTCCACCTTTTCTTCCTTGGCCTCTTCGATCTCCCAGGGGAAGGCGGGCATCTCCTCCGACGATTCGAGGCAGACCACCTTGACGCTGCCGGCGCCGCAGCGCACCGCCGAGCGGGCCACGTCCATGGCCACGTTGCCGCCGCCCACGACGATGACGGTGGGGTTGCCCTCGAAGCGGAAAGCGTCCCGCTTTACCCTCTTGAGGAAATCGAGGGCGTAGTAGATTCCCTCACCCTCCACGCCGGGGATGTCCAGGCCGCGGCTCACCGGCAGGCCCAGGGCAATAAGGATGGCCTTGTAGCCTTCCTTTTCCAGGTCGTCGAGGGAAAGGTTGCGCCCAAGCTCATAGCCCGTTTTAAACTCCACGCCCTGCTCGGCGATCTCCGCAACGTCCCGGTCAATGACCTCGTCGGGCAGGCGGTAGAGGGGGATGTAATGGCGCACCGCCCCGCCCATGGCCGGCTCCCGGTCATAAACGGTTACGGCGCAGCCCTGCCGGGCCAGGTCGTAAGCCGCGGTGAGGCCGCTGGGCCCGCCACCGATGACGGCCACTTTCCCCTTGGAACCGCGCTCTATCCCGGAGGGGGGCACTTTTACCGAGCTGTTTTCCACGGCAAAGCGCTTCAGCCCGCGAATGGAGAGCGGCCGGTCCACGTCATTGCGGCGGCACTCGTCTTCGCAGTGGTGGGCGCAGATGGTGCCGCAGATGGAGGGGAGCGGGTTGGTCTCCTTGATGATCTCCAGCGCCCGGTCAAAATCTCCCGTGGCAATGGCAAAAAGATAGTCGCGCACATCCTGGTGCAGGGGACAGGCTGCTTGACAGGGCGGAATTACATTATTCTTTGAGCCCTGGGTATAATGATGGGTCAAGAATAATCACTCCTCGTCTCAAAAAAAGTTTACATTCTTAATATTTCGCGGTTTATGCGCTTATTCCTCTCCGCGGGCAGATTAAATGCTAATCTTTAAATATTCTGTCTTTAAATATATAATTCAGGCAAAATTTTCAAAAAGGAAATCCCTTTCCGCAAGCGAAATAGAAGGCCGTATAGCAAAAAGTATTTACTTTAAGCGCAGAGACGCGGTGCACCGGGCCACCTCTACCACCCGGCGGGCCAGGGGCTCGATCCGCTGGAGCGCATAGGCATCAGCGGAGGCGGGGGCCCCGGCGCAGCAGCCGTGGTGGCCGGCATCGGCGGATGCGTGGCCGTCGCCGACCAGGATCATCCCCTGGACCAGCATCATGTCGTGCAGCGCCTTCAGGGTCGTCTCCTGCCCGCCAAAGCGGGCGCCGCCGGTGGTGACGGCCGCACCCACGGTGTTGAGCAGCGCCTGCTCGGTGCGCAGCTTGCGGCTTTTGTCCCAGAAGCCCTTTAGCTGGGCCGAAACGGTGCCAAAGTAGACGGGGCTGCCCATGATGACGGCATCGGCCTGCGCCAGCCGGCGGTAAGCCTCTTCCAGGGCGCTGCCCCGGTAGCAGGCCCCGGTGCAGGGAGAGGAACAGGCCAGGCAGAAGGGATGCTTCTGCGACCGCAGCAGCGGCTCCACATGGATCAGCGTGGTCTCCGCTCCCTCCTCCGCGGCCACCTTTAAGGCCCGGTTTAGCAGGTAGGCTGTGCTGCCGTCCTTGCGGGGACTGCCGTTTAAGGCGATGACGCGCAACAAAGGGATCACCCTTTCTACTGTGTAATTGATTCTGACATCTAGGAGGTTGTAGCCCCATGGAGATGCCCAAAAAGAAAATCGCCTGCTTGTTAATGGCGCTCATACTCGCACAAGCCCTGGCCCTGCCGGCCTACGCCGCGCCGGCTCAGGCGGTGGAGCTTGCGCTTAGCTCGAGCAGCGCCGTGCTCATAGAGGCCGAGAATGAAACGCTGCTTTATGAAAAGGACAGCCGCGTGCCGCGCCCTCCGGCCAGCCTGACCAAGCTGATGACCCTGCTGCTGGCCATGGAAGATTTAAAGGCGGGCCTGGTGGACTGGGACACCATGGTCACGGTAAGCGAGCAGGCCTGGCGAACCGGCGGCTCGCAAATGTTTTTAAATATCGGCCAGCAGGTTTCCTTCAGGGATCTGCTCAAGGGCATCAGCATTGTATCGGCCAACGACGCCTGCGTGGCCGTGGCCGAGTTCCTCAGCGGATCCGAAGCGGCCTTTGTCCAGCGCATGAACCGGCGGGCGGCGGAGCTGGGCCTGGAGAATACTCATTTTGTCAACAGCCACGGCATGGACCATCCCGATCACTACATGAGCGCGCTTGACGTGGCCCGCCTGGCGGCTTATCTCCTCCGCACCCAGCCGGAGGTGGCCGCCTTCCAGTCGGAGAGAGAATTCACCTTTAATGAAATTCGCCAGTTCAACCTCAATCCCCTCCTGGGCATCTACCCGGGCGCCGACGGCATTAAAACCGGCAGCACCCCGGCGGCCGGCTACTGCCTTGCCTCGACAAGCAAGCAGCAGGGGATGCGCCTCATCGCCGTGGTCATGAACGCGCCCACCGAGGCGGCGCGGCGAGAAGACAGCATCGCCCTGCTCAACCACGGCTTCCGCAATTTCGAACTGAAAACCCTTTACGAGGAAAATGAGGTTATTACCCAGGTGCCGGTGAAGCGGGGCCAGAAGCGGGCCGTGGGCCTGGTGGCCGATGGCCCGGTGCAGGCCGTGGTGCCGCGCAACGACAGCAGCTACGACATTGTGGAAGAGTTTGAGCTTCCTGACGCGGTTAGTGCTCCGGTCAAAGAGGGCGATGTTATCGGCACCCTGCGCCTGAAAGATCCCTCCGGGGAGATCATTGCCGAGGTGGATTTGTCCGCGCAGGAAAGCCTGCAGAGGCTAAGCTTCCTTCCCTACCTGCTGCGCCTGGCCGGAGACTTTTTGGCCGGCTTGTGGCAGCGCATCTGGCCGTTTTAAGGTTGGTTGCCAGGCGGCGGGCGGGCGTGGAAGCCCGCCCTTACGATTTTCCGGGAAAATCCCCCCACCCCCCTTTCCCAAAGGGGGGAGCATTTAAATACCAGGCAACCAGCTTCCTTTTAAGCTGACTGATTGCTCCCAGAGTTTATAGGGGCGGCTCACGAGCCGCCAAAGCAGGGGCCGCGTTTAGGCGGGCGTAATTGAGATGTGATAAGTTAGTATAGAAAACAGGCAGAAAAGCCCGCCCCCACGGCAGGGATGCAAAAGGGCTGCCCTTTTGGGGCAGCCCTCCTCTTATCCAGCTTTGTGCGGCCATTATTTTTCTTTTATGGCTGCGCGGGCGGCGGCCAGGCGGGCGATGGGCACCCGGAAAGGCGAGCAGCTCACGTAGTCCAGGCCGGCCTCGTGGAAGAATTCAATAGAGGCCGGGTCCCCGCCGTGCTCGCCGCAGACGCCCAGCTTGAGCTGCGGCCGCGTGCGCCGCCCTCCCTGGATTGCCTGCACGATGAGCTTGCCAACCCCTTCCCGGTCCAGCTCCATGAAGGGGTTGACCTTGAGGATTTTCTGGTCCAGGTAGAAGGGGAGGAACTTGCTCTCGGCATCGTCGCGGCTGAAGCCGAGGGTGGTCTGGGTGAGGTCGTTGGTGCCGAAAGAGAAGAACTCGGCGCTTTCAGCCAGTTCGTCGGCCACGAGGCAGGCCCGCGGCAGCTCGATCATGGTGCCCACCAGGAAGGGCAGGCTCCGGCCCGCTGCGTTGAACACCTCCGCGGCCGCTTCCTCCACTTCCTTCCGCATCCGCTCCATCTCGCCGGCATGGCCCACCAGCGGGATCATGATCTCCAGCTTGATCTGGTCCGGGGAGATGCCTTCATCCAGCAGCTCCAGGGCGGCCATGATAATGGCCCGCACCTGCATGCGGTAGATGGCGGGATAAACCAGGCCCAGCCGGCAGCCGCGGTGGCCCAGCATGGGGTTCTGCTCGGCCAGCGCCTTCACCTTCTGCAGCAGCACCTCCCTCTGCCGCAGCAGTTCGGGGTCGCCTCCCTCCCGGCGCAGCCGCTCCACCTCCAGGAGCAGCTCCTCGCGGTTGGGGAGGAACTCGTGCAGCGGCGGGTCAAGCAGCCGGATGGTCACCGGGTAGCCGGCCATCTCCCGCAGGATGCCCTTGAAATCATCCTTCTGCACCGGCAGCAGCTGCTCCAGGGCCGCTTCCCGCTCGGCGTCGTCGCCGGCGAGGATCATGCGCCGCACCAGCGGCAGACGATCCTTCTCCATGAACATGTGCTCGGTGCGGCAGAGGCCGATCCCCTCGGCCCCCAGCTCCACGGCCCGGCGGGCATCGGCCGGCGTGTCGGCGTTGGCGCGCACGCGCAGCCGGCGGGTCTGGTCGGCCCAGGAGAGGAGCTCCTTGAACTCGGACGTGGGCTGCGGGTCGATGAGGGGCGGCTGCCCCAGGATGACCTCCCCGGTAGCCCCGTCAATGGAGAGGACGGTCCCCTCGGGGTAGACCTCCCCGTTAATGGTAACGGTGCGGTTTTCCAGGTCGATTTTTAGCGCCTCGCAGCCGCAGACGCAGGGCTTGCCCGCTCCCCGGGCCACCACCGCGGCATGGCTGGTCATGCCGCCGCGGCTGGTGAGCACCCCGCGGGCGGCGTAGATGCCGTGAATGTCATCGGGGGTGGTTTCCGGGCGGAGCAGGAGCACATCTTCGCCGCTTTCCCCCATTTCCTTGGCCTTGTCGGCATCAAAGACAATCTTGCCCGAGGCCGCGCCCGGCGAGGCCGGCAGGCCGCGCGCCAGCACCTTGATGTCGGCGCTGCGGTCAAAGCGCGGGTGGAGCAACTGATCCAGCTGCGCCGGATCGACCCGCCGCAGCGCCTCCTCCCTGTCGATAAGCCCCTCCTTGACCAGGTCCACGGCCACCTTCACCGCGGCGGCGGCGGTCCGCTTCCCGGCGCGGGTCTGCAGTATGTACAGCTTGCCCCGCTCGATGGTGAACTCAATATCCTGCATGTCGCGGTAGTGGGCTTCAAGGCGGCGGCAGTGCTCGGCAAACTCCCGGTAGATTTCGGGCATCTCCTGGCGGAGCTTTTCGATGGGCTGGGGGGTGCGGATTCCGGCGACGACATCCTCACCTTGGGCATTAAGCAGGTATTCGCCGTAAATTTCCGGCTCGCCCGTGGCCGGGTTCCGCGTAAAGGCAACCCCGGTGCCGCTGTCGTCGCCCAGGTTGCCGAAAACCATGGTCTGCACGTTCACCGCCGTGCCCAGGTGATCGGGGATCTTGTTGATCTGCCGGTAAACAATGGCCCGCGGCGTATTCCAGGAATTGAAGACCGCCTCTATGGCCATGAAGAGCTGCTCCCGCGGTTCTGTGGGGAACTCCTTCCCCGTTTCCCGGCGCACGATCTCCAGGAAGCGGGCAACAATCTCTTCCAGGTCCTCCTCCAGCAGGGCGGAATCGGTAGTTACCCCGCGCTTCTCCCTGGCCTCGGCCAGGACCTCCTCAAAGAGGTCGTGATCCACATGCATGACCACATCGCCGAACATCTGGATAAAGCGGCGGTAGCAGTCCAGGGCAAAGCGGCGGTCGCCGGCCTCGGCGGCGAGGTAATCCATGGTCTGGCGGTTCAAGCCAAGGTTGAGGATGGTATCCATCATCCCCGGCATGGAGAGCACCGCTCCGGAGCGCACCGACAGCAGCAGGGGCTTCTCCCCGCCAAAATTGCGGCCGGTGAGCTTCTCCAGCTCCGCCAGCTCTTTCAGGACTTCCAGCTCCAGCTCCGGCCAGATTTTCCGGCCCGAGGCAAAGTACTTGTTGCAGGCTTCGGTGGTAATGATAAAGCCCGGCGGCACCGGCAGCCCAATGCGCGTCATCTCCGCCAGGTTGGCTCCCTTGCCGCCCAGCAGGCTTTTCATCTCCGCACTGCCCTGGGAAAAGCGGTATACCATCTTTTCGCTCACAGCGGTCAACCTCCCTTGATCATCTGCACAATTTGGTTGGCTACTTCTTCCACGGCCTTGTTGGAAACGTCAAAGACGGCACAGCCGATGCGATCCATGATCCGGCGGGCGTAATCAAGCTCCAGCTTGATCCGCTCCATGGAGGCGTAGTTGGCTTGGCGGTCAAAGCCCAGGCTGTTGAGGCGCTCCTGCCGGATGGCGCGCAGCAGCTCCGGGTCGATCATCAAGCCCACGATCTTCTCCGGCGAAATCCAGAAGAGCTCCTCCGGCGGCTCCACTTCGGGAATAAGGGGCAGGTTGGCCACCAGCAGGCGGCGGTGGGCCAGGTACATGCTCAGCGGGGTTTTGGAGGTGCGGGAGACGCCGATGAGCACCAAATCGGCGTGGCGCAGGCCGCGGGGATCCTTGCCGTCATCGTACTTCACGGCAAATTCAACAGCCGCCATTCTCCGGAAGTAGTCCTCATCGAGGCGGCGTACCCGCCCCGGCTCCAGGTAGGGTTCCTTGTTCATGATGCGGGCAAAAGCATCCAGCGCCGGGCCCATGATGTCGGCCGTGGGGATGTTGCGCTTCGCCGCCTCCTGCTCCACCAACCGGCGCAGCTCGGGGAGGACCAGGGTGTAGGCAATCATGCTGTTGGACTGGGCTGCTTCTTCAATGACCTCCATCAGCTTGGCGGCGTCGCTGACAAAGGGGACGCGCCGCACCTCCATGTCCTCGGAGTCAAACTGGCTCGCCACCGCCTTGACCACAAATTCGGCGGTTTCGCCAATTGAATCCGAGACAATATAAACCACCGGCTTTCGTGAAGCCGCGCTCATGCAACTTCCTCCTCCCTACTCCCTAGCCGCTTACCTCAGCCAGCATCCGGACCAGCGTGGTCTTGGTTATCTTGCCGATGACCTTGAGCTTGCCCGGCTCCTCTTCCCTCACCACCGGAAGGGAGTCAATCTGGTAATCAATGATCTTCTTTGCCGCCGTCACCACGTCCACGTCCGGCTCCACGGTAACCACGTGGGGCATGCGGGTCATGATCACGGCTACGGGAATTTGCAGTAAATCTCTCCCGCCGATAGCCGTCTTCAGCAGGTCCTTGCGCGAGACGACCCCCTGCAGGTAGCCTTCTTCATCAACCACGAAGAGAGTGCCCACGTCTTCAACAAACAGGGTGACGATGGCATCGTAAACCGTGGTCTCCTCCCGGACCACGGCGGGAACAGACTTCACCTCGCCCACGGTGAAGCGCCTCATGTAGTCGGCATAGAGGCTCTTGGCATCCTTCCCGGCGTAGGTGTAGCCGACCCGGGGCCGCGCCTCCAGCAGGCCGGACATGGTCAGCACCGCCAGGCAGGGGCGCAGGGCGGCCCGGGAAACATTCAACCGGGAAGCAATCTCCTCGCCGGAAATGGGGCCGGATGTTTTTACTATCTCCAGGATCTTTTTCTGCCTCTGGCTTAAGTCTATTTTCTCCACCCCCCAAAGCAGGCATACGGAAGAGCTGTTTCAGGGCATGTGATGGGCCACGCAGCAAGGATGCCGCCTTGCGGAAAGCGGCTTAATCTACCGGCTGCAGCAGGGCAAAATCGGCGAAGCGGTTAAAGAGCCCCTTCACCGCAGCAAGCAGGTTAAGCCGGTTCCGGCGCAGCTTCTCATCCTCGGCCATGACCAGGACCTGGTCAAAGAAGCGATCCACCGGCTCCTTCAGCGAGGCCAGCAGCTCCAGGCAGGCGCCGTAGCGGCGCTCCTGCAGCGCCCGCCTCACCTCGGGTTCAACTTCCTGGAAGCGCCGGTAAAGCTCCCGCTCGGCGGGTTCCCTCAGCAGTTCCTGCTCCACGGGACCGCCGCCGCTGCGGCGAGCCAGGTTTGCCGTGCGCACGTAGGCGGTGTTGACATCCTTCAGCAACTCCGAGCGCAACTGCTCCTCCAGGGCGGCGGCGCGCCGGGACAGCTCCGCCACTGAGCGGTAGGGGACGGCCAGGACCGCTTCAATGACATCGTGGCTGAGTCCTTTCTCCTGCAGGGCAAAGCGGAGGCGCTGGGTGATGAATTCCTGCAGGGCGCCGCGCAACTCCTCCAGCCGCCCGGCGGAGAGGGAAAGGGCCCCGGCATATTCCTGCAGCGCCGCTTCGAACAGCTCCGCCGGAGAGAGATCAAGTTCATGCTCCAGCAGGATGGAAACAATCCCCTGGCCCTGGCGGCGCAGGGCGTAGGGGTCTTCCGATCCCGTGGGCTGCAGCCCCACGGCGAAGCAGCCGCTCAGCGTATCGGCGCGGTCGGCCAGGGAAAGGAGAGCCCCTTCAACGGTGCGAGGGGTCTCGTCCCCGGCGAAGCGCGGCAGGTAGTGCTCGTAGATGGCGCGGGCCGTCCCCGGCTCTTCCCCGCTCAGCAGGGCATACTCGCGCCCCATGACCCCCTGCAGCTCCGGGAACTCGCGCACCATGTGCGTGACCAGGTCGGCCTTGCAGAGCGCGGCGGCGCGCTCCGCCCTGCGGGCCGCCTTTCCGGGCAGGGCGAGGCGCTGCGCCAGCTTGCGCACCAGCCTGACCAGCCGCTCCTGCTTCTGGGCCAGGCTGCCCAGCTCCTCCTGGAAGAGCACTTCCGAAAGCCGCGCCGCATGGCGCTCCAGCGGCTCCTTGCGATCTTCCTCGAAGAAGAAGCGGGCATCGGCAAGGCGCGCACCCAGCACCTTTTCATAGCCCCGCCGGATATTCTCATGGTAGCGGTTGTTGCTGATGCCGATGAAGTGGGGCAGCAGGGAGCCGTCTGTCGCCTTCACCACGGGGAAGTAGCGCTGATGGACCTGCATGGTGGTGATGAGCACCTCGCGAGGCAGGTCGAGGAAGGCGGTGGAGAAGGAGCCGGTCACGGCCACGGGGTACTCCACCAGGAAGGTGACCTCCTCCAGGAGGGCTTCCTCGATGAGCGGCCGCCCGCCCAGGGCGGCGGCCTGCTCCATGAGCTGCTGGCGGATGGCCTCGCGGCGCCGCTCGTGGTCCGCCAGGACGTAGTTCTCCTCCAGGCTGCGGAGATAAGCGGCGGGGCTTTTCACCACCACGGGGCCGGAAGAAAGAAAGCGATGGCCGAAGGTGCTCCGCCCCGCAGTGACCCCGGCGTAGCTGAAGGGGATCGCCTTCTCGCCGTAGAGGGCCAGCAGGTTCCTGATGGGGCGGGCAAAGCGGCATTCCTTGCTCTCCCAGTACATGGGCCGGGGGAAGCTGAGCCGCCGCAGCAGCTCCGTTAATATCCGGGGCAGCAGATCCGCCGTGGCCTGCCCGGGAATCTCCTTCAGGGCAAAGATGAACTTGTTTCCATTGACCGTCTCCACGATGAGCTCCTCGGGCGCGAGGCCCTGGCTGCGGGCAAAGCCCAGCAGGGCGGGAGTGGGCGAGCCGGCGGCGTCGTAGGCTCGCTCCAGGGCCGGCCCCTTGACCTTCTTCTGCAGGTCCGGCTGGCGCGCCTCCAGGCCGCGGACCAGCAGGGCCAGCCGGCGGGGCGTGGCCCAGGCCTGGCAGCTTTCAAAGGCGAGGCGGTGCTCACGAAAAAGCGAGGCTGCCGCCTCCTCCAGCTGCGCCAGCGCTCCCGGGATGTAGCGGGAGGGAAGCTCTTCGCAGCCGATTTCCAGGAGCAGATCCTTCTTGGGCACCATACTCTTCTTATCCATGGACCTGCACTCCCTTCGGCGAATTCAGCAGGGGATAGCTCGCCTTCTCCCGCTGCTCCAGGTAGGCCTTGGCGCACTGCCGCGACAGGCGGCGCACCCGGCCGATGTAGGCCGTCCGCTCGGTTACGCTGATGGCGCCGCGGGCCTCCAGCAAATTAAATGTATGCGAGCATTTCAGAATATAGTCATAGGCGGGGAGAATGAGGCCGGCTCCCAGGAGCCGCTCCGCCTCGGCCTCGTAGAGGTCAAAGAGCCGGAAGAGGAAATCCCGGTCCGCCTCCTCAAAGCTGTAGGTGGAATGCTCGTACTCGGCCCGCTGGAAGAGTTCGCCGTAGCTGACCTGGCCGTTCCAATCCAGGTCGAAGACATTGTCCCGATCCTGGATGTACATGGCGATGCGCTCCAGGCCGTAGGTAATCTCCACCGGCACCAGCTCCACGTCAAATCCGCCCACCTGCTGAAAATAGGTAAACTGAGTGATCTCCATCCCGTCGAGCCACACTTCCCAGCCCAGGCCCCAGGCACCCAAGGTGGGCGATTCCCAGTTATCCTCCACAAAGCGAATATCGTGCTCCAGCGGCACCAGGTCCAGGGCGGCGAGGCTTTCCAGGTAGAGATCCTGGATCTCCGCCGGGGCCGGCTTGATCAGCACCTGGAACTGGAGATGCTGGTAGAGCCGGTTGGGGTTCTCGCCGTAGCGCCCGTCGGTGGGGCGGCGCGAGGGCTCCACGTAAGCCACGGCCCACGGCTCCGGGCCGAGGGCTCTCAGGAAGGTAGCGGGATTCATGGTACCGGCGCCCTTTTCAATGTCGTAGGGCTGCCAGATGAGGCAGCCTTTTCCGGCCCAGTACGACTGCAGCCTGAAAATTATGGTTTGCAAATCCATCGCCGGATTCATCTCCTTTCCCCGATAAAGAAAAACCCCCTGCCCCCGGCTTGACACCATGGGGACGGGAGATCTGCTCCCGCGGTTCCACCCTCAACCCTCAATGGTTCACGCTGCAGGTGAACCGGCCTCATACTAAGGATACACTCCGGAATACCCTGGGCCGGAAGCAGTGCCGGGCTTAACCCTCCCCCCAGCCCGGTGGAAATTGCCGGCACAGCCTTCTTCGCCGTGCCTCCCTTAAACCTGCCCCGATCCTAAACCAGAATTCCCTTTTTTGTCAAGGTTTATCTTTGGCCGA
>JAAZIN010000072.1 GCA_012800855.1 Bacillota bacterium
ATGGCCACGGCCTTCTCGCTCATCGCCTCGGGAGCCGACGCTGCATAGGGCACCTTGGGCGTGTCAATGCCCCACTCCTTGGCCATGAGGGTATTGAGATCGTACGCCCGCGAGTTGTCCACGCAGGAGCCCATGTGGAATACCAGCGGCAGCTTTTCCGTGAGCTTGCCGGCATTGGCCTCGTTGAGCATGTTAATGAACGCCTTCAGCCCTTCGCCGGCATACTTCTCCACGGCCTCCGCGTTCATCAGGCCCAGCTTGGCCGCGGTGCCGGCGACACAGCCGGTGGACACCAGGAAAACATTGTTCGCGGCCAGCCCCTTGATCACGGTGGCGTGGCTGTGGTCGTGCAGCACGCGCAGGTTGTTGCAGCCGGCCAGCAGCACCACGCCGCGCAGCTGCCCCGAATCAATGGCATCGGTGAGCACCTTGATGGGGTTGTCGGGATTGACCGCGGCAAAAATGTCCAGCAGCGCCTCCAGGCTGAATCCGGCGGTAACCTTGTTCTTCACCTGCGGGATGTCGATGCGGCCGGGTACCCGCTCCTTGAAGGCGTCAATGGCCAGGCGGATAATCTCACGCGCTTTTTCCATGGCCCGCTCTTCGCTAAATTCAACGTGGTAGGAGCCGGGGATCTTGGAATGCGGCATGGTGGTGATGATGCGGGTGTGGTAGCACTCGGCCACCGCCCTTATGGCGGGCATGATGCACTGCACGTCGACGACCATGGCGTCCAGGGCCCCGGTCATGATGGGCAGCTCCTGGGAGAGGAAGTTGGTGACCAGGGGCACCCCCTGGCGCATGAGGACCTCGTTGCCGGTGCAGCAGATGCCCATGCACTTGATCCCCTTTGCCCCTGCGGCTTCGGCCTCCGCCTTCATCTCGCGGGCCGCCCGCACTACCATCTCGCTGAGGAGGGGGTTGTGGCCGTGCACGGCAATATTGACCATCTCGGGATCGATCACCCCGAGGTTCGCCTCTGAGGTAACCGGCTTGGGCGTGCCGAAAAGAATATCGGAAAGATCGGTGGCGATGTGCATGCCGATATAGTCGGCCAGGGCCGTCTTCAGCCCCTGGAAGACCAGGTTGACCGGGTCGGCGTCAACGCCCATGTGCGTCTGCCCCATGGATTCGGCAATGGTGGTATGCACGCTGCGCGGCTGGATGTTGCAATCGGTGATCTTGTTCATCCGCCCCTCGGTCACGGTGGTCTCCAGCCAGCGGCAGGGCTCCCCGGAGAGCTTGGTGAAGTCGCTTACCGCGATGGCCAGGACCTCCTGGAGGAGCTCGCGGTCTTCCTTGCCCTCAACGGAAAGGCCCAGCCTCTGGGCCACGCGGCGCAGCTTCGCCGGATCCTCGATGGTGTAATCGGGCGTTCTCCCCTCGAGCATCTCGAGAAGGGTATAGATAATATGCCGGCCGTGGTCGGCATGGGCGCTGGCACCGCCGGTGATGGAGCGCACAAGGTTCCGTGCGACGATGGTATAGCTGTGCGCGCCGCAAATGCCCTTGGATGCTTTTTTGGTGATGCGGCAGGGACCCTGCAGGCAGATGCGGCAGCAGATTCCGGTGCGGCCGTAGTTGCACTGGGGCTGCATATTTACATAGCGGTCATAGGCGGTTTCTATTTTTCCCTCATTCCGCTCCAGCACTTGCAAGGCCGCAGGATCGACCGTTCTCTTATTATCGGGCTTTTTTTTCTCTTCGGACATATCTCGGTCTAACCTCCTTCAAAAATATTCAAACGATTATTCATAAAAAAACAGCCGGCCTGGTGAGACGATCAACCACCCCCGCAAATTTTCTCAAACACTTCTTCCATTCCCGGGATCATGTCCTCCCGGCCAAAGGCTCGCCCATCCGCCTGCCGGGCTCTCTCCAGGACCTTTTCGCTGAAGGGCAGCATGGCAATGATGCGCTCCGGCGGCAGCGAGGCGCGCAGGTAGTCGGCGTCGGCCTGCGAGCGGATCTTGTTCCCCACGAAAAGCACCCGCGGCAGCGCCAGGTCGGAGGCCAGCCGATCCACGGCCAGGGCGGTGCTGACCCCGGCCCTGGTCGGCTCCACCACTACCAGCATGAGTTCCACCCCGCGGGCGGTGCCGCGGGTGAGATGCTCGATGCCGGCGCTCATGTCCATGACAACCGCTTCGGGGCGATCCAGGAGCACGCTGTTCAAAACAGCATTTAAAAAGGCGCTCTCCTTGCAGTAGCAGGAGGAGCCTCCCTGCTTGATCCGACCCATCTTAAGGAAGCGAATGGTCCCGTCGCGGAGCACGTATTCCTCGAGGATATCGTCGACGGGGGGATTGAGATCCACAAAGGCCCCCCCGCCGGCATTCTTTTCCATGATGACTTCCTGAAGTTCGCTTAAAGGTGGCAGCGCGGCGACTTTTTCCGGATCAAGTCCCAGAACGAGGCCCAAGTTGGTATCGGGATCTGCATCAATGGCAAAGGCGGGTAAGCAGCGTTCCTTGAGGCAAAAGAGCAGATTAGCGGCAACAGTGGATTTTCCGGCCCCCCCTTTGCCGGAAACCGCAATCTTCAAAACAATCCTCCTTAATAGGCAGGCAGGCTTCTTATATCATCTGCTCCTGCATTTTTTCTATTCGACAAGGTCAAGATAAATTCCTTTACCAGCGAAAAAGTTTGTAATTTCACTAATTTTGAACTGAAAAAGCGGTTAATTTCACTTATGCGCATGATCCGCTAAAGTTTAAGGGGCTGCCCTTTGAGGACAGCCCCTTTGGCGGTGATGCCGGTAAGAGAGGCGCAAGGCCCTCTCGGCAAGCTACTTGCTCGCCGCCGTCTTCTCAAATTTATACTCCCCGTTTTCGTGGCTCACCACGATGGTATCGCCCGGGGAAATCTTCCCCTGGAGCATCTCTTCGGAGATGTTGTCCTCCAGCCGCTTCTGGATGACGCGGCGCAGCGGGCGCGCCCCAAAGGCGGGATCAAAGCCCTCTTTCACCAGGGCCTCCCTGGCCTCGGGAGTGACCTCCACCTTAAGGTTGTACTCGGCCACCTTCCTGTTCAGCTCGTCGATCATGATCCCCACGATCTGCTTGATGTGTTCCTCATTCAGCGGATGGAAGACGATGATCTCGTCAATGCGGTTGAGGAACTCGGGGCGGAAGGTGCGCTTCAGGTCGGAGAGGATGCGCTCCTTCATCTTTTCATAGCTATCCTCTTCGTCGG
>JAAZIN010000073.1 GCA_012800855.1 Bacillota bacterium
AAGGTGTGGTTCGCGGCGGGGAGAGCTTTCAGATGGACATCAGCACCCTCTTTGTAGGTGCCGCCGCCTTTAACCTCGCCACCACCCTCGGGTTCGGCCAGGGCCTCTATTTTAATGGCGGGGACGAAATGAGCCGTAAGCTTGAGGTGCCTGTCGCCCCAGAAAGTAAACACTTCACCGTAGTACTCTTTATCGCCCTCTGTCCACTTGTCAAAGAGGTAGCCCTCGTCGGGAACGGCTATGATCACCGATTTCCGTCCCTTGAGAACAGGGCCGGCGGGAGCTTTGACGCTGCCTCCCACGTTTCCGGCCACGTTTACCTCAATGGGATAGGCCTCAACGAATTCAGCAACCAGGGTCCGGTTCCGGTCCAGGGTAAAGCTGTATTCAGTTGAGCGGATGTAGTTCAAGGGAATAAAGGCAAAGCCGAGGTCGATACCGGTAGCCAGCCTCTTTCCGCCTTCGCTCCATCCCACGAAAGCGTAGCCCGGGTCGGCCACCGCGACAACCTTCACCTCGGTCCCTTCCAGGGCTTCGTCATGGCTGGCGAAGGCCTTTCCTCCCTCGGTGGCGAGAACATTTAACTTGTAAATGGGTAAGAATCGTGCCGTCAGGTGGTGATTTCCTTCAACTTTAAAAATATGAACGGGATTTTCGCTGACCACCTGGCCGTTCTCGATCCATTCCTTGAAACCGTAGCCCGGGCTGCTAATTGCTTCAACCTTGACCTGGTCCCCCTTCTCCAGCAGGCGGGAGGGACCGCGGGCGATGCCTCCCGCGGTAGAATCTACAGTAACCCTGTAAAGGGGCTTAAAGTACGCCGTTAAAATGGCCCCGTCTTCCAGGGCGAAGTGGTAGACGAGGTCGCGGCTTACCTCCCTGCCGTTTAGGGTCCACCGGTCAAAAGCATAACCGGGAGCAGGCTCGGCCTTTACCGGTATGCGCGTGCCTGCCTCGGAAGGCAGGAATTCGTAACGCCCCGCATCGGGGAATACACTGCCCTCGCCGCGGACATCCAAGGTATAGGCGTAAAGCCCCAGGTCTTCCTCGACGAAAACAGCCTCCAGCTCCACGTCCTCTTCCAGGACCAATGTTGTACGGGGGCTCTTCTCATCGGCCACCGGCCCAACCCAGTGGCTAAAAACCCAGCCTTCTTTCGGCTCCGCCTCCACGATGATGAGCGTGTCTTTTTCGAATTGGTAGGTGCCGGCCCCGGGATTGACGCTGCCCGCGCCGCTAACCGCCAGGGTAAGCGCGGCCTTGGGCGGCCCTTCCACGTTGATTGCTTTCCAGCCGAAATGGGCCGTTTCGACAATTAAGGCAAGGAACAGTAGCAGGAGAAGAATGCTCCACCAGCGGCCCCGCAAGATGTCCCTTAGATTCATCCTTTAAATCACCATCCTTGCCGTTATCTGGCGCCTCATGGATTTAACGCCGGCTAAAAGTGGCTTATTTCCCTCACCGGCTCTTCTGGGACCGACCTCTTTCCTTCAACGCTCCAGGCGTAGTAGCTGCCTCCGGCCAGGAGCAGGGCAAGCCCTCCCCAGAGGATCATGTCATAGTAGCCGGTGAAGAGGCCGAAAAGGATCCCTAGCAAGGCGCCGGCCAGGTAGATAACAGCAGAAACCAAGGGCCTGGGCAGGACAAAAACCGCCCCCGCGCCGAAGAGAAGTGCCAACAGGCGTCCCGCCAGGCCGCCCCAGGCCAGGAGGCGGTCATTGAACATGGTCCCGCCAACACCGACCAGCCACGATTGCACGAGGACAATAATCATCAGGATTATGCTCAGTACCAGGATCGCTTTTTTCATCTCCGCCCCTCCTATCAATCTTTATTAAATGAATCTCCAGAGAGCGTGGGTAAAGAACCGCGGCACTATCTCCCTGTAGATCTGCCACAGCTCCGTTTTCACGCCGTAAGTAAACTCGTAAAGAGAGTTCACTAGGTTGCCGGCAAAGTTCTCGTTCTCAAGAAACCGGGACAGGACATCGGTAACCAGGATGCCGGGAGTCCCCTCCAGCGAATTGATGGCTTCGATTAAGACCCCGTGGAGAAAAACGGCCAGTTCTTCATCTGCTACGAAATCCGCCGCCAGGTTGAGAAGGGTCCTGGCAATGGCCCCGCCAATCAATGCGGCCCGCCTCTCGTCCTGGATAAAATCAATGATCCTGTCAACGGGCAGGTTCTTGGCGGCATCGGCCAGCACGGCGATGATCCTCTCGTCGCGGCGAATTGTCTCCGCCACTTCGGCCAGTGTAACATGGGGAAGGGACCCTTCAAGGGCTTCAATAAGGCGCCTGTCTTCCAGAAGCAGGCGAGAAGCCCGGTCAAAGGGGAGCTCGCTGACGAAGTCTTCAGAAAGCTCCTCGATGACGCCGGCAATATCAGCTTCCTCCAGGATGCACTGGGCCAGCTCCTCCAGGGGCAGGCAGCCGATAATCCTGCCTACCAGCTCCCGGAGCAGCTCTGCGGCACGGCCGCCTCTCCTGATTTCGGCCGCGGCTTCTTCCAGGGGGAGCTCCACGATTGCCGCGCGCAGCGAGTCGGAGATATGGCTCCCGTTCTCCTCGATAAAGCCGTAGACGATATTTCTTAGATCCGCACTCAGGGCGGCCGCCAGCTCCCCGGCGCGGTTATTCTGCTTCAACAGCCCTCCCAGGTCACGGCCCCACTGGCGATAGGTGCGGGGGACCGGATCCAGGCCGGGTGTCTGGCTGTAGGGAGGACTGGGATTGCCGTCAACGAGCCACATGAAGACGGCGTACTTGGCAATCTGCGGCGGCACCTTGGCCAGGGCATCAGCTATGCTTTTCTGGA
>JAAZIN010000074.1 GCA_012800855.1 Bacillota bacterium
ACAGTAGTTTTAAAACTGGTGTATCTTTACAGTTTATGTTATACTGCCAGTGGACAAAAGATAGTTGCTTATCAATCTTACACCACTGGCCCATAGTGTTTTATTAAATTTCGGAAGAAAGGTGTTTTTACGTAAGAAGGTGCTGTGGGATGGGTCGCTTAAGTAAAAAGAAAAATAAAATCAACATCGACACCCAGGTAGAAAAAATAAAACAATATTTTTTAAACAGGCAAGATGTTGCCGCAGCTCTGCTTTTTGGATCCTACGGCTCTCAGTATCAGACTCCGCTTAGTGATGTGGATATTGCTGTCCCTTTCAATCAGGACAAAATCCGGGACAAAATTCAAATTATTAAAGACAACCTGGCCAAGCTTAAGTTGATCCAGTCCAAAAGCTTAAATGAGTTTTAGAAAGCCCCTTTTTAGCTGATGCCGCCATACGCATTTTGCAGGTCTCTATTGAGGCAATACTTGATATTTCCCACCATATCGTTTCCCGGAAGCATTTAGGGACACCGAAATCTTACCGAGAGACGATTGAGTTATTGACTAAGCACGGTATTCTCCCCCAAGCCAAGTTGCCAACTTTATCATGATGGTAAAATTTCGCAATCGAGCTGTCCATATGTACGATACAATTATTAATGAAGAAGTGTATCAGATAATCCAGCACCATCTTTCAGATTTTGATGATTTTATTAGGGCCATAATTCAGTTTTTATCAGATCATTAATTTTCCGCCTTGGAAAAA
Organism: Bacillota bacterium; assembly: GCA_012800855.1. Classification (GTDB taxonomy): domain Bacteria; phylum Bacillota; class Dethiobacteria; order DTU022; family DTU022; genus JAAZIN01. Next base: position 751 of record JAAZIN010000074.1, read on the forward strand.
TTCCTCAATCATCTTTTAGCTCTCCCAATAAGGAGATGCCTCTATCGTCATTGAATCGCTCGCCCTTGTCCCAAGCAGTGAAGGAGAAGACGAAGCGGCAAGCCATGAGCTGTATGCAATGGAGCCTTTGAAATCAGGCCACATACCTACAACCTGCCAAACACGTGCGGCACTACTTTCTCCAGAGAACGACTCCTCTTCAAACAGCTTCGCTAAAGTGCTTTCGCTATTCCCGGCATAACGGCATAACTCCCCATAGGCCTTGGCCGCCAACAGCCGGCTCATCCGGTCCGCCCCCTCAGTGTCCATCTGGCCCCAATCCTTTTCATTCGCCGGGCAATGGTATACCTGGCCTGATCTTCAATGGTACCCGGCAAAGCTGAAACTGTCGCCAATTGTTGAAGAAACATGATAAAATTATACGAAACGTCCAAGGAAGGAGCATCTATCCTTATTCTTTTTCCTGTTCATATCAATTAAGGAGGGAATATCGTGGCAAGAAAGGCATGGTGGAAGAAGCCGGTATTCTGGGTGCTCGTGCTGCTGGTTGCACTCGCGGTATTGATCTGGGCAACCGACTTTCTCCGCTGGCAGATGGTCCGGGGTCTTTTCTGGCGGCCGTCGGCAATTGTACCGGGCAAGCAATCTATAGTTATCATCGATCCCATGTATACTCCCCCGGAGCAAAACCTCATCATGAACCCCGCTTACTGCCTGGCCGATTTCGTAACCCAGCTGGCCGACGTGAATATTGACATCATTCACTACCCGCAGGCGGACGAGGCGCGGGTGATGCGGCACAACCCTGTCTGCGTTTTGATCTCCGGGCAAACCGCTCCCTGGACCGACTATGACCCTGCGGTCATGGAGCCCATGTTTCGCTTCCTCAGGGAAACCTCTTTGCCTGTATTCGGCATCTGCGGCGGCCACCAGGTCATCGCCCAGGCTTTCGGAGTTCGGGTGGCGCCCATGGGCTACCAGGAGTTGGGCTATATCGAGGTGGAGCTGCTGAAAGATGATCCCATCCTGGAAGGGCTGGAGAGCCCCATCACCACCTTCAACTGGCACGGCGAAGAGGTCAAGGAGATGCCCGCGGATTTTGAACTGCTCGGCTCCAGCGAACGATGCCGCATCCATATCTTCCGCCACCGTGAGAAGGAAATTTACGGGGTCCAATTTCATCCCGAGCTTTCGGGGCGTATCCCCGACGGCAAGATCCTGCTGGTCAATTTTCTCCGCCGGGCTGGGGTGGCTTTGAAATAGTTCTTGCCTGTGCTTAACGAGACGGAAACCAGGGGCGGCTGCTCCCTTCATCTACCGGGAGAGCCGCCCCCTTTTATATGCGATAGGGTGAAGCTGTAGCGGTAGAGCAGCCCCCGCTTGAGCTTGAACTCGTCGTGCAGGGCGAGCAGGCCGGGGATGTCGCCGCCAACCCCCTTCTGCTTGTAGTCAATCTGCAAGGTGATGGTCTCGCGGCGAGGCAGCTCGTGGATGTGGCGCGCCCGCTCCAGGTCCTCCTTGGTATAGGGCCAGGCGCTCACGTTAAGCAGCGTGCCGCCGGCATCCCTCACCAGCAGCCCCTCCCCCTGCTCGTCGGTCAGGGCCAGCCAGCGCACCTCGGAGCGGTTCCCGTTCTCCTGGGGGTAGAGGTAATTGACGATGGCCTCCTCCACCGGCAGGGAGTGGATGCCGATGATCCCGCTTTTATTACGGTCCAGCATGGTCTCGTGGGGGCCCTTGCCAAACCAGGTCATCCGGCTGTAGCGGCCGGGAATCTCCATGATCATGCCGAAGCGGTCCATGTTGATCCAGGGGACGAAGGCGGCGGAAACGGTGATCTCGCCGTTCCCCGAGATGGTATAAACCGCGGTCAGCGGCGTTTTCCCGAAGCGAACCCGGGAGATAACCGTGATCACCACCCGACCGGGCTCCGGCTGCTCCCAGCGGAGGCGACGCACCTTCCGGGAACGTTCCACCTTTTTCCAGGGGCTTGGCCACCTGAGGAAAGGAACAAAGTTGGCCACCCCGAAATCGTTGCAGGTATCCACGCGGGAGAAGTTGGGGCGCAAGGGCGAGCTGATGAGCTCCCGGCCCTGCACGACAAAGGAGACCAGGCAGCCTTTTTGACGCTCTATCAGTACGCTGAAGCCTTCTCCCTGCACCTTGATCCCCTTCTCTTCCTCGACCACGGCCAGCGGGGGCGGGGCCTCGCGGGGAGCCTCCTCTTCCGGCGCGGCAAAGGGCAGGCTGAACTGCTCCCAGGCCATGACGTGGCCCCGCGGGGCATAGGGGCCGTCCTCGGCCAGGCAAAACTCCACCAGCAGGTGATATTCCTTGCCCGGCGCTGCCGGCGGCGCAGTATAGGGCAGGTTTACCTCCCTGCTCTCCCCGGGTGGCACGGCCACGGGGTCAAGACAGCCCTGCTCAACGACCCGCCCGTCGGCGGTCACCTGCCACCTGATGGCCAGGAAGTCGAGGCTGCGGAAGCAATACTTGTTCTCCACGCGCACTCTTCCCGCCTTTAAGTCGACGGGGTGCACCTTCACCTCCTGGTAGACCTTCTTCACCTCGTAAAAGGCCGGGAAGGGGCTGCGGTCGGCAGCAACAATGCCGTTGCCGCAGAAGAAGCCGTCGTTGGGCTTGTCCCCGAAATCGCCGCCGTAGGCCCAAAAATCCCTGCCATCGGCGGTCTTCTTTAAAATGCTCTGGTCGGCAAAGTCCCAGATAAAGCCGCCGATGCAGCGGGGATACTTCTCGAAGAGGTCCATGTACTTTTGGAAATTGCCCAGGCTGTTGCCCATGGCGTGGGCATACTCGCAGAGGACGAAGGGCTTCCCCACATACTGGCGGGGGGTGATCCGCCGCCCCAGGGGGTTGTTCGCCTCCAGCCAGCCCACCCGCACGCTTTTCCCCTGCCCGATCTTCCCCACTGTCTGCGGAGTGGCATACATGAGGCTGAAGAAGTCGGAGATGTCGAGGACGTGGTCCCCCTCGTAGTGGATGGGGCGGGTGCGGTCAATCTGCAGCGCCGCCTCCTTCATCTTGCGGAAGTTGTCCCCGTAGCCGGACTCGTTGCCCAGCGACCAGCTGAAGATGCAGGGATGGTTTTTGTCCCGCTCCACCATGCGCACCATGCGGTCGACGCAGGCCGCCGTCCAGCGGGGATCGCTTCCCGGCACGCGGCGGCGCATCCCGTGGGTTTCGAGATTGGCCTCGTCCATGACGTAGATGCCGTAGCGGTCGCAGAGCTCGTAAAAGCCGGGGTGGTTGGGATAGTGGGAGGTGCGAATGGCGTTGATGTTGCCGGCCTTGAGCAGCTTGATGTCGGCCTCGGTTATCTCCAGGGGCACGGCGTGGCCGTAGCGCGGATGGAACTCGTGCCGGTTGACCCCTTTCAGCTTGACCGATTTGCCGTTGATGAAAAGCTGGCTGTCCCTGATCTCCACCTTCCTGAAGCCGAAGCGGGAGCAGCGCGCATCGAGGAGCTCCCCCTGGTCGCCGTAGAGGAGCAGGAGCACCTTGTACAGATGCGGCGTCTCCGCCGACCACTTCCGGGGATGGGCCACCTCCCCCTTCAGCTGCAGGACGGTCTCTCTCAAGCCGCCGCCCGCATCCACCTGCGCCTCCGCGGCCATGGGGCCGTCCAGCTCCACCGGCCGGCCCGCCTCGTCAAAGAGGTAGACTTCGAGGCGGCAGCGCTTCGCTTCGGGGAGGTCGTAGGCGGCAATTTTCGCCTTCACGTGGAGCTCCCCATCGCGGTAGTTCTCGTCCAGGTCGCAGTAGATGAAGTAGTCGCGAATCTGCAGCCGGGGCATGGCCACGAGGTAGACATCCCGAAAAATCCCCGAAAGGCGCCACATGTCCTGGTCCTCCAGGTAGCTCCCGGCAGACCACTTGTAGACCTCCACGGCCACCCTGTTGCTTCCTTCCTTGAGCAGGCCCGTGATCCTGAACTCGGCCGGCGTCGTGGAGCCCTGGCTGTAGCCGGCCAGCTCGCCGTTGATCCAGGCGTAGAAGGCCGATCTCACCCCGGCAAAATGAATGAAGATCTCCCTGCCCGCCCAGCTCTCCGGCAGGCTAAACTCCTTGATGTAGGAGCCCACGGGGTTGTCACGGGGGTCGATGTTGGGAAGGCGGAATTTCCTGACGCTGCGGCTGTAGCCGAAATTCTTGTAGATGGGGATGCCGTAGCCGGCAATCTCCATGTTGGAGGGAACTTCAATTTTGGCCCAGTCCCGGCAATCGTAGCCCGGCTTGTAAAAGCCGGCGGGACGCTCCGCCGGGCACCTGGCCCAGTGAAAGCTCCAGCTTCCGTTTAGCGAGAGGCAGAAGGGAGAGAGCCCGCCGGCCAGCGCCGCCTCTCCGTCGGGATAGGGGAAGGAGCTGCAGCGCGGCGGCTCCCGCTTTATCCCGAGCACCTTCAGATCTTCCCACTCACGGCGTTTCCCGCCCACGGAGATCACCTCGCTTTTATATTTCCGGCCGCTGCTGGGCCGGCACCAGGCTAATACATTTGCTTATCTTCCTTCTGTTCCCACTGTTCGAAAAGCTGTCGGCATTCCTGGCGGTGCAGGGGACGGAGAGAAAGCTTATTCTCCCCCGCTGCGCCCATGATATATTCGTAGATGAAGTTGTCGGCAAATCCGATGGCCTCGGCGTCGTGGCGGCTGGCCCCGTAGTAGACCACCGGGATGCGGGCCCACATGATCGCCCCCAGGCACATGGGGCAGGGTTCGCAGGTGCTGTAGAGGGTGCAGTCCTCCAGGCTGAAGCGCCCCAGCTTCCGCGTCGCCATGCGGATGGCCGCAATTTCGGCATGCATGGTGGGATCGTTGGTGGCCAGGACCTGGTTGCGCGCCGCGGCAATGATTTCGCCGTCTTTGACAATGACCGCGCCGAAGGGCCCCCCCTCATTGCCGCAGATATTTTTCATCGCCTCTTCATAAGCCGCTTTCATAAACCTGTCCATGGAATTCCTCCTTGCTTTGCTCCTGAATGTCCCTGGTGGCTTTGACCGGCAAGGCCTGTCCCAAGCCTACGCGCCATGATGCTGCAAAAGCGGCAACCGCCCGCTTAAAGTATACAACATTTGCCTTAATTAACGAAGCCTTCTTTCAATTCCACCATTCAAGCCTCCGCCGGGCGCCGGCCGCGATGGAGCCGGGCCTAGGGGCCCCACTCCATTACCGCCTCTTTGAAACCCCGGTGGGCAGCATACCTGAGCAGAAGGTGCAGGCATTCTCGCTTGGGCACGCTGAAATAATCCTTTCCCAGGGGCAGCCCGGCGTAGTAGGCTTTCGCCTGGGGATGCTTCTTGAGGAAGACAGCCAGCCAGTAGGCAAATTTCTTCTGGCGGTCAAAGAGATCGTCGAAATCCAGCCAGTGCAGGTGGTAGGCCAGCGCCCCGGGATCGTAGCGCAGCGGCAGCCCCGCCTTGTAGAGCCTGTAACCGAGCTCTATATCCTCGCAGGAAGCCTCGCGAAAATCCTCGTCAAAGCCGCCGGCTTTAAGCACCCATGCCCGCGGCAGGGAGAGATTGCCGGTGATAAAAAAGGCAAAACTGACGTTCTCGTGGTCGGAGATCTGCCCGTAGGGGAAGTAGTAGTATTCAACAAGCTCCTTCATTCCAGGCCGCAGCTCCATCTCCGGGGCCCAGGTGATGCGGCCCAGCACGGCTCCTTCTCCATGGCGCTCATGCATGGCCCGGTGCCGGGCCAGGAGGTCCGGGGCGGCGCGGCAGTCGTCATTCAAAAAGAGGACAATGCGCCCGGCAGCCCTTCTCAAGGCGGCATTGCGCGCCGCTGCCGGCCCCCGACGCTCCTGGGTAAAATAATCAAAGGGGAAGGAGAAGGAAAGGGTCTTCTCCGTCAGGGCCGCCATGGTGTCGTCGGTGGAGCCGTCATCGGCGACAATGACCTCAAAGGGCCGCCCTTTGCCGTCCTGCCCGTCGAGAGAATTCAGCACCTGCATGAGCTGCCGGCGGCGGTTGCAAGTGGGGATAATGACGCTGATCAAGTCTGCTGCACGGGCCATGGCCTACTCATCCCTCCCTTTCTCTTGCCATTCCGTCTCCCGCTTCCGGCGATGCCACTCCAGCGTCCGCCGCATCCCCTCTTCGAGGGAAACGGCGGGCTGGAAATTCAGGAGGCGCCTGGCCGTGGAAATATCGGGCACCCTCCGGGGGATATCCTCGTAGGAGAAGCCGTAAACTTCTTCATAGGGCACAAAGACGAGCCCTGCTTTGCTCCCGGAGAAGCGGATGACAAGCCGGGCCAGGTCAAGGATGGAGATCTCCCTGTCGGAGCCGAGATTTATGATCCGCCCCACCGCCGCCGGGGACTCTCCTGCGGCCATGGTCCCGGCCACGATATCGTCCACGTAGGTGAAGCAGCGCGTCTGCCGGCCGTCGCCGTAGACCGTCAGCGGCTTCCCCTGGAGGGCCTGCTCGATGAAGCGGTTGGCCACGCCCCCGTAAAGGGAGCCCTCGCCATGGGGGCCGTAAACATTGAAATAGCGCAGGATAACCACCGGCAGACCCCGCGCGGCGTGGCCCAGGCAGAGATGCTCGGCGGCGCTCTTGGAGATGGCGTAGCACCACCGGCTGGTCAGGGGGGAGCCGTAGAGGCAATCTGTGTTCTCGCCAAAGGGAAGGCTGCTGCTCTTCCCGTATACTTCCGAGGTGGAGACGAAGACGACTTTGCGCCGGTGAAGCTGTGCCAGGCGCAGCAGCACTGCTGTCTGGCAAACGTTGGTTTCGATGACCCTGACCGGGTCTTCCACGTAGCGCTTTACCCCCACCACGGCAGCAAGGTGATAGATCAACTCCGTCTGCGCGATGATCTCGGCCAGGCCGTCCACAGAAGCAAAGGGGCCGCGGATTCCATGAAAAGAGCGGTACCTGCCGAGCTCGCGAAAGCGCTCCTCCTTCCCCGAGCTGAAGTCGTCAAGGCCCCACACCTCCGCCCCGCGGCTCAACAGCGCTTTACAAAGATGGAAGCCGATAAAACCGGCCGCTCCCGTAACCAGGCACTTCATCTTCCCGCCTCCGTTCCTATTCCCACTCCCAGGTAATCGATGCCCTGCGCCGCCATCGCGGCAGGCTCAAAAAGGTTCCTCCCATCCACCACCAGGGGGTTGGCCAGGCAGCTTTTCAGCTTCGCCGGATCAAGGTCGCGGTACTCGGGCCAAGCGGTGAGAATGAGCAGGGCATCTTTTCCTTCGGCGGCCTCGTAGGGGGACGATGCCCACCTCAGGTCGGGCAAAAAGGCGCTCATCTGCCGGGGCCAGCTTATGAGCGTCAGCATGGGGTCGTGAACGGTGACCTCGGCTCCGGCAAAGACGAGCTGCTCGATCACCGGCAGGGTGTGAGTATCTCGAAGATCGTCCGTGCCCGGCTTGAAGGCAAGGCCCAGCACGGCTATCTTCTTCCCCTTGAGATCGCCCAGGCTTTCCTTCAGTTTGGAGACAACCAGGTGGCGCTGCCTCTGGTTGATATAAAGGGCTGCCTCCAGGAGGGGCGCCTCCTCCCCGGCATCCTGGAACTGGCTGATGAGCGAGCGCAGATCCTTCTCCAGGCAGGGGCCGCTGAACCCGACGCCCGCTTCCAGGTAAGAGGGGCCGATGCGGGGATCGAAGCCCATCCCCTTGCTGACCACCCTGATGTCGCCGCCGCTCTTTTCGCATAGCCGGGCCAGCAGGTTGACAAAGGAAATTCTCAAGGCCAGGAAAGCATTGGACCCGTACTTGATCAACTCGGCATTTTCCCAGCTCGTTTTGATCACCGGGACTTGCGGCGGGGCATAGATTCCGGCCACCATCTCCGCCGCCTCCGGGTCGGCCGCGCCGATGATGATGCGCGAGGGATGCCAGAAATCATTTACCGCCGATCCTTCAGACAAGAACTCGGGATTGGACACGAGCACCGCCTTCTCCGACAGGTGCAACTGCCCCAGCATCCGGCTTAAGCGGCGCGCCGTGCCCACGGGAACGGTGCTCTTCACGGCGATGACGACCCGCTTTTGCACGGTCCTGGCAATGGCAGTGGCCGCATTTTCCACCTGGAGCAGTTCCGCCCGCCCTCCCGGCAGGGAGGGGGTGCCGGTACAGATGTAGGCCAGGTCAACTTTTTTCAGGCGCTCGATTTTGTTGGTAAACTCCAGCAGCTTGCTTTTCAACCCTGACTGCACCAGCTCGGCAAGGCCCGGTTCATAAAAGGGGACGTTACCCTTCTGCAGCTCTTTGATCCAGGCCGCGTTGAGATCATAAGCAATGGTATAATATCCCAGGGAGGCCAGTCCGGCAGCCTGGACCAGGCCGACGTGGCCGCCTCCGCCTACTACCCCCACGGCAAGGTTATGCATAATTCGATCACCTTCGCAGTCCTTCGCAGTATTGATTAATAGCTATAATACGCATATCGCCGGCAAGGAGTGCCGGTGCCGTCAAAGACGGCGCCTTGCCGTATTGCCTTTCAGAAATGAACATTCCACAGGTGAAAAAGATTGCGGTTAATGCTCATGCCGGACCTGGTGAAGTAGTGCAGCAGTTCGGCACAGCCGGGGCCGTCAAGAACGGCGATGCCGTCGACGGACCCCGCCCGGTAGAGGCGCAAGGCAGCATCGGGATTTGGCGAGCTTTCAGTAAACTGGTAGGCGCAGAAGTGGATATCCACGTAGGGGGCAATCCGCCGCGAAAAGTGCCAGCAGCCTTTTTCCGGACCAAAGAGGATGAACTGGGGCCTTGACCTTAAGTGCGCAAAGCAGATGCGGCGAATTGCGCGCAGGGCCACGAGGAGCACCTCGCGGCAGCTTTCCGCCTCGTCAAAGCGGTGCAGGGTGCAGCGATGAGGCCGCCAGCGGTACAGCGCCAGCGGTATCTTGTCGATGGGTTTAAGCATTAGCAGGCGCACCCAGAGGTCGTAGTCATAAGCGAAGCGGTACTGCGGGTCGTAGCCGCCGGCAAGCTGGAACAGTTTTTTGGAGTAGATGGCCGAACCGTGGCAGAGATGAAGAGCGTAAAACCTGTTCGCATAAATCTGGGCGCGGGAGCATACGGAATTGTACAGCTTTTCCGCAGCGCGCAGCTCCAGTTCCGAAAGGCTGCTCCTGCCGGGGAGGCACTGGATTAGAGAGAAGAGGGCACTAACATGGGGAAAGAGGCGCAGGTAGCGCTCCTGCCTCTCCAGCCGCTCCGGCAGGCTCAGGTCACCGGCCTCCTGCACGGCAATCCAGCTGCCCCGCGCGTTCTGCACGGCAAGGTTCAATGCGGCGGCAGGGCCTTCGCTGCGCTCCACTTCAATTAAACGAATGCGCCGATCTTTGAATTGCTTCAATATTTCACCCGCAGCCTTGGCAGAACCGTCATTGACGATAACAAATTCAAAATCCCGGTAGCTTTGCTCCAGGATGCTCTTTACGCTATCCTCCAGGTAATCCGCGGCATCATGAACAGCCATGACCACTGAAATGCTCATGGATGAAGCCGGACCCTCCGATCGAAGCAGGGGCTTCCAAATTGCAAAGCCGCCGGCCGCCCGGTGTCGCGTCCGGGCTGGACCTTATCTGCCAATGTTAAATTATGAAAGTTTAGCGGGAAGGTTCCGCTGCCGGCGCCCTGTTGACATTGCGGGAGGTTTCTTATACAATTAATTAAAACGACCGTCCGGTCGAAAACTTGGACCATCCAGGCTAATGACTGGCGAGAAAAATCAACTCAAAGGCCAGGGGA
>JAAZIN010000075.1 GCA_012800855.1 Bacillota bacterium
AGCATATAAACAACGGGGTTTCGGTTGAGAAATTTGATCGGGATAGTGAAAAACACATAATCAAAGACAGTGATTTGGATAATAATGAACTGGTAAAAATCGTTTATGCTGGATCAATTAGAAAGGTTAACAACATAGGGCTTTTGTTGGATGCCGCGAAAATAATTCAGGATCAAGGACATTCTCAAATTCGGATTTTAATTTATGGATCTGGGGATGAAAAGGAAATACTTGAGAAACGATGCAAAGATGAAAACATCAACAACGTCATTTTCAAAGGACAAATTGACAAAAAATTTGTTCCCTCAGTGTTGAAAAAGGCTGATATAAATGTGCTTCATAATTCCAGCACTGTGCTTGACAAGTATGGACAAAGCCAAAATAAGCTTTTTGAGTATTTGGCGGCAGGTAAATGTATAGTTCAGACATACTCAACAGGCTATAGCATCCTTGAAAAATATAATTGCGGGATATGTGTGCCGGTTCAAAATTCAGAAGAGATTGCAAAAGCACTAATTAGAGCTTGTACAGACAAAGAGCAAAATAAAATTATGGGGGAAAATGCAAGACGGGCTTCTTATGAATATGATTTCTCCAAATTAACCCATAAGTTGATCAATGTAATTGAAAGGTTATAACAGAATAAAAGTTGCCCCTGGCTTCACAGGCGGCTGTTCTATTTGAATTTGTTTCCTCCTGTAGCTTTTGATATAATTAGTGCTGTTATTTTAAGGTTTTCTGTAATAATTATAATCAGAATCACATTCTAAGATAATGAACTTCTAAGGAGGAACGCCGGTGGCCCTGCCGCAGGCAAAGCGGGTTCATTTCATCGGGATTGGCGGCTACGGCATGAGCGCGCTGGCCCAGGTGCTGCTGCACATGGGCTACCGGGTTTCCGGCTCCGACATCCACGACTCGGCCCTCATCCGGCGCCTTGCTGAGCAGGGCGCAGATATCAAGCTGTACCATCACCCCGGCAATATCGGCGAAAGCGACCTGGTGGTCTATTCAACGGCGATCCCAGCCGATAACAGCGAACTGCAGGAAGCCCACCGGCGGGGCATTGCCATCTGGCACCGCTCCGAGCTGCTTGCCGCCCTGATCAATAGCCATTACGGCATTGCGGTCGCCGGCACCCACGGCAAAACAACCACCTCCACGATGATTGCCCTCCTTCTTGAGGCAGGCGGCCTCGATCCTACCGCCCTCATTGGGGGGGTGGTCTCCTCTTTCCAGAGCAATGCCCGCTACGGCCGCAGCGAATACCTAGTGGCGGAAGCCTGTGAAAGCGACCATTCCTTCTTGCGCTACCGGCCGCACGTGGCCTTGATTACCAACGTGGAGCCCGATCACCTGGAACACTATGAGAATGACTTCAATCTTCTGCGGGAAGCGTACAAGGCCTTTTTACAAAACCTGGTCGCGGGTGGCTGCGCCGTGCTCTGCTTTGACGATCCCTTTCTGAGAAGCATTGCCCTCCACGTGGAAAGGAAAGTGGTCACGTACGGGCTTGATGAGGACGGGGCCGATTACGGCGCCCGCGACATCGTTTTACATGGACTGGGGGGGAGCTTTACCTTCTGCCGCCGCGGCGAACCCCTGGTCGCTTCCGTGACTCTGCAGGTGCCCGGGCGCCACAATGTGAGCAATGCCGTGGCCGCACTGGCCGTGGCTGCAGAGCTGGGCCTGGACCTGGAACGGTGCGCCGGGGCGCTAAAAGACTTCCGCGGCGCCAAGCGGCGCTTTGAAATTGTTGGAGAGATCAGAGGGGTCAAGATCATCGATGACTACGCCCACCATCCCACCGAAATCAAGGTGACCTTGCAGGCGGCGCGGGCAGTCGCCAGGCGGCTTTGCTGCATTTTCCAGCCGCATCGCTATTCCCGGACAGAATACTTTTTCGAAGAGTTTGCCCGCTCCTTTGCCGATGCCGACCTGGTGCTGCTGCACAGGATCTACTCCGCCGGCGAGAAGCCGCGCGAAGGGATTAGCTCGGCGGCGCTGGCCCGGCGAATTAGCGAGATTAAGGGGCAAGAAGTCTACCACAGCGAGGACATGGATGAGCTGGGCCGCCTTGCCCTGGAGTGGGCCCAACCCGGTGATGCCATTATTGTAATGGGGGCCGGTGATATCACCAACCTGGCCTACAAGCTCGTGCAGGCGCAGGGACCCATTTAGAGGCGTGATTGACTTAAGGAGGCTGCAAAGCTGCATATTTTAATTTTGCATCAGTGCTTTGCCATAGACGGCATTTCCCCGGGAAGGCGTTTTTACGAAATTGGGCGCCGCCTGGTTAATGAGGGACACCAGGTTACCGTTATTACCGGCAATTCCGAGCTGAAGCTGCCGCTGGGCCAGAAAAAAATTGGGCTGCTGCAGAAGGATGGCATGGCCATAGTTTCCTTTAACCTCGGTCACAGCGGGGAGAGCCGCCGCGCTTCTTCTTTTTTTGCCCGCCAGGCTTACCGGCAGGGCCGACGGCTGCCGCACCCGGACTTGGTGCTGGCCTCGTCTCCTCCAACGGCCGTGGCCCGATCGGCATGCCGGCTGAGCAACTATTACAAGGTGCCGCTGGTTTTGGAGATAAGGGAAATTGACCTCTCCATCATCCAGTCCCCGGATGGCGGGCTGAAAAGTATAATTTCTTCCCTGCGCCGGCGCTATGCGCAAAAAGCATACCTCCGGGCCGACTCGATAATTGTAGGCAGCCTTGAAATGGCTGAGACGGCTCAAATCATCGGCCCCGCCAAGGAGATCACCATCCTTCCCCATGAGCTTGATTTCGAGAACCTTTACCAGGGGTACAGGAAGATCTTAAGCGCCATTAAACTTGACGGCCGAAAAGACTTAAGCGGTAAATATTGAATATTGCTGCGGTAAATTGTAAAATTGGAATGGTAAATAAGCGTGGGCAAGAAGGGAGCTTTTCAGCTTGGAAGCGGAAAAGGGAAAAAGGTCAGGGAAAAAAGTATGGCAATGGGTGGGTTTCTTTTTTATCATCTGCGGGCTGGTGCTTCTGGGCTATGCCGCCTATGAAAAACTAATGGTTTTCTACCATCAGCAGCAGCTCAAGAAGGCTTATAAAGACACTTTTTATGAGATCCCCGAAGGCCCGGACACCTTTGATCACGTGGTCATTACCGAGAGGCAGCCGATGCGGCTGATCATACCCAAGATTAACGTGGATCTCATCGTGCAGATTGGCGACGTCTTTGATATGAACCTGCTCGACAAGGGGCCGGTTCATTTCCAGATGAGCGATCTGCCCAGCACCGAGTCGGGCAATGTGGCCATTGCGGCGCATCGCGGCTCCCGCTGGGGCTTTTTCACCGACCTGGATCAGCTTAAAGAAGGGGACGAGATCTACCTCGACGTAGAAGGCTATCGCTTTATTTACCGCACCGAGTGGGTTAGGATTGTTCAGCCTGATGATTGGAGTGTTATCGACTCCACCGATTATCCCGCCTTGACCCTGCAGACCTGCCACCCCAAAAATGTCCGCGGCACACACCGCTTGATTGTCCGGGCCAAGCTGGCTTCGGTAACCCGGGCATCGCTGAATTAAAAGTTATCGCGGGTGATGCAGCGGCCAGATGTTTTTCCCGGCCCCGCGCTAGCCGGCTATCCTTCCAACTCCCGCCGTGGGGAAAGACTGCCACCCTGCCTCCTGCCAAAATTATGACTCCCAATTACTGCAAAAGGGATTATAAAAAATCTGTCGAATAGAATGCAGGACACCGGAACATCGAACCACAAGCGAGGGGTAAATTATGGAAAATGAGATTGATTTGATGGAAATATTCCAAGTCCTCTGGCGGGGGAAATTTATCATTCTGGCCATTACTGCTGTCTTTTTTCTTGCTGCCGTTTTCTATGTTTTTTTTATGACCACTCCTGCTTACGAGTATAGCGCGCTTCTTGACCTGTCCTCCTTCAAGATCCAGGGCAAAGAGGTAATCACGCTCATTGAACAAAACCAGGTCGTAAACGAGGCGGTTAAAGGCCTGGCGGAAGACCCGGGGCCCCTGGCGAGATCGGCAGAGGTGAGCTTAAAGAACGAAACTTTATTGAACATTAAAGTTGAATACACCGACCCCGAAGTTTGTATCAGCGCCGTTAAGCGCATCGGGGCGGCCGTCATAGAGGCGCTGAACGAGTACCGCTTCAAGCAAGTGTTGCTGGAAAAGGAGCGCTACGAAAACCTCCTGGCCTACCTTGATGAGGCGGCGGCAGAATACCTGCAGACCCGGGATGCAAAAATCACGGAATTGCTGGAGGAGGATCCGATTTACAAACGGCTTCTGGAAGAGAAAGCCGAATGCCTGGTTAAGCTGAAGCTCCTCAACTTTGACTTAAAGGAGCTGGAGGAGAACCCTCCCGTGGACGTTGACCTCTGGGTAAATGATCAAGATGACACGGCCGCTCCTGTTCCCAGCAAGAGCAAATTATACCTTGCCGCTGCCGTGCTGTTGGGCCTGATGCTCTCCGTCCTGGTCGTCTTCGCCCGCCATTACTTTTTGTCCAGCAATCCTGCTCTTCACCAAGAAGCAGATGAACAATAAAGGTTATCATTAATCCATGCGGGGGTAATGAACGGTGCCAAATTGTTCCAAGCCTGTCCAGATACCTTCCTTTGACCTGACCCGCCAAAACGCGGAACTGAAAGATGAATTATTGGAAGCCCTGGCTTCGGTAATTGAACGGGGGCAATTCATCCTAGGCGAAAACGTCAGCGCCTTTGAAAAAGAGGTGGCCCGGCTATGCGGAGTTAAATTTGGCATAGGCGTGGGCAATGGCAGCGATGCGCTCTATCTTGCGCTGCTGGCGCTTGGTATCGGACCCGGCGACGAAGTGATTACCACGCCCTTTACCTTTTTTGCCACAGCCGGATCCATAGCCCGTACCGGGGCCAGGCCGGTGTTTGTCGATATCGATGCCGCCACATGGAACCTGGACCCGGCGCTTATTGAAGCTAAAATAACACCGCGGACCAGGGCCATTTTGCCTGTTCATCTCTATGGATGCCCGGCAGAGATGGGAGCGATAGTGGCGCTGGCCGAAAAATACAACTTGAAAATAATTGAAGATGCCGCCCAGGCCATCGGGGCCGCATACAAGGGGAAGAAGGTGGGTTCCTTCGGCGATGCTGCCTGCCTTAGCTTCTTTCCCACAAAGAACCTCGGCGCCTTTGGCGACGCGGGGATGGTGGTAACGGACAACCCCGACTTGGCCGACAAGGTGAGGCTGCTGCGGGTGCACGGGGCCAGGCCGAAATATTACCATCAACTGCTGGGGGTCAACAGTCGGCTGGATGAGCTCCAGGCGGCGGTGCTAAAATTAAAGCTAGAGCACCTGTCCCGGTGGAACGAACGCCGCCGCTCCATTGCTTCTCTTTACAGCCAACTGCTAAAAGGGCTCGCAGAAGAGGGCTTGCTCAGGCTGCCGTCAGTGCCGGAGGGGATGGAGCATATTTTCCACCAGTATACCATCCAGGCAGGGGAAAGGGACAAGCTGCAGGCATGGCTGAAGGAGCGCGGCATCGGCTCGACAATCTACTATCCCCAGCCGCTGCACCTGCAGAAGGTGTTCGCCTCCTATGGACACAAGGAAGGGGACTTTCCGGTGGCCGAAAGGGCAGCCCGTGAAGTTCTCTCCCTGCCCATGTTCCCTGAGCTTACCGACGATGAAGTGAAAATCGTTGCCGAAGCCATCATCGAATTCTTTAAACGGTAGAAAGCTGGTAGATGACATGACAAAAGCTACTAATACAACAACGGCTAACCGGATAAAAGAGGACCTAATCCAAAAGATCAAGAGCCGGCAAGCGCGCGTCTGCGTAGTGGGCCTCGGCTACGTGGGGCTTCCCTTTGCCGTGGAAAAGGCCAAGGTGGGCTTCACCGTTATCGGCATAGACCAGAACCCCAGGCGGGCGCAGCAGGTTAATGCCGGAATAAGCTACATCACCGATGTACCGAGCAGCGAGCTGGAGCCGCTGGTTCAAAAGGGCCTGATTAAAGCGGTTACCGATTTCAGCTTGGCAAGCACCGCCGACGTGATCGTTATCTGCGTGCCCACGCCCCTGACGCGGAACCAGGTTCCCGATCTGCAGTATGTAATCAGCGTGACGGAAAATATTGCCCGGCACCTGCGCCCGGGGCAGTTAATCTCCCTGGAGTCGACTACCTACCCAGGCACCACCGAAGAGGTCCTGTTGCCGCTTCTGCAGAGATCGGGCTTGAAAGTGGAGGAGGATTATTTCTTGTGCCACTCGCCCGAGCGAGTCGATCCGGGGAACAAGCGCTATACGACCAAGAATACCAACAAGGTCGTCGGGGGGGTGGGGCCGCATTCACTGGAAGTGGCCCAGGCTTTCTATGAGCAGACCATTGAACATGTCGTCCCCGTGTCAAGCGCCCGGGCGGCGGAGATGGTCAAAGTTTTTGAAAACACCTTTCGCGCCGTGAATATAGCTCTCGTCAACGAGCTGGCCATATTGTGCGACAAGATGGGCTTGAACGTATGGGAAGTCCTCGATGCCGCCTTCACCAAGCCCTTTGGCATCCTGCCCTTCTACCCGGGTCCCGGCGTGGGGGGGCACTGCATACCCATTGATCCCCATTATCTTGAGTGGAAGGCCCGCGAATACGGTTTTACCACCCGCTTTATCGGGCTGGCCGGGGAGATCAACCGGCGCATGCCTGAATTCGTTAGGGAGAAGGTGCACCGCACCCTTAATGAGGTTGGGAAGGCGGTTTCAAGGTCAAAGATACTTTTTATCGGCATGGCCTACAAGAAAGATCTCGGCGACTGCCGTGAATCGCCGGCCATAAGGGTAGCCGAATTGCTGCTGGAAGACAAGGCCGAGGTGCTCTATCATGATCCCCACGTGGATGAGATCGAGCTCAACGGGCGGCTTTACCGTTCCGTACCGCTGGAGGAAGAAACAGTAAAAGGAGTAGATCTGGTGGTCATCACCACGGATCATTCCTCCATCGATTACCGCATGCTGGTCCAAAACGCCCCCGTCATTCTCGATACGAGAAATGCGACCAAGGGAATAGCGGGGCGGGAAGGCAAGGTTGTCCTGCTATAAACAAAAACAACAGCGAGAGGTTGAACTATAGATGAAGCGGCATCCTTCCATCCTCGTTATCGGCGCCGGAAAATGGGGACAAAACCACCTGCGGGTTTTTCACCGCCTGGGAGCGCTTGGTGCCGTGGCCGAGGCCAATGCAGCGCTCCACGAAGCGATCATGAAAAAATATCCGGGCATCAAGATCTACCGCAGCCACCTTGATGCCCTTGCCGATCCGGGCATCGATGGGGCGGTGGTGGCCACGCCGGCACCGACGCATTTTGAAGTCTCCCGAGCGGTGCTGGAAGCGGGAAAGGACCTGCTGGTGGAAAAACCGATGACCCTTTCGGTGGAGGAGGCGGCGGAACTCAATTCCCTTGCTGCCAGAAGAAGCCGCATCCTTATGGTTGGCCACCTGCTGCTCTTTAAACCGGCCGTGCGGAAGATCATTGAAACCATCCGCGCGGGGCTGATCGGCGAGCTCTACTACATCTCCATGCGCCGGGCCAAGCTGGGGAGGGTGCGGCGGGAGGAAAACGTGCTCTGGAGCTTTGCGCCGCATGATATCGCCGTCCTGCTCAAACTGGTGGACGCCCCGGTCAAGAGCGTTTCCGCTGCCGGCAAAGCGGCGCTGCAGCCGCAGGTGGACGATGATGTGCACGTGCACCTCGTATTTGAAAATGAAGTGCAGGCCCACGTTCACCTTTCCTGGCTGTGGCCGGAGGATGAGCGGAAGACGGTGATTGTGGGCTCACAGGGGATGCTGACCTACGATGAGCATGAGAACAAGATTTGGCACCATCAGAAAGGGGTTAACCAGGATCTCTCCATTTACGATGCAGGCTGCCGCGAGATTCCCTTTGCCGACCGCGATGCCCTGGAAGAGGAGGCCCGCCATTTCCTGGAATGCATCCAAGGGCGCACCGAGCCGCTGGCAAGCGGCCGCCACGGGCAGGAGGTAATCGAGGTGCTGGTGCAGGCCGACCGCTTCCTCGCTCAAGGCAAAAAGGAAAAAGATTACTTTGTGCACGAATCGGCATATGTCGATCCCCCGGTGCAGATTGGGAACGGGACGCGGATCTGGCATTTCAGTCATGTCATGTCCGGCGCGGTCATCGGCGAGCGCTGCAATATCGGGCAAAACGTCTTTATCGCCAAAAATGTCAGGATCGGCAACAACGTGAAGATCCAGAACAATGTCAGCGTCTACGAGGGGGTCATCCTTGAAGACGATGTCTTCTGCGGCCCCAGCATGGTCTTTACCAACGTGAAAACTCCTCGCAGTGCTTATCCCCGCAATACAGCCGAGGACTACATTCCCACGGTGGTCAAGAAGGGGGCCAGCATCGGGGCTAATGCTACTATCGTCTGCGGCGTCACCATCGGCCGCTACTCCTTGGTCGGCGCCGGCGCGGTAGTGACCCGGGACGTCCCCGATCATGCCGTGGTCTACGGCAACCCGGCTGGAATAAGGGGCTGGGCCTGCAAGTGCGGCAATGTAATTGAAACAGAGAAAGCAGGAGCACTTAATTGTCCTGCGTGCGGTACCAGCTTGACATTTTAATGGTTCATCCATGTTTTTTACTTAGAAAGTATCAGCACGCTTCAGGGAAAAGAGCCTTTATAAATTCCAAAAGAGTGAGCCATCATGGCGCGGCTTATAAAAGAAAAAAGAGTTGGGTTGAAGCGGTAATGACGTTTAAAGATTTGATTAAACGCTTATTACCAAAAGGTCGTTTTGTTCGGGGTGTATTGGCACTCAGTACTGCTACCGCTATCGGACAGGCTATCGCTATCTTGACTTCGCCGGTTATTACCAGACTTTATTCTCCCGAAGACTTTGGCGTTC
>JAAZIN010000076.1 GCA_012800855.1 Bacillota bacterium
ATTTTTTTCCAACTTGCATTTGCCTCAATTATATGTTAATGTCGAGGTGAAATTCGCCCTGCTGCGGCGGGGTTTCTAGGAGGTTATTTAATGCAAGGTCGGGTTAAGTGGTTTAACCCCCAGAAGGGGTACGGGTTCATCGAGGTGGAAAACGGAAAGGATGTGTTCGTGCACTACTCGGAAATCCAGGAGGAAGGCTTCAAAACCCTGGAAGAAGGTCAAGCAGTTGAGTTTGACATCGTCGAAGGGAACCGCGGACCCCAGGCTGCAAACGTAGTCAAGTTGGATTCGGGCCCCGCCCAGTCCTAAACTGCGCGTTTGAAAGCAAAAGCCGGCCTAGCGCCGGCTTTTTTATTTATGGGCCGCTCCAGATGGAGCGGAGCATCTTCCGGGCCCGGTAGAGGCGGGACTCGATGGTCTTTACCGGGACACCGGCCTCTCCGGCCATTTCGCGATAGGAGAGTCCTTCCAGGTAATGGCGCCGCAGCACCTGCCGGTAAAGGGGCGGCAGGCGGTCGAGGTAGCGGTAAAGCCGCTCTTCCTGCTCCTTGGCCAGGAGCAGCGGCTCCGGCTCCTCTTCCGAGGAGGGTATCTCCGCCAGCGGCACATCGTCAGCGGCCAAGCGTCGGCGCTCCTCGCGGCAGCGCCGCTGGAAATCAATGGCCTTGTTTACGGCAATACGCATGAGCCAGGTGGAAAAGCTGGCTTCGCCGCGGAAACGGCCCAGGGAGCGATAGGCCTGCCAGAAGGTTTCCTGAACCAGGTCCTCCACCTCCGGCCGGGGGCCGGTTATCCTGGCGATGGCCGCCGCCACCCGGCCCTGGTACTTTTCCACCAGCCGCCGGTAGGCCTCCCTCTTGCCGGAGAGAACCTCTCGAACCATGCCCTGGTCTTCGATGGCTACCAACCCCGCCGCTGTGCCTCGCTTTTCTATATACTTAGACGAGTCCGCGGCGGAATATCCCTCCGAGGATGGATATATGGGCCTGCTATTCGGGCATACTCTGCAGCAGCCGCAAGCCCCAGAGAAGCGGCGTAATCCGGATCTCTTTCCCGGCTAGGGCGTCTCGGAAGAAGCGCATGGCCACCTCGGTGCGAGCCCTGAGCATGGCTTCGCCGGCCTCTGCGGCAGCCTGGGCCGGCGCCCCCATGTAGGGCTTCATCTGCGGGTCTCCCACCCAGGCCAGGGTGGCGGCAAGATGCTGCATGTCCTTGCCGAGGGTGGGCGAAAATACGCCCAGCAGGCGGCCCAGGAGAAGGACTGCCTTGCTCGGAGGCGGCGGCAGCGAAGGGGTCACCTCTCGCCAGTTTTCCCGCACCTGTTCCGGGTCCACCCGCAGCATGAGCGAGGTCTCGTTGGTGCCCGCATGGGAATCGGCGTCATCGCCGCAGCGGCCCGGCTCCAGGCCCGTCTCTTTCAGGAAGGAGGGGTCATGCTGCACCATGAGCCTGAATTCGTGGTTGAAGGGATCCACCAGGTAGAAGCGGTACTTGCGCCAGGCCTGGCGCGAGGCCGCCTCAATGGCCATCTGGTGGCGCGGGCCGCCGTGATTGTCGGCCAGGAAGAGGTAGCGAAAACCCTGCCCCGCCAGCCCCTTGACGTAAGCCAGCAGCACCCGGCGCAATAGCGGGGCCGGCACCGACAATGAGCCCTTCACCGGCAGGGCATCCGAGCCCAGGTAGAGGGAGGGCAGCGAGACGAGGGTGTAGTCGGGATACTCTCTCTGCAGGGCCTCAGCGTAGCGGCGCAGCAGATCCTCGGCAATAAAGACATCGGTGCCGAGGGGCAAATGGGGCCCGTGCACCTCGATGGGGCTAACGGCCATTAAAAAAATGGTCTTCTCCCGGTCCAGGGCCTCGATTTCCGGCAGCGCCATCCGCACATACTCTTTTACCCCAGCCATGTGAACACCTCCGGTTGAACGTAATTCAAGGTACCATATTCACGGTGGAAAGCGCTTCCTCCTGCTTTTCCGGCCGCAGGAGCCTGGTGGCATTGGCAATGGCCAGCAGGGCCGTTCCCACGTCGGCGAAGAGGGCGCCCCAGATGGAGACGGCTCCCAGGGCCCCGGCGACAAGCACGAGCGCTTTCACCCCCAGGGCCAGGGCAATGTTTTGCAGCACGATGCGGCGCGTAGAAAGGGAGATGCGCATGGCCGCGGCAACCTTGAGCAGCTGATCATCCATGATCACCACGTCGGCGGCCTCGATGGCGGCATCACTGCCGGCGCCGCCCATGGCAATGCCGATGTCGGCGCGGGAGAGGGCGGGGGCATCGTTAATCCCGTCTCCCACGTAGGCCAGCCGGCCCCCGTAGAAAGCGGCCTCCTTTCCCAGCTCTTCCAGGTGGGCCACCTTGTCGCCGGGGAAAAGGGAAGCGTGGGCGGCATCAAAGCCGGCCTCGCGGGCCGCTTCCTGCGCCGCGGCATCATGGTCGCCCGTCAGCAAGACCACCCGCCGTACCCCCAGGCTTTTCAGGCGCTGCACCGCCGGAGCGGCATCCAGGCGCAGCCTGTCCCCCACGACGAGGAAGCCGGCATACTCGCCCTCCACGGCCACATAAACAGCCTCCTTTGCCGCCGCCGGGGGAAGGCCCCTCACCCCCTCCCGCTGCAGCAGCCGCAGGCTGCCCACAAGGACAGTCTTGCCGCGCACCGTGGCCTTCACCCCCATGCCCTCAAGCTCCTGGCAGGAGGCCACCTCCTCGCGGCGCAGGGCTCCGGGGTAGGCTTCCCTGATGGAGCGGGCCAGGGGATGGCTGGAGTAGGCTTCGGCGTGCGCCGCCCAGGCCAGGAGTTCCTGCGCCTCCCCCCCCGGCGCCGGCACCACCTGCTTGACCTCGAAAACGCCCTCGGTGATGGTGCCGGTCTTGTCAAAGGCGGCGACCTTAACCTTGCGGAGAGCGTCCAGGTAGCCGGCTCCCTTAACGAGGATGCCTCTCCTGGAAGCGCCGGCAATGCCGCAGAGATAGCCCAGCGGAATGGAGATGACCAGGGCGCAGGGGCAGGAGATGACCAGCAAAACAAGGGCGCGGTAGAGCCAGGTGCGGAACGCGGCGCCCGGAATGAGCAGCGGGGGCAGGAGGGCCAGGAGCAGTGCCCCCGCAATTACGGCCGGCGTGTAGTAGCGGGCAAAGGAGGTGATAAAGCGCTCAGCCGGCGCCTTGCGCTCTGCGGACTCCAGGACCAGCCGGTAAACCTGGGCCAGGGACGATTCGGAGAAGGGCTTGCTCACCCTAACCCGCAGCAATCCTGGACCGTTTACCGCGCCGGCAAGAACGGTGGCGCCGGGCTCCACCCCCAGCGGCGCGGCCTCGCCGGTAAGGGCGGCGTTGTTGACCGAAGATGTTCCGGAGATGACCACGCCGTCAAGGGGAATTTTTTCACCGGGGCGGACGATGATCTCATCGCCCGGCTTCAGCTCTTCCGGAGGTACTTTCTCCGTGCCTCCGTCGCCCAGGACAAGGTTGGCGTAATCGGGCTTGCTTTCCATGAGCACGGCAATGGAGCGGCGGGAGCGCTGCACGGCGGATTCCTCCAGCAACTCGCCCAGATTGAAAAAAACCATGAGCGCCGCCGCCTCGGGGTATTCCCCTATGGCAATGGCCCCGGCGGCGGCCAGGGACATCAAGGCATTCTCGTTGAAAAGAGACCCCCGCCCCATGCCGAGCAGCGCCTTCCAAATGGTCCCGGCGCCGGCCAGGCCAAAAGACAGCAGGAAGAGCGCTTCCTCAAGGCCTAAAAAGGGCAGCGCCACGGGCGGGTGGAACAACCGCAACAGCAAGGCCAGCACAAATAGGGCCCCGCCCGACAGAAGCAGCGCGGCCCGGGAATTTAACAGGGAAAAGGCCCCGGCTTCGCTTTTGTCAGCACCGGCGCCCGCCGGCTGGAGCCTAACCACTTTTCCGCATTCAAGGCAATCGCAGCAATGTCCTATCTCTCTCATCTTTAACTCCCCTCGTCCTGCTCACCGGCGGTGTGGCCCACATGCTCCAGCCCCTGTTCAAAGAGAGCGAGGACATGGTCATCATCCAGGGCGTAGAAAGCCATTTTCCCCTCCTTGCGGCATTTGACCAGCCTGGCATGCCGCAGCAGCCGCAGCTGGTGAGAAACGGCTGAACTGCTCATCCCCAGCAGAAGGGCCAGGTCGCAGACGCAGAGCTCTTCCTTGGAGAGGGCATGGAGAATCCTGATGCGCGTGGGATCGCCCAGCACCTTGAAGGTTGCCGCCATCTGGTCCACCGTCCCCGGCGGCAGCATCTCCGGCCTCACCCGCTCCACCTTCTCCGGGTGAACGCAGAATACATCGCAGCTTTCCTTCTCGTGTTTAACCATGGAGCCATTCACCACTCATTTGAACATGTGTTCAAATGTTCAACTTTATTATAAACACACAGCCCGCGCGAGGCAAGAATTAATTTCACCCTCAAGGTAAGATAGGGATCTCCTTAGGATTCAGTTAACGGGGATGGCTTTTAAAAGTCCCCTTTTCTAGAGGGGGATTTAGGGGGACATAGAATATTAAGGTAATCTTGGTTTTCATTAGAAAAAATCCCCCCTTTTCCAAAGGGGGGAGACCATAAAACACCCGTAGAGGGCGGGCTTCCACGCCCGCCCCCCCAGGAGCAATAGGGCATCGTTTGTAGGAAACGGGCATGCCCGGCCCGGCGTAAGGGCGGGGCACCGCCCCGCCCGCACAATGTGGAGAGCACACCCGGTCCGGACTAGAGGCAGGCTCCCACGGTACGCCTTCGCGGAGGTTTAGAATAAAAATAAAGGGCTGCCCCTTGGGGACAGCCCCTTAAACGCCCTGTGCGGCTAAAAAACGTGGGCTTCGCCCGGCTGGAGGATGATGCACTGGGAGCCGGCCTGCCGCTCTACCTTCTCTTTAAACAACCGCGGATCTGCTTCAATGATCGGCCAGGTGTTGTAGTGGTAGGGAATGACCTGGCGGGCCTGTAAAAAGGAGGCGGCAGCAACGGCATCATCAATGCCCATGGTAAAGTTGTCGCCAATGGGCAGGAGGGCGAGGTCAAGGTCATGCCGCTCCCCAATGAGCTTCATGTCGCCGAACAGGCCCGTATCCCCGGCAAAATAAATGTTCCTGCCACCGTATTCCACCACGAAGCCGCAGGCATGCCCTCCGGCTATGCCGGCACCATGGAGGGCGGGAACCGCCTTGACCCGGCCGAAGGGGAAGCGATGGCTTCCGCCAATATGAAGGGCATGGGCCCGGCAGCCCTTTGCCCCGGCAGCCCTGGCTATTTCCGCGGTAGTGATGATGAGGGCATCGTTGCGGGCGGCGATGTCGTAGGCATCGCCCAGGTGATCGTCGTGGGCATGGGAAACGAGGATGTAATCAACCTTGATGTCGCCGGGTTTCGCTGCCGCCGCCGGGTTGCCGGAGAGGAAGGGATCAAAAATCAGCCTTCCCCCATCGCCGCCTTCCAGCAAAAAAGAGGCATGTCCTAAAAAGGTCAACTTCGCCATCAACCGTACCTCCCTGCGCCTGCATTGCTTCTACGCAAATATTGTAACTCAATCCATAAACTTTTTTCTACCTCCGGCAAGCCATCGCCACCTAAACGGACCCTCGGCTGATGGTCTTGGCCACCAGCTGCAACAGTTCCTCCACATCGAAGGGCTTCTCCAGCACGCCGACAACATTGTCCACCTCGATGGGTTCGGTGATCGCTTCCTTGTATCCCGTCATAAAGAGGATTTTCACGTCATCATAGATCTGGCGGATCATGCGTGCTACCTTGAAGCCGTTTACCGCCCCCAGCTTGATGTCGACGATGGCTAGGCGGGGATGGCAGTTCATTACCGTGTTGATTCCCTGTATGGCATTGTTTACGGCAACGCAGCTGAAGTTGCCCATTTCCAGGGTCTGCTGCAAGACCCAGCGAATGCCCTCATCGTCATCGATGATCACCACGTCGACACGCTTCACCTTTTCCTTCCCTTCCCCATGCTCTACCCAAAAAGCCGCGGGCAGGATTAGGCTTTATCCTCGTACACAGGTAGGCAGATGTTAACCGTAGTCCCTTCGCCCAGGGCGCTTTTAATGATCAGCTCCCCGCCCATCATTTTGACAATGGACGAAGAGATGGAAAGCCCCAGCCCGGTGCCGCCGGGTTTTGTCGTAAAGAAAGGCTTGGTTATGGTGGCCATATATTCTTCCGGAATCCCTGGCCCGTTATCCTGGAAGGTGACATGAACGCAGCCGTTTTGCAGGGAGGTGGAGATGCTGAGCTTGCCCCCGTTCGTCATGGCCTCGATGGCGTTGCGCGCTATGTTGAGGAAGACCTGCTTGAGGCTGCCCGAAGAGCCCAGCACCACCAGGGGCTTGCCGGAGAAGAAATTAATTTCAAGGTCAATTTCGTTGAGCAAGGCTTCGCTGTTCAGCAGAAAGAGAAGCTCGTTCAGGACCTGGTTGAGGTTAACCGGCTCCAGCTTTTTCTCCGGCATAGGCTTGGAAATGTTTAGAAAATTGGTCAGGATATCGTTCAGCCGGTCCAGCTCGCGCTCAAGCTTGTTCAGCAGTTCTTCCTGCTTCGGCGGATCTTTGACCATCCTGGCGAGCTGAATGGCCGCCTTCGCCGTGGCCAGGGGGTTGCGGATTTCATGGGCCAGCCCGGCGGCGATCTCTCCGGCCGTGGCCAGCCTCTCCCAGTCCTGGATTTCAAGGTGGAGCTTGACCGGCTCGGTGATATCGTTGAACACCAGGACGGCGCCGGCGCTGCAGCCGTCCTCGCGCAGCAGGGGCACCACGTCCCAGCGCAAGTGGGCCAGGGAATCACCCTCGCCGATGGCGGAGCGCTTCTGCATGAAACTGCGGTTGCTCCTGGCGGCAATGCAGACGGCCTCCTCGATTTGCCGGCCAAAACCGCAAGCGGTGATCTTCTGGCCGGCTGCCGGGACCTTCACCCCGTAATCGCAAAAAAACTGCTTTGCCGCCTGGTTCATCATGAGAATTGTGCCCCGGTTGTCAGTCACAATGATACCATGCATGATCGAATTAAAGACCAGTCCCCAGCGGTGTTGAAACACCCTGAAGAGGGAAGAGACCCCCAGGGCCACGGCCGCCTTTTTCACCAGGGCGGCAAGCACTTTCCGGAGATAAGGCCTCTCCTTGCCGATGAAGCCCAGGTAGACAGTGGCGCCATTGTGCATGCGGTAAACCCCCTGAAAGGTCAGGTCCAGCTCAGCCTCTATCATTTTCCAGGCCAGGTCGGCAAAGGACTTGGCCGGCTCCTTAGTCCGGCAGAGGGTTTTCCATATATCTGCCAGTTCCTCCACGACATGGGCATGTTCGCCGCTCCACAGGGTGAGGGATTTGCCTGGATACTCGCAGGTAAAGGCAAAAGCCCCCCCGCCTCCGGCAACGGCCACGATAAAGGTAGCAATCAGCTCCAGGGTGGCGCTCAATTCAAAATGCTCGGGATTAAATGTCAGGGAAATAAGCCTGTCCAGATTTTCAACAGCCGAAAGGAGTTCCGCCGTGCCGCTGCTGCTGTGATAACGCTGCAGGGAGTTATAAAGATCGACTACCCTCGACAGGTATTCTTTTAATTTTTCCGGGGTAACCAAGGGCATCTCGGCCCAGAACTGGTCGCGCGCCGGCGCTTCCAGCTTGTCTAGCTTCTCCAAAAGCTTGTCCAGGCGCTGCGGGTCCCGCTCTTCAAGGCAGCCTCCCAGGATCAGAAAGGAACCGTCTTCAAGGCGGGCCATCCCTTCAGGCAAACCCAGGGGATTAAAAACAAGCTGCCCCTCTTCGCGATGTGCAAATTTCCCAGGAAGTTTGCTGTAAAAATTATTAAAAGCCGCCATTAACGGTGAATTTTTTTGGCTCTGTGAGGCAGGATAGGGATGATTGTAGAGAGAAAGCAGCCGCCCTTCCGGGTCAACCGTGGCGATGGACATTTTCAGGTTGCGCGCAAGGACTTCCCAAAAGAGAGCCCACCAGGAAGTACGGACATTCCCAGGCGATTCCGGCATGCTGTAAAGCGTAATGACTATCACCTCCCAGAGCGAATCCTTCCAGCCCCAAAACGGGCATAATCAAGCAAGGGCGGCGATCGTTGTGGGAGTCAAGCGAACTAGTTTAGTATATTTTGGATGAGGGCTTGAATAGATGCGCGTAAAGGTATTCAACCTGGTTACAATCAACCTGTCCGCCAAGTATCGGCTTTTGCCTGTCAGCGCTTCTTGAAGTTGCCGGGATAATTTTCTTAAAAAAGAGTATACCAATTAGTGAAAATTTTTTCAAGTATTATCTAGGGAATATGCCCCCTTTATTACCATATTTAAGGATTACAGTTTTCTTAGCCCATATTTTCATGATAAATCTCTTCCTGGCAGCACTTTGCTCTTTATTGTCGATCCCTGTCGCTCTTTTCCAGTGAGCAAACCGGATTTTGGGAGCTTGTGGAAGCCCATATTTTATCGGGCGTTAAAGGATTCGGTGGCCGTATCGCGAACATTTAAAGCTAAAGATAGGGTATAGAGGACAGGGGGCAAGCTGGCCGCCCGCCTCTAGGTCCTGGAGAGGGAGGCCGCAACAATGCTTTATTGCAGCACCCGCGGAGAAGAGCAGCCCCGCCCTGCCACCAGGGCGGTTTTGCAGGGCCTGGCCCAGGACGGCGGGCTATTTGTCCCCGCCGCACCGCTGCCCCGGGTGGCCCTGGAGCCGCTGCTTCCCCTGGACTACCTGCAGCGGGCGGCGGCCATTATCCGCCCCTTCCTGGAGGAGTTCTCCGAGGCAGAGATGGAGTCCATGGTCAGGAAAGCCTATGGCGGTGGCGCCTTCAGGCACCCCTCCATTGCCCCCCTGCACCGCCTCGACGACCGCCTCTACCTGCTGGAGCTCTGGCATGGCCCTACCTGCGCCTTTAAAGATATGGCCCTGCAATTCCTGCCGCACCTGCTGAACGCGGCGGCGGCCAAAACCGGCGAGAGGGCCACCGCGGTTATCCTAACGGCAACCTCGGGAGATACGGGCAAAGCGGCCCTGGAAGGGTTTCGCGACGTGCCGGGAACGCGGGTCATCGTCTTCTACCCGGAGGAGGGGGTCAGCGCGATCCAGCGGCAGCAGATGGTGACCCAGGAGGGCGGCAACGTCCACGTGGCTGCCGTGCGGGGCAATTTTGACGATGCCCAGGCCGGAGTCAAGGCTATCTTTGCCGATGGCGCCCTGGCGGATAAGCTGGCCTGCCGTGGATTCAAGTTCACCTCGGCCAATTCCATCAACTGGGGGCGGCTGCTCCCCCAGGTGATCTACTATTTCTCGGCTTACCTGGACTTGCTGGCTTCCGGCACAATCAAAGCCGGGGAAAAAATTAATTTTGTTGTTCCTACCGGGAATTTCGGCAACATCCTGGCCGGCTATTACGCCGCCCGCATGGGATTGCCCGTCGGGAAGCTCATCTGCGCCGCCAATCAGAACAATGTCCTGGCCGAGTTCTTCCAGACCGGGCTCTACAACCGGAACCGCCCCTTTTACCGCACCATCTCCCCCTCCATGGACATCCTCGTTTCAAGCAACTTGGAGAGGCTGCTCTTTGAGCTCTCCGGCCGCGACCCCGCGCAGGTCAAGGAATGGATGCGCCTGCTCAAGGAGAAGGGGGCCTACCAGGTCCACCCTGCCGTCTTCCGGGCAATGGCCGCCATCTTCTGGTCAGACTGGGCCGGCGATGATGAGACCATCGCCGTCATTGGCCGCACCTACAGGGAATATGGCTATTTGCTCGATCCGCACACCGCCGTGGGGAAGGCGGTTTACGACAAATACCGCGCCGCCACCGGCGATGACAGCAGGACCGTTATCCTCTCCACGGCCAGCCCCTTCAAATTTGCCGACAGCGTCGCCCGCGCCGTGCTGCCGCCGGCCCAATGCGCCGGCCGCTCCCCCTTTGAACTGCTGCCGCTCCTGGCAGAGGCTACCGGAGCGCCCATCCCCACCCCCCTGCAAAAGTTGGAGCAGCTGCCGGTACGGCACCGCACCCTTGCCCGCAAAGAGGAAATGCCTAAAGTTGTTCTTGATTTTCTCGGTGTAAACTGATATCATACTAAATCAAGCCAGGCTCCCCCCGAAAAAGAGGCCATTTCTGCACCGCCCCAGCCACCCCGCCCTGGAGAGGCCGCATTTTTCGCTCAAAAGATCGCAAGAATCTACACATTCGCATAAATTTTGCGTACATATTGTCTTTACATTTTAAAAGAACTTGACATATATTATAGAATACTGTATATTAGAGTACAAGGGGAAAGTGAATTGCTTTCCTGAATTAACTAATAATTTAAAACTAAGTAGCCTGCAAAAAACAAAGGAAAGGGGATATGCAGACATGATCACCTCATCGCTGCTGGAGAAGTCACGCCGCATCAACCATCAGCTGCAGGAAGCAGGCGGTCAGCAAGTTGACTTTAACAAGCACGCCGAAGTGCTAAAGGAGCTGGTTCAGGCCAATGTTTATATTGTAAACCACGAGGGGAAAATTTTAGGCTATTCCCAGCTCCACAAGGTGGACTGCGACATACTCTTTGACAAGTCGGCTGACACGCTCTCCTTTACGGAGGGTTTCTGCCGCGATTTCCTGATGAAAGACGACCAGGTGCACATTAATTTTCACCCCAATGACGGGAACTGCGTCTTTGATCAGGAAAGGAAATGCACCTACAGCAACCGCTATCTCTCCATATTCCCCATCATCAGGGGGGAAAAACGCCTGGGCACTCTTTTCCTGACCCGCTTCGACAGGCCCTTTGACGTCGACGACCTGGTCCTGCTGGAAATTGGCTCCATCGGCGTCAGCCTGGAGATGCTTCGCCTGAACGAGGCGGAGAAAAACAAGGCGCTTCGCCAGAAAAGCGAGGTCCAGCTGGCCCTGGATACCCTCTCCTATTCCGAGTACCAGGCCGTGGAAAAAATCTTTGAAGAGCTGGACGGAGACAGGGGCCTGCTTGTGGCCAGCAAGATTGCCGACAAGCTGGGGATCACCCGCTCCGTCATCGTCAATGCTCTCCGCAAGTTGGAAAGCGCCGGCGTGATCGAATCCAATTCCCTGGGCATGAAGGGAACCCATATCAGGGTTCTCAATCCCTGGCTCCGGGAATGCCTGAATAAAAAAGCATAGCACCGTCGCGGCATGGACATGGTAAGGGCCTCCCCGCCTTGGCTGGGAGGCCCTTTTCTTACCGCTCTCCCAATCCACCATCCACCCGCTGCTTAGCCCTGGCAGGGCACGCAGAGCACGTCGCAGGGGAAGAGCTCGTTGGGATTGGTGATGTGCGGGTTGGCGGCAATAAGCGCGTTAAGACTCACCCCAAAGCGCTGCGCTATGGTGAACATGGAATCACCCGGCTGCACCGTGTACTGCCCCTGGAAGCCGGAGGGGCAAGATGCCGGCACACGCCCCGGCTGGGCGCAGGGCACGCAGAGCACGTCGCAGGGGAAGAGCTCGTTGGGATTGGTGATGTGCGGGTTGGCGGCAATAAGCGCGTCAAGACTCACCCCAAAGCGCTGCGCTATGGAGAACATGGTGTCACCCTGCTGCACCGTATAGCGACCCTGGAAGCCGGTGGGGCAGGACGCAGGCACCCGTCCCTGCGGAGGAGCCGTGACCTCCGGGACGCAGAGCACATCGCCCGGGAAGATAAGGTTGGGGTTGGTGATGTGCGGGTTGGCGGCAATAAGCGCGTCAAGGCTCACCCCAAAGCGCTGCGCTATGGTGAACATGGTATCTCCCGGCTGCACCGTGTAGCGGCCCTGGAAGCCCGGCGGGCAGCTGGCCGGAACGCGGCCCGAGGGAGGACCGGGCACGCAGAGCACGTCGCAGGGGAAGATCAAGTTGGGATTGGGGATCTGCGGGTTGGCGGCAATAAGCGCGTCAAGGCTCACCCCAAAGCGCTGCGCTATGGAGAACATGGTATCTCCCGGCTGCACCGTGTAGCGGCCCTGGAAGCCCGGCGGGCAGCTGGTTGGAACACGGCAGGGCGGCGCCGTGCCGGGCACACAGAGCACATCGCCCGGGAAGATGAGGTTGGGATTGGGGATCTGCGGGTTGGCGGCAATAAGCGCGTTAAGGCTCACCCCAAAGCGCTGCGCTATGGAGAACATGGTGTCACCCGGCTGCACCGTGTAGCGGCCCTCGAAACCGGGCGGGCAGGAAACGGGGACTCGGCCGCCCGGTTCCTTTCCCTTGGGAGGAAACTGCGCGCAGGGGCACTTGGGTACACCACCACTGGTATAATACCTCATGAAGCTTTACCCCCTTTCAACACGGATTGAATGAGAGAGCTATGGCGCTGCTTGCAACGTCCTAATGCTGCCTCGCTCACTCGCTATATTATATGCGCGGAGGCCTTAACGGTTAATGAATTGGCCGGAGACAAAAAGTATGGCCCGGCTGTTTCATGCCGGGCCATACGGGATGATATATGGAGGCTGTTGGTCCTTACAGGTAAAGCTTCCCCGTGAGGGTGATCTCCACCAGGCTATGGGAGAAGGAGGCGTGGACAGGCAGGCCTCCCGATACCTCCAGGAAGACCTCGGTTGTATCGGGGCCGCCCATGCCAATCCCGCCGCCCGCTTCCAGGTTCAACTTCACCCTGCCCTCCGCCATGCCGCGGCGTCGCGCCAGTTCGCCGGAGCAGACCAGGGCCGCCCCGAGGGCTACGCTGCCCGTGCCGCAGGCCGGTTCAAAGTAGTCCTGGGATATGCAGTGGGGAAAGAGCACCCGCAGGTCGCCGCCCCTTTCCGGATTCCAGTCGTAAAGGGTGATACAGTAATCGCTCACGCCGGTTTTCTCCCGGAATTCTTCCTGGATCCGGGTTAGCAGATCCCGCGTGGGGGCATCCCAGTTGAAAAAATCAACGCGGGGGTAGGCTCTCTTGACCTCCTCCGCGTCGACGACCATAACCACTCCTGCCTGGTAAAGCTCCACCCCCTGCAGCTTCCAGGGGCGCACCCCCCTTTCCAGGCATTCCCCAAGGAAGGCGCTCAAATCGGTAAGCACGCGCACGGCCTTGCCGCCGTCTATGTAGATCTCCAGCCGGGTGGGGCCGGCATCCGTTTCCACGATTACTTCGCTGACCGGTTCTGACAGCTTGATGCCGAGTTTTTTCCCCAGGTTCGTTTCCACCAGGGCCTTCCCCAGGACCTGGGTCATCCCCCCGCAGGCGCTGATGAAGGAGGGCACTGTGGGTTCACTGATCTTTGCCCGCAGGCGGTTGCCGCCGGCGGCGGAGGGATAGAGGAGGCCCGCCTCGTGGCACCATAGGTAATTCTGCCCCAGTGCCTTTACCGACAGCTCCAGCTCTCTCCCCGCCGGCAGCTGCTCACCGTAAAGAAGGGCAATGGTATTGCCGCCCATGTGGCCTTTTATGACATCGAGGATCACCCGGTCTCCTCTCCATCTATCTATTTAATTATCATTTTGGAGGCCCGCTTTAGCCCAGGAGATACTTCGCCGCTTCCCGGTCCACCATCACTGTCACCCTGGGATGGAGCTGCAGCAGCGACGCGGGGACCATGGTGGTAACGGACCCTTTAACGGTGTCCCTGATGGCTTCGGCCTTGCTTTCGCCCGAGGCCAGGAGCAGGATGCGGCGCGCCTTCATAATCGTCCCCATGCCCATGGTCAGGGCATGGCGGGGCACGTCTTCCGCCTTTTCAAAGAAGCGGCTGTTGGCAATAATGGTGTCCTCGGACAGCTGCACCAGGTGGGTCTCCGCCTGCAGCTTTTCCGCGGGCTCGTTAAAGCCGATGTGGCCATTAACGCCGATGCCCAGTATCTGCAGATCGATCCCGCCGGCGTCCTTGATTTTCCGCTCGTAGCGGCGACACTCGGCCGCCACATCTGCGGGATCCCCGTTGGGAATATGGTAGCTGCCGGGCGCAATGCCTGCCGGCTCCCAAAAGTTCTGGCGCATGTAGTAGTAGTAGCTCTGCGGGTTCTCCTTTTTAATGGGATAGTACTCGTCCAGGTTGAACGTGGTCACCCGGCTGAAGTCGACCCGCCCTTCCTGCGCCATCCTCACCAGTTCGCGGTAAAGTCCCAGCGGGGTAGAACCGGTAGCCAGGCCCAGCACCGCCCACGGGTTGGCGCGGACGGTCTCAGCAACTACATGGGCCGCTCTTTCGCTTAAAGATTGGTAGTCGCGCAGAATCAATACTCTTATGGGGATCACCTTCTTAGAGCAAGAATGAACTGAGTCAAGGGGCGGCGGCTTTGACTCAAACTGGATCATGTTTTTTCGCTGCGCCCCGGGCAAATACCTGCTTCGCCATGTTTAGGATATGAAAAAACTTGGCCCTGTATGAGATTCTGCGCAAGAACCGCAATAGGATTAGCCTCTGAAAAGAGGCCTGGTCAGGCAAGTGGGGCCCCCGCCGCCTTTTATGCAGATCTCCTCGCCGGGGTAGGTGTAAACCTCCACCCCTTCCTTCTCCAGGGCCTCCTGGGTGCGCGGGTTGCCCTCAACCATGATGCACTTGCGCGGCGCGAAGGCCAAGATATTGCAGGCCTGCCGGGCGTACTCTTCCGGCGGCACCTCGATGAGCTTAATCCCCTTTTCCAGCAGGTAATTGCGAAAGGGAACCACCATCAAGGGAGAGTAGACCACCGCCAGGTCCACGTCGATGGGGCTGATAATGCACATGAGGTGCAGGCACTCCTCGGGCCCGTTGGCGTGGGGCATGGGCACTTCGATGATCTCCTCCACAATGCCCCTGGTCAGCTCCCGGAACTGGCGCACGCCCTCGCTGTTGGTGCGGTAGCTTATGCCCACGGCCAACGTCTTCTCATCGAACCAGAGCAGGTCGCCGCCTTCCATTGTCCCCGGGGGCTTAATGGAGCCCAGGATGGGAATCCCCTGCTCCTTGCACCAGTCGCCGATGGCCTCCGCTTCGCTCCGGCGCTGCTCCTTGCCCATGTTCAAAAGAATGGCGCCTTCCCCGGTGATCACCACCGGGTCCCGCGGGTAGAGTGAATCGGGGGTAACCTTCTCGTTTGCCGGCAGTTCGTAAACCTGCGGGATATGCTCTCTCAGCAGGCCGATAAAATGTTCATATTCAGCCTCCGCCTTTTTGTAATCGGGGCGAGCCGGATAGTAGAGCTTGCGCCACCAGGAGTCGACATGCTCCTGGCTCCGCCAGGCGTTCCGGACATGTTTCACCAGCACACTTTCAATCCTCGTGATCTCCGACTGACCGTTAAGTTTCATCGGCAATTCTCCCCCATTCTTTTTGATTTTTAAAATCTCCAAGGCCGGGGCGTGAAAGCTGCCTGCCTTGTCCAGAAATCCGGCTCGCGGAACCGGCGCCGGCAATTGCAGCCCCTTTCAGCATAAGTTTAACATTTTTTATTTTACTTTCATACCCCTGTTCGACAGTTTTATTAATATTTCGCTCTACCTGGCGGCCACATATTTTTTCTGCGGCGTCAGAAAATAAAACGAAAGGGTGAACGGTTCTGTTCAGGCGGCTGATGAGCTTTTTGGGGAAAAATAGAAGAACCCTGACACGGGGCGCCGACGAGGACATCAGCGTCCTGCAGGCGGCGGCAGCCCGGGAAAAGCTGGGCAAAAACCTGGATGCCAACCTGAAAAAAATACAGGAAGCGGCCGGCTTCAGCTACGACATCAGCCTGCGTCGCTTCACCGCCGGCGATCTGCCCGGTGCCCTACTGTTCCTGGATGGGCTGACCGAACGGAGATCGGCCGAAGAGATCGTGCGCAGCCTGATTGTCGACTCGAAGCGATTAAAGATCCCCCTTGAAAGAGGGCGGGGACTGGAGATTGCCAGGGAGAAGCTCCTCACTTCAGATGAGATTATCAGCGTAGATAATCTCGCCGATCTCTTCGCCTCCATTTCCCGCGGCGGAACCGCTCTCCTTCTCGATGGCAGCCCGGGCGCGTTGATCTGCGATACACGCAGCCCTAAAGTCAGAGAAGTGAGCGAACCGAACAACGAGATCGCCATCCGCGGGCCGCGCGACGGCTTCGTGGAAAACCTGCAGGTCAACACCTCCCTGATCCGGCTCCGCCTCCCCATCCCCCAGCTCTGGATCGAAACCATGACCCTGGGCCGGCTCAGCCGCACC
>JAAZIN010000077.1 GCA_012800855.1 Bacillota bacterium
AAAGCGCCATTACCAGCAGGGGGGAAAAGCCGGCGCAGAGGGCCAGGGGCAGCAGCAGGCCCGCATTCCGCGGCTGGTAGAGCCGGCCAACCCCCTTGGCATCCACAAGCCGGTCTCCCACTTTAAGGCGAACCAGGATGGTGCTGGCCATGCCCCTTCTCCCCTTCTCCAGGAATTCGGTCACCGAAAAATGGGTCCCCACGGCCACGATGAGTGCCGCTCCCAGGTCATAGGCCAGCAGCAGGGCAATGTCTTCGCTGGTTCCCGGGGCGCTGAAAATATGGTACTTCAACCCAAGCCGCTCCAGCCTCTCCCGGCCGGGCACCCCCCGGCCGTCGGGGTAGGCATGAACGACCAGCTCGCGGGCCTGCCGCAGCGCCTCGTCGCTGACGCTGTCCATGTCGCCAACAATGAGATCCGGGGTGAGGCCGCATTCCAGTAGCGCATCGCCGCCTCCATCCACGCCCACCAGGACAGGCTTCTTCTCCCGCAGGTAGATTTTCAGCGCCCGGAGGTCTTCGCGGAAGCCCTTTCCCCGGATCACCACCACGGCGTCGCGGTTTCTAAAGGAGGTCTTTAGAGAGGGCAGGGGCATATGCTCCGTGATCAGGCGGCGTTCTCGGTAGGCATAATCGAGCGTATTGACCAGGAAATCTTCCATGACTTGAGCCCGGCGCTGCAGCGCCTCCCGGTATATCCGCTCGCAGGCACGCTCGGTAATGACATCGCCGCGGCCAATTTCAGCGCCCCGCCGATACACCGCACCCCCCACAATGCTGACCACCTCCCCCTCTTCCACGGCGTCAAAAAATTGCTCGCCCAGGTTCTCCACGAGGTGCACCTTGCGCTGAAGCAGCTGCTGCAGCGGTGCGGGGGGAAAGAGGCCGCTGCAAAAACAATCGGTGTTTAAAACCGCCTTCACCCCGCGGCGCAGCAGCCCTTCGGCCGCGGTCCAGTCCAGGTCCCGGTGGGAAATTAAGGCGATCTCGTGGGGACGAATCCTCTGGATCAGCTTCTTGGTCGAACGATCCTTGCGCAGCCGCCCGGCCCGGCAGGCCGCTTTCCCTGTTCCGGCAAGGGAGTAAAACATCCTGCAACCACACCCTCATTTATCTTTCCCCAATCCCTCCCAAACATATTAAACAAATCAAGCCAAAGCTTCCGCAAAGACGATGCGCTGCTAAATATACGCTTCCCACTTATGTCAACTTCGAAGCATAAATTGCTCCCGTTGCGGACAATTTAAAAGCGCTTACCTGCGCCAAAACGCAAGCGGAAGGAATTAGATAATCGATGAAAAGAGGCCAACTCAAGCATTTATTTTACATGATCTTAATTCTTCTCCTTTTCTGGACGGCCCTGGCAAGCTGGCAGCTAAAGGCCGGCATCGTGGAGAATATAAGGATTTACCCCGGCGGATCGTATTATGTAAACATTCGCATCCCCTTCCTCTACGTGCGCGGCGACGGCGATGATGTCATCCTGTTCAACGGCAGCCCCCTGCTAAAAGAACTGCAGCGGGTCAACGCCCCCATCAGCCTGCAGGGGCATAACCTGGGCCAGGCCAGGCTGGAGTTCTCCCTTTTTGGCTGGATTCCGCTGCGCCGGGTGACGGTAAACGTAGTCCCGGAGGTAAAGCTCATTCCCGGCGGGCATTCCATCGGGATCAAGCTTCGCTCGCATGGCGTCAACGTGGTGGGCTACTATTATTTCAACGTTTCGGGAAAAAGCGTCTCGCCGGCCCGCGACGCCGGGGTCAAGATAGGCGATTCCATCCTGGAGATTAACGGGAACAAGGTGAACGATGCGCCCAGCGCCGCGCGCATCCTGGAGGAAATCGGCGGCAAGAGGGTGGAACTGCTCATCAGTCGCCGCGGCAAAAAAATCAAGATCTCGCTGAACCCCCTTTACTCGCCGGCTGACGACGCCTACCGCATCGGCCTCTACCTGCGTGATACCGCCGCCGGGGTGGGCACGCTGACCTTCTATGATCCGCTGACTAAAAAATACGGCGCCCTGGGGCACGTCATTCTCGACTCCGAAACCCAGGAGCCCATAGACCTGTGCGAGGGTTCCATCGTTAAAGCCAGGATCATCGACATTAAGGCGGCCAAGCGGGGACAACCCGGCGAAAAAACAGGGGTTTTCGTTGACGAAAGATGGGGCAATATCTGTAAAAATACCGCTTACGGCATTTTTGGCGAGATCCCCGATTTTCAATACAACGCCTCCACCCCCTACCCCGATCCGCTGCCCATGGCCCTGGCCGGCGAAGTGCAGAAAGGACCCGCCGAGATTCTCACAGTCATTGAGGGTGAAATCATCCGCAGCTTTGCCGTGGAAATTGAGAAGCTGGCCCACCAGACCAATCCCGCAGACAAGGGTATGATTATCCGGGTAGTGGACGAAGAGCTCCTGCATACCACCGGCGGGATTATCCAGGGGATGAGCGGCAGCCCCATAATCCAGAATGGAAAGCTTGTGGGCGCGGTAACGCACGTTTTTGTCAACGATCCCACGCGGGGATATGGCATTTTCCTGGAATGGATGTACCAGGAAAGCAGAAATAATTACCAATAATTAATAATTTTTATATTTGGAAGAAGGAACTTACATCGATATGTCGAATATTTTGCAAAAGCCCCATCGTTTAAAAAATTCAAGGAGGGAAAAAGTGTGCTGAAAATTGTTGTAGCCGACGACAACCGCGAGCTCAACGGATTGCTTGCTTCCTATCTCTCCATGCAGCCCGATTTTGAAATTGTCGGGAGCGCCTACAATGGAAAGGAAGTCCTGGAACTGTTCCAAAACCACCAGGTCGATGTCCTTATTCTTGATATTATCATGCCTCACCTGGACGGAATCGGCGTGCTGGAGGCGCTCGCAGAGATGAACCTGGAGCATAAGCCGCGCATAATTATGCTCACCGCATTCGGCCACGAAAATGTCACCAGGAGGGCAGTGGAACTGGGCGCGGACTACTATATCCTAAAGCCCTTTGACATGGAGATCCTCCCCGAAAGAATCCGCCAGTTAAACGGCAGCGACCTTGTCCGCGAAACAGAGATGCCTGCCGCAACCGTGGCCAAAAAAGAGCAGCCCAGGATATCGCTGGAGGAAGAAGTCACCGAAATCATGCACCAGATTGGAATCCCCGCCCATATCAAGGGCTACCTTTACCTGCGTGATGCCATCATCATGGTGGTGGAGGATATTGATCTGCTGGGATCCATTACCAAGATCTTATACCCCGAGATTGCTCAGCGCTTCAACACCACGCCCAGCCGGGTGGAGAGAGCCATCCGCCATGCCATTGAGGTGGCCTGGGCCCGCAACAACATTGACGTGATCAAAAAGTTCTTCGGCTACACCATCAAGACGGAGAAAGGAAAGCCCACCAACTCCGAGTTCATCGCCATGATGGCCGACCACCTGCGCCTGAACAACAAGGCCCGTTGAAGATGTGAAACAGGGGCGGGCTTCCACGGCCGCCCGCCTGCCGGTGGAATGTCCATGGGGACTATTAGGGGGGGGCTGTCTTAAACAGGACAGCCCCCTGCTTTAAAGCGGAAACCCGGTATGAGATTCTTTGCTCCGCTCGGGATGATAAAGATGAAAAGCATAAACTTACTGTTCAATAAATCTTGAAAATAATTTAAGCAGTTCCTCTGCGTCTTTTTGCCACATGGCATCAAGTTCTTCTTCTGTATATAAATCATTTTCATCATAGCCTGCCTCTTCAATATATTGCTTAAGCAGGTTGGCCAGATGTTCCACTTCTTCCTGCGCATAAGGTTTGCCCAGGTTTGCCAAAACGTCATAAGCATACTTCCTGCACATTTCTAGAATGTCTCTGTACCCTTCATGGTAAAATTCTGAAACAAATTTTTTAACCGAATCCTCGACAAACTGATCCCATGCTCGTTTGGGAGTCAAAGGCCTTAACCACTTTCTCATATCTTTTCCCTGCCTTTCCGGCTTCCCTGCCCGCCCAAGCTGCGGCGGACTTATTGCGGCCCCAGGCCGCGCTCCCTTTTTATGCGCTGCGCCCGTTCGAGCAGGCTGTCCACGTGCTCCAGGCCGGCGCGATCGATGGCCGCCCCGTCAAGCATGCGCGCAATCTCGGCGCGCCGGTCCTCTCCAATTAAATGCTGCGCCCTGGTGAGGGTGCGCTCCCCGGCAATCTCCTTGTAAAGGCGCAGGTGGTGGTCTGCCATGACCGCGATCTGGGGGCTGTGCGTGACGCAGATAATCTGGTGATAAGCGGCCAGCGCCGCCAGCTTCTCGGCCACGGCCTGCACCGCCGCGCCGCCGATACCGGCGTCCACCTCGTCGAAGATGAGCACGGGGATTCGATCCTGCGCGGCAAAGATGGCCTTCAGGGCAAGCATCACCCGCGACATCTCTCCCCCAGAGATGATCTTCGCCAGGGGCTTAACCTCTTCGCCGGGGTTGGCCGAAAAGAGAAATTCCACACTGTCCATGCCCAGTAGCGTGAAGTGTTCCAGCGGGGAGATGCTCACGGTAAAGCGAGCATTGGGCATGGCCAGCTCCCGCAGGACGTCGGCCAGAAGAGGCTCCAGCTGCTCAGCCGCCTCGCGGCGCCGCTTGCTCAGCTCCCGGCAGGCCTCCCGCAGCTGCTCCTCGGCGGCGGCAATCTCCTTTTCCAGCTCGCGCGCCAGCGCTTCGCTGTTCCGCAGCCGCTCCAGCTCTTCAGCGGCCCGGCGCCCAAACTCGATGACCTCCGCCACGGTGGGGCCGTACTTTCTTTTCAAAGCCTGCAGCAGCTCCAGGCGACTCTGCACGGCAGCCAGCTCGGCAGGGTTGTAGTCAAAGGCAGCCCGGTAATCGCGCAGCTCCAGGGAGACCTCCTCAATCTGCGCCGCAGCGCTCTCCAGCATCTCCACCAGGGGGTCCAGCTTTTCATCAATCTGGGCCGCCTCCTCCAGCTCTCCCCGGGCGGCGGCCAGAAGATCAATGGCCGAGGGAACACCGCCGCGTTCGTCGCCCTGGAAAATCTCCTTGTAGGCGCCAGCCACAAGCCGGCCCAGCTTCTCCGCATGGGCCAGGATCTTCTCCTCTTTCAGCAGCCTCTCTTCCTCGTCGGGCTCGAGCTTCGCCGCCGCGATCTCGTTAATCTGGAAAGTGAGGATGTCCATGCGCCGCTCCCGCTCGGCGCTGTCCACTCCCAGCTCGGACAGCTGGGCCAAGAGCTCCTGCCGCCGCCGGTAGAGGCTCTCCACGCGGCGGCGGGCGGCGGCGCACCTCTCGCCGCCGAAGGAGTCAAGCAGCTCCCGGTGATAGTCAGGCCGCAGCAGCGACTGGTGCTGGTGCTGCCCGTGCACATCCACAAGGCGCTGCCCCAATTCCTTGAGAAAAGAGACGGGCACCGTCCTGCCGTTCACCCGGCCCACGCTGCGACCGCTGCGCGACAGCTCCCGGGCCACGATGAGCGCCTCTCCCGCAGCTATGCCGGCCTCTTCAAGAAGGGCGCGGATCTCCGCAGCGCAGGCGGAGGGACATTCAAAAATGCCTTCCACGTAGGCGCTCTCCTCGCCCTGTCGGATCTGATCCGTGGCCGCGCGTTCGCCCAGGAGCAGGTTGATCGCCCCGATGACAATGGATTTGCCCGCCCCCGTCTCCCCGCTGAGCACGTTCAGCCCCGGGCCAAACTTCAGGTTAAGCTCATCGATGAGGGCAAATTGCGAGACCCGCAACTCCACAAGCACCTGCTGTTCTCCCCCTTGCCTCTCCTCGCCGCTGTTCAGCTTTTGATCTTCTCGCGCAGCAGGCGGTAGAAGGAATTGTCTCCAAAGTGCACCAGCTTTACCTTCTGCTCCGCCTTCCTGACCGCAATCTCGTCGCCGTCCTCCAGGGCGAAGCCCACCTGCCCGTCCGCTGTCATGACCACCTGGGCCTGGCGGGAATCTACGCGCATGAGGATCTGCTCATTCACGGCGACAATAACGGCGCGGTTGTTCAGGCTGTGCGGGCAGATGGGAGTAATCACAATCAGTTCCAGGGAGGGGTTGACGATGGGACCGCCGGCGGAGAGGGAGTAGCCCGTTGAGCCCGTCGGCGTGGCCACGATGACCCCGTCGCCGGAATAGCATTCCAGGAATTCATTGTTAATGTAGGTGTTTACCGTGAGGATCCGGGAAAAGGGGCCCCGCGACACGACGATGTCGTTCAGGGCAATAAAGCGCCCCAGGAGGCGCCCTTCGCGCTGCACCGCGGCCTCGAGCATCATCCGCTCGCGGAACTGGTACTGCCCCGCCACGATATACTGCAGGTAGCGGTCCATCTGCTCCACTTCGATCTCGGCCAGGAAGCCCTTGTGCCCCATGTTGATCCCCAGTATGGGCACATCCCAGTGCGCCAGGTCGCGCGCCGCCCTGAGGATGGTCCCGTCGCCGCCGGCGACGATAAGCAGCTCCACCCGGCCGCGCCAGCTCTCCAGCCTCTCCGCCAGGGAGCCCGCCGCCTGGTAATCGGTCTGCCGCGGATCAGCCGTGAGCAGCAGGATGTTACGCCGCTTGAAAAAATCGCCGATGCGCTCTACCACCAGCGCCGCG
Organism: Bacillota bacterium; assembly: GCA_012800855.1. Classification (GTDB taxonomy): domain Bacteria; phylum Bacillota; class Dethiobacteria; order DTU022; family DTU022; genus JAAZIN01. The sequence goes on from JAAZIN010000077.1 coordinate 6,576, forward strand.
TTTTCTTTCTTCCAGTTGGGAATGAGTCCGATGCCGCGCATGGCGCCTCCTTCTAGAGCAAGCCCTCCCGAAGCAGGAAGGCCGCGAAGAGAATACCCATGATCACCAGCAGGAGCAGCACCGCCTTCCGGGGCCACGGCCTTTCCACCGGCTCTCTGCTATAGGAAAAGCGCACCTCTTCAAGCTCTCCTCTAGCCTCATGATAGCAGAAGACCCCATCCGTTTGAAAAAAAAGGCAGTCTAGAAGGAGCTCCCGCCTCAAGGCGCTCCAGGAGGACGGGCTGTCCGCCTTGATTAACTTTACCAAAAAGCTTTCGCCGCCCCTGGAGACAATGAAATCGCCCTCGTAATTAAAGCTCTTTTTCTTCCCGTCTACGGTCATGGTCACCGGGAGCGAGGGGTGCACTTCTTCAAGCTGGTAGCCGGCAGCCTGCAGCATGTTCCAGATCTTCTGCTCCCGGCGGGTCAGCGGCCTGTCGGCGCGACGCGAGGGCCTGGCGCTCTTCCTGCGTTTGCGGCTGTAGAGGAAAAAAATGAGATAGGAGCCGGACAGAAGCAGCAGCCAGAGATAGTCCTGCGGGCGCATGCCATCACCACCAGCCGTAGAGCAGTACTTAAACTATTCGCCGGGTCCGGTTCAATTCCTTTAACCAGCGGATTATTTTGCCAGTTCGCGGTGGGCCCGCTCGACCACCCCGGCGATCTCCGCCTCTATCTCCTTCCGGCAGGCGCAGCCGCCGTCGGTGCTCTTCCAGAGAACAAAAAATTCCAGGTTGCCCCGTGGACCGGGGAGGCGAGAGAAGGTGAGAGCGGAGGCGCAGTAGCCCCTGGCGCAGGCATATGCCACCAGTTCCTGAAGCACGGTCTTGTGCAGTCGAGGATCGCGGATGACGCCTTTCCCCCTGCCGGCCTCGGCCCGCCCCACCTCAAACTGCGGCTTCACCAGGGCCAGCACCAGGGGAATGCCGTTTTCCTTCAGCACCGGCAGGACCAGCTTCAGCGAGATGAAAGAGAGGTCCACCACGGCCAGGTCCGGGATCACGGGGAGATGCTGCGGCTTGAGATGGCGAATGTTGAAGCGCTCCATCACCGTCACCTGCGGGTGCTGCCGCAGCTTCCAGTCTAGCTGGCCGTAGCCCACGTCGAGGGCAATAACCTGGGCGGCGCCGCGCTGCAGCAGGCAGTCGGTGAAGCCGCCCGTGGAGGCGCCCACGTCGAGGACGGTGAGGCCGGCAACCTCCAGCCCCAGGTCATCCAGGGCGCCGGCCAGCTTCACCCCGCCGCGGCTCACGTAGGGCTGCGCGGGCTCCAGGAGCGTTATTGCGGCATCGCGGGGATGGAAGGTCCCCGGCTTAGTGCAGGGCTTCCCTTCCACGAGCACTCTCCCGGCCATGATTTCCGCGCGGGCGCGGCTGCGGCTGAGCCCGGGGAACCTCTCCTGCAGCAGCAGGTCCAGCCTCTGGCGCTCCCCTTTCTGCTTCAACTTCAAGGCGCACCTCCCGGCACCCCGACGCGGGTAAAGGAGAGCGCCTCCCGGTAGATGCCCTCCGCGTCGAGGCCGTAAAGCGAGAGGAGCAGCTCGCGCGGGCCCTGCTCGACGAAGCGATCATCTATGCCCAGGCGGCTCACAGGGAGCGCCAGGCCACGCTCCGCCAGGAGTTCGAGCACGGCGCTGCCGAAGCCCCCGGCGAGGATGCTCTCCTCTACCGTGAGCAGGCGGCCGCATCGCCGGGCCCATTGGAGGATAAGCTCTTCATCCAAGGGCTTGACAAAGCGGGCGTTGATCACCGCCGCATCAATGCCCGCTTCCCTGGCCAGCCTGTCTGCTGCTGCCAGGGCCGCATTGGCCACGGTGCCGGCGGCAACGATGAGCAGATCCTTCCCCTCCCGTAGCAGCTCCCCTTTCCCCCAGGGCAGCAGGCGAGGCTCACTCAAGGGTACCCCTTCGCCCTTGTCCCGGGGGTAGCGCAGCGCTGCCGGCCCGGGAGCACCGTAGAGGGCGGTATAAAGCATGTGCTGCAGCTCATCCTCGTTGCGGGGCGCCATTATCGCCATCCCCGGGATGCTGCGCAGGTAGGAGAGATCAAAAATTCCCTGGTGTGTCTCGCCGTCCTCGCCCACAATGCCGGCCCGGTCAACGGCTAGAACCACGGGAAGATTTTGCAGGCAGATATCGTGAACGAGCTGGTCGTAAGCCCGCTGGAGAAAGGTGGAGTAGACGGCGAAAACGGGCTTCAGGCCCCCGGCGGCGAGAGCCGCCGCCAGCCCGGCGGCATGCTGCTCGGCAATGCCCACATCGTAGAAACGCTGCGGGTAGAGCTCGGCAAAGCGGCTCAGCCCGGTGCCTCCCGCCATTGCCGCCGTCAAGGCCACGATCTTGGGATCCGCTGCGGCCAGTTTCAGCATCGTCTTCCCGAAAACCTCGGTATAGGTGGGGTATTTTTTTTTACTGCGCGGCAGGCCGTTGCCCAGGTCAAAAGGGCCGATGCCGTGAAAGCGCTCCGGCGCCGCCTCGGCATGGGGGTAGCCCTTCCCCTTCTCCGTGAGGACGTGCACCAGCACCGGGCCTTTCATCCGCGCCGCCTGGCGGAGGGTTCTTTTCAGGGCGGCGATATTGTGCCCGTCAACGGGGCCGAAATAGGTGAGGCCAAGCTCTTCAAAAATCATCCCCGGCGTGAGCAGGTATTTCAGGCCTCCGCGGAGCCTTTCGGCGGACTCCACCATCTTCTTCCCCACCAGGGGGACCCGGTTCATCAGCTGTTCGAATTCAGCCTTCAAGCGCGAATACTTGGGGTCGGAGCGGATCCTTCCCAGGTAATCGGAGATGGCGCCCACGTTGGAGCTGATGGACATCTTGTTGTCGTTTAAAACCACAATGAGATCAGCCTTGACATGGCCGGCGTGGTTCAGGGCCTCGTAGGCCATTCCCCCGGTAAGGGCCCCGTCGCCGATGACGGCGATAACCCGGTAGTTTTCGCCGTAAAAATCGCGGGCCAGGGCCAGGCCAAGGGCGGCCGATATGGAGGTGGAGCTGTGCCCCGTGCCAAAGGGGTCGTGCTCGCTTTCCGAAGGCTTGGGAAAGCCGCTCAGCCCGCCGTAGCGGCGCAGGGTGGGAAAGCGATCCCAGCGGCCTGTGAGAAGCTTGTGCGGGTAGCTCTGGTGGCCCACATCCCAGATGATGCGATCGCGAGGGCTGTCAAAGGTGCTGTGCAGGGCCAGGGCCAGCTCCACCACGCCCAGGTTTGATGCGAGGTGGCCCCCGGTATCCGCCACCGTGCGGATCATGTACTGCCTTATTTCTGCAGCCAGTTCTTTCAGCTCGGCGATGGAAAGGTTCTTCAGGTCTTCAGGAAGCTTCAGCTGGCCGGGCCAATTCCCCATGCGCTGTCACCTCGATTTTTTAAGGAAAAGGCTCCCCTTTCCCATTCTATCCACCCGGGCGAGAATCTTTCCTACAAAGGCAATAATTTCGGTGGAGCGGGTGATGGCCACGTTTTTGCCCCAGGCCTTTCCTCCCACGGTCAGGGCCGCCACCATGGCAGCCAGCAAGATCCCGCCGTAAACTTCCACCGTTTCGGCCTCAAAAAAGCTCGCGGCAGCCAGCCGCGAAATAATTACCGCCGCCAGCGTGCCGCTGACAATGCCGCTGATATCGCCGATGACATCGTTGCAGAAATTGGCCACCTGGTCGGCATGCTGCACCAGGTAGACCGCGTAGCGGGCGCCGTCCACCTTGCGGGCGGCCCTGGCATTAAGCGGCGGCAGCTCCGCCGCGGCGGCAGCGGTGCCAATGATGTCAAAAATTATACCCAGCATGATCACGGCGATCAAAATGAAGAAAGATAGCAGCAGCGAGTAGATGGCATTGAGCAGCAGCCGCGCCGCGATGCCGATAACCACAGCCAGGATAAAAGACCAGATGGTGATGCTGGCTATCCAGCGTCCCGATGGACGGTTGCGCTTTCCTCTTCCCACCTCGTCACCATGCCACTCCCGGCATCACCTTGTGCCGGATCGATTGTTTTAGCCGGCTTGGCCCATCCGGCCAAGCCCGATGGCATATTATGTACAAAAAAACATAAGTGGTAGCATGCCAGGTAAACGTTGCGGCTTAGGTCCAGCAGGTTTTCCCGAATAATCACCTCTCGTCGCCGAAGAGGCAGTTCCCTTTTCAGATTATTCCCGCCATGTCGCCACCGGCGGAGCTGGATTGCCACTTAGCTCGCACTTTAATCCCTGGCATGCCTCTCTTTCGAGAGCAGTCTAGGAGTTTTCCTCTCTGGCCCCGCTCCTCTTCTAGCCTCTTTTGCAGCGCAGGTTTCAGGAACTATGCTTTCCCCCCGCCGGCGCCACTCAAGGCAGGCTACACTGCACCCAGCTTTCACCGAATGCAGGTTCCTTCCCAAGCAGTAGCCGAAGCATGGCCACCGTCATTGGGTCTCCGCGAAGGCAGGGTCAATGCCTACATGCCCTTGTAGGTTGCCCCGTCCTTCTTAACTCCCAGCACCAGCCCCCGACTGGGCGTCGGCAGCCAGCACCAGGAACTTCATCGATGTGCCCTTAACGGATTTTTAGGCCCGTTTTCGAAGAGGTGGAGCCAACTAGAATACTGCACCACTTATGTTTTACTGGTAGAAAAATTATAGCACATCTCTGTTTATTTCTCAAGGAGCGGCGCCGGGCCGGCCGGCGCCGGCTCGACCAGCTAGCTGTTTTGCATTTCACAGGCCATGACCGTGTGCTTGCAGAGAACGATGGTTGTCACCGAGCCCACACCGCCGGGGACAGGAGTGATCTTCTCCACGATGGGCTCCACGGCTTCAAAGTCAACGTCGCCGCAGTACTTGCCCGGGTTGTCGGGATCCTCGTTAATGCCCACGTCGATGACCACCTGGCCCGGCTTGACGTAGCTGGGCCCGATCATCTTGGCCCGCCCCACGGCGGCAACGAGAATGTCGGCGTCGGCGCAGGCCTGCTCCAGGTTCTCGGTGCGCGAATGGCAGATAGTCACCGTGGCATGCTCGCGCAGCAACAGCATGGCCACCGGCTTGCCCACGACCATGGAGCGGCCCACCACGGTCACTTTCTTCCCCTTGAGCGGGATATTGTAGAACTTCAGCATCTCCATGCAGGCGGTGGGGGTGCAGGGCGGGAAGCCGGTCAGGTCGTCGGCGAAGACCTTGCCGGCGCTGCCCAGGGTCATGCAGTCCACATCCTTCTCCACCGGGATGAGCGAGCGAATCTTCTTCTCGTTGAGATGCTTGGGCAGCGGGGCGAACATGAGAATGCCGTGAATGGAGCTGTCGGCGCCCACGGCGGTTACCGACTTCTCCAGCTCCTCCTGGGAAACATCCTCGGGATGCTCGAAAACCTGGTACGCCAGCCCGATCCCGTCGCTCGTCTTCTTGATCCCGCCCTCGTAAAAGAGGTCATCGGGACGCGCACCCACGCGGATGATGCCCAGCTTGGGGGTAATGCCCCTTGCTTTCAAGGCCTCCACTCTGCCGATGAGCTCCTCTTTCATGGCATCGGCCACCGGCTTGCCCTTTAATTTTTCAGCCATTGTCCCAACCTCCTCCGTTTTTCTTATTTTTTGATTTTGCCGATAACCAGCTCCAGCGTCTTATCGGCAATTATGCACCCGTCCTCCAGGAGCTGCGTCATCTCCTTGTTGACCTCGTCCAGGAAGGCCTGGTCCTTGATCGCGCCCATGTTGATAAGGACATTGAGATAGGCACTCTGCAGGGCCGCTTTCAAAAAGACCACACCGCAGCCCACGTCGGAGATGGCCAGCAGCGAGCCGATCTCTCCCATGCGCTCGTGGATCTTGATGCCACGGTAGGCCTGGCGCATGATCTCCAGGGGCACGGAGAGGGCCACCTTGGAGCATTCCTCCAGGGTCTTCTCCTTGTAAGCGGCCTCTTCGGGGGTGTTTTTCGGCAGCGCGTAGGCCTTGGCCAGCGGGGCAAAGGCCTCGGCATCTTCATCCACCAGCTCCTTCAGCCGTTCAATGATCCTACTGCCCTCTTCGACGAGGGCCTTGACCTCGTCTTCCACCGCGGCATACTTCTTCTTACCCACGGTCAGGTTGCCCACCATGTTGGAGAGGGCCATCCCGATGGCTCCGCCCAAGGCGGCCGCTCCCCCGCCGCCCGGGGTTGGAGCGTTGGAAGCAAGCACATCCAGAAAGTAATCGCAGCTGTTTGCCGTCATGTCCATAATCGATAACCTCCTTTGTAGGTAATTCTTTGCTTTTTGGCCAGCGGCTCCTCGCCGCAGCACTTCCTCAAGCTTCGTGGAACAAAAAGGCCCACCCTAAGGGTCCCGCTTTACTTGCTGCGGAAGACGAGGCGGCGGGCCAGCTCCAGCAGCAGCTCCGCCGGCTGTCCCAGCATTTCCAGGGCTTCCAGCGCCTCGCGGTAAAGCGAGTCGGCGCGCCGCCGCGCGGCCTCTTTTCCCAGCAAGGCCGGGAAGGTGGCCTTGCCGCGGGCCTGGTCCGCCCCGGTGGCCTTGCCCATCTCGGCGGCATCTCCCTCCAGGTCGAGGAGATCGTCGGTGATCTGGAAGGCCAGCCCCAGGCGGAAGGCGTAATCGCTGAGCGCCTGGAGTTGCTCCCTTGACGCCCCTGCAGCGATGGCGCCGCAGCGCACCGCCGCCTGCAGCAGGGCGCCGGTTTTCAGGCGGTCGATTGTTTCAAGCTCTTCCAGCCCCACGGCCTTTCCTTCTGCTTCCAGGTCCAGAACCTGCCCCCCAACCATCCCGTCTCTGCCGGCGGCGCGGGCCAGCTCCAGGGCGATCTGCAGCGCCCGCTCGGGGCAGTTCTCCTGCAGGCCGTAGCCGGCTAGGAGCTCGAAGGCCAGGGTTAGCAGCGCATCTCCGGCCAGGATGGCCAGGGCCTCTCCGTAGACGCGGTGGCAGGTGGGCTTCCCCCGGCGCAGGTCGCTGTCGTCCATCGCCGGAAGGTCGTCATGGATGAGCGAGTATGTATGGACCAGCTCCAAGGCGGCAGCTACCGGCAGCAGCTTCTCCCCCGGATGTCCCAGAGTCTCCGCCGTGGCCATGGCCAGCAGCGGGCGCAGCCTCTTCCCTCCTGCCTGAACGCTGTAGCGCATGGCCTCCTGCAGCGTGGGCGGCGTCCCGCCGGAAGCGAAGAGGCCGGCGAGATAATTGTCTACCGCCTGCCGCCAGTGCTCCAGGCGGGCCCCGGGATCAGAGCTCTTCATCCCACTCCGCCTCCGCCTCTGCTCCGACGTTTTCTTCAGCCTCCAGTTCCTCCTTGAGCAGGTACTCCACCTGGAACTCGATCTCGGCCAGCTTTTCGCGGCAGTAGCGGGAGAGGCGCACCCCCTCCTTGAACTGGGCCAGCGCCTCCTCCAGGGGGATATCTTCATTTTCCAGGCGCGCGACGATCTCTTCGAGGCGCTTTATGGCCTCCTCGTAAGTAAGCTCTCCATTTTCTTTATTCCCTGTTGGGGACAAGCGGCAAACCCTCCTCCAGCTTTTCTGTGCGGCAGCGGGCGGAACCGTCCTGGAAGTGCAGCAGCAGGCGCTGGCCCACCTCCAACTGCCGCACCGATCTGATCACCTTGCCCTCTTCATCCTGGCAGTAGCTGTAGCCCCGGGCCATCAGCCTCAGCGGGCTGGCTCCTTCCAGCTTGTCTCCCAGCGCCGCCAGCTCCATCCCCTTCAGCCTGAGGTAGTGCAGCGCGGCGCGGCGCAGCCTCTCCTCGAGCGCCTCCCTCTGCTCGCGGTAGCGCCGCACCCTTTCCAGGGGACGGCGGTAGAAGCGGGCGGTGACAGTATAGTCAAGCAGCTGCTTCTCCTGCAGCAGCCGCTGCTGCAGCGCCTGCGCTATCCTCTCCACCAGCCCGTCGAGCTGCCGGATGAGCTCGTCGTACCGCGGCAGCGCCGCCGCCGCGGCCGCGGTAGGCGTGGCGGCCCGCAGATCGGCCACGAAGTCGGCAATGGTAAAGTCGGTTTCATGGCCAATGGCCGAGATAACCGGGATCCGGGAAAGGAAAATGGCCCGGGCCACCTCCTCGGTGTTGAAGGGGGCCAGGTCTTCCAGGGAGCCGCCGCCGCGGGCGATGATGACCAGGTCAATTCCCTCCATGGCGTTAACCCGCCCCAGGGCGCGAACAACATCGGCCGGAGCGTCGCTCCCCTGCATCAAGCTTTCCACAACCAGGACCCGCGTATAAGGAAAGCGCTGCCGCATGGTGGTGAGAATGTCCTGCAGGGCCGCCCCCGTGGGCGAGGTGATCACGGCAATGCGCCGCGGCAGGAAAGGCAGCTTCTTTTTATGCTCCTCCCGGAAGAGCCCCTCTTCCTGCAGCTTCTTCTTCAGCTGCTCAAAAGCCAGGTAGAGGGAGCCCATCCCCGCCGGCTCCATCTCCGTCACGTAAAGCTGGTAGATCCCGCCGGGCTCGTATACGGAGATGCTGCCGTAGAGCAGGACCTCCATCCCATCCGCGGGCTGGAAGCGGCAGTGCAGGTTGTCGCGGCGGAAAAAGACGCAGCGCAGCGAAGCAGAGCTGTCCTTGATCGTGAAGTACATGTGGCCAGAACGATGGTGCTTGAAATTGGAGAGTTCCCCCGCCACCCACAGGCCGCGGAGGCGGGGGTCTCCCCGGATGAGATCTTTGATCATGCGGGTTACTTCAGATACGGTGTAAACAGGTGCGCGATGCTCCATTTTTCAACTAGGAGGCGGCCGCTGTTTTTACCGCCCCGCCGCCGGCCAGGACATCTCCTCCTGCACTTCTTGCAGGCTGCCGTAAGCGGCCGCCGCGCCCATGGCCGCCGCGAGAGCGGCAATGACCCTCCACTCGGGCCAGGCCGGACCGGATGCGCCTGGTGCCACCTGGTTCTCCTTCCGCCGGCCGTCGCTGCCGGTGAAGCTGCCCTCCTTCAGGTACAGCGGCGACGCCGGGAAAACTACCTTTGCTTCCGCCGGGATATCGCTCCTGGAAGCACACATTACCGCCAGGAACTCCAGGCCGGAAGGAAGCTGCCCGGACACCCCGTCGAGGGCGGCAAAGAGCCCCTTGATCTCGCCTGCGGCTATGGCCGCCAGGATCTGCTCGCGGCTGTAGCCGCTCTTGCCGTTAAGGGAAACATAGCCCGGCAGCAGCTGCGGCGCCCCGCCGGCTTCGAGAATGCCGCGGGCGTTGCCTTCTTCGGCCAGGAAGAGAAGGCTGCTGCGGCCGCGCTCCACCAGGCCCGCGGCCTGGGCCGCCTGCAGCAGCGGCTCAATCCACTCCCCGCCGCGTTCAAAGAAGGAGGGGGCGACCAGGATGACGCTCCTGCCGCCGGCCAGCAGCTGCGCCGCCCGCCTGAGAAGGGCTTCCTCCAGGCCCGTCTTTTCCACCGCTTCCGCGGCCGGCTGGCCCTCTACCAGGACGGCCAGAGCCTTGAACAGATGGGCTTCGCGGCCCGGCTTCGGCTGGAGCAGCATCCGCTCCCATGCCGCCAGCTCCTCTCCTGCCGACCCAATTTGAACGAGGACGGCGCTGCCGAAGCGACAGGCCCTCTCCACAGCCATGGCCGCAACGGGAGTGGTGGCGGCGAGATCCTCCCCGAGCACAAAAATGGCCTCGCTATCCTTCAGGCTGTCCATGGCCGGTCCGGGTATGCCCGGGCCGGTGATTTTCTCCAGGGCCCAGAGGGCTTCCACCAGGGCCGGCTTCAGTCCCAGGTCCACGTGGCTGGTCCCCATGGCTTCACGAGCCAACTTCTGCAGGAGATAGCTCTCCTCGTTGCTGCAGCGGCCGCCGGCGATAACCGCCAGGGCGGCAGGGCCCCTTCTCTTCCTTATCTCCAGGAAAGCGCGGCTTGCTTCCTGCAGGGCCTCTTCGTAGCTCACTTCCCTGAAGCCCTCTCCATCCCGCAGCAGCGGAGCAGTCAATAGTGTATCGTCCTGAGGGGACGCGGCAAACTTTCCCTTCTGGCAGAGCCAGCTGCTCTTTTCGCCGCCGCCGCTTCCTGTCACACGCGCCAGCTTCTTCCCAGCAAAATCGCGCTCCACGGAGCAGCCCAGCGAACATTCCATGCACACCCCGGCAAAGGAAGCCAGCTCCCACTCGCGCCCGGCAACAGCCCTCTGCCTTTCGGTGAGGGCGCCCACGGGGCAGACATCGACACACTGCCCGCAGAAGATGCAGCCGGCCTCCTCCAGGCTGACGGGCTCGCCATGGCGATGGGGCGTCATGCGGCTCTCTATGCCGCCGCTGAGCAGGCCGAAGACGCTGCGGCCGGCGAATTCACGGCAAACCCGGTAGCAGCGCCCGCAGAGGATGCACTTGGCCTCGTCGCGGACAATGTAGGGGTTGTCATCCCGCGTTACCGGGAGGGGCCGGATCAGCTCCGGCAACTCCACCTGGTAGCAGTAAGCCTTCTCCTGCAGGTCGCAAGAGCCAGTCTTTTCACAAGTGAGGCATTCCTTGTAGGGGTGGTTCGCCAGCAGCAGGGTGATGATCTCCCTGCGCATGGCTTCCAGCTGCGGCGTGCTTGTCGTCACCACCATGCCTTCCTGCACCGGGTTGTCGCATGCCGTAACCGGGGCCCCCACCCCTTCAACCTCAACAAGACAGAGCCGGCAATGCCCCAGCGGCTTTAACCGGGGGTGGTAGCAGAGCGTGGGTATGTTGATGCCATTTTTCCTTGCCGCCTCCAGGATGGTGGTTCCGGCAGCGGCATAAATGCGCTTTCCGTCAATGGTTAAGGAAACTAATTTCATCTCCAATCCCCTCCCCTCGGTTATAATACCGCCATGCCCAGGCGCAGGCAGGCGGCACAGCGCCCGGCTTCGCGGAGCGCCACCGGCGGCCCGTCAAAGCCCAGCTCGACCTCGGAAAATCCCTTCAATCTCTCGGCAAGAGGCAGGGAGGATTCTTTCTCCCGCATCCGGTTGCCGATAAGCGGCGGCTTTTCCGCGGGATCGTAAACGCCAGTCTTTTCAATAAAGTCTTCCATAATCATCTGCTCCGGAAGAGCCGCCTCTCCCGTGCGCAAGTAGTGATCAATCGCTTCGGCAGCCTTGTTTGCCGAGGCCACCGCCTCGATGACCGTGCGGGCGCCGAGGACGGCATCCCCGGCGGCAAAGACGCCCGGCAGCGACGTGGCCATGGTCAGGAGATCGGCGGCAATGGTGCCGCGCCTGGTAATATCCACCCCGCTGTCCGGGGGAAGGAAGCTGAAATCGGCCACCTGCCCGATGGCGGGAATGACCATATCCACGTCGAGGATGAATTCCGATCCCTTTACCGGCACGGGGCGACGCCGTCCGCTGCTGTCTGGTTCGCCCAGCTCCATGCGGATGCATTCCATGCCCACGACGCGCCCATTTTCCGCCAGAATGCGCGTGGGGTTGGCCAGAAGGCAGAACTTAACCCCCTCTTCCTCGGCGGCAATGATCTCCTCCTCGTTGGCGGGCATCTCGGCACGGGAGCGGCGATAAACCAGGTAAACCTCCTCCAGCCCCAGGCGCAGCAGCGAGCGGGCGCAATCCATGGCCACGTTGCCGCCGCCGATAACGGCGGCACGGCGGCCCAGTTCCAGCTCCCGGTTCAGGTTCATCTGCCGTAAATAGGCAACGCCGGGGATGAAGCCCTTGTAACCGGCGTCTTCGCCCTCCACCCCCATGGTGGCACTGTCATGCAGCCCCGTGGCGATGAGGATGGCGTCAAAGCCCTCCTGGCGCAACTGCTCGAAGGTAATGTCCTTGCCCACCCTGGTATTGAGCTTGATTTCCACTCCCAGGGACTTTACCAGCTCAATCTCCTCGTTAAGGATATCCCGCGGCAGCCGGTAGCTGGGAATGCCTACGGCCAGCATTCCCCCGGCCACCGGCAGGGCCTCAAAAATAGTCACCTTGTGGCCCTTGCGGGCAAGGTGGTAGGAGGCGTTCAAACCGGCCGGTCCGGAGCCGATTACGGCCACTCTTTTCCCGCTGGAATTGGCTGTCGGTGCTGCCGCCCGGGAAGAACCGTTTCTCCTCGCAAAATCGGCGACAAATCTCTTGAGCACCCGGATGGAGAGGGCCTCGTCAACAAGCAGGCGGCGGCAGTTGGCCTCGCAGGGATGAACGCAAACCCTGCCAAGCACCCCGGCCAGAGGGGTCTTTTCGCGGATAATGGCCAGCGATTCTTCGTAAAAGCCGCCGTTGATCATGCCGATATAATGGGGGATATTTATATGAGCCGGGCATCCGTTCCGGCAGGGAGCAGTGAGCAGGGAACGGTAGGTAAAATTGTTCTCAGGTATCGGTTTTGACGAACCCAGGCAGGCTTCAAAATCATCTCGGAAATATTCCAGCGCATGGAGCAGGGGCACCGGCGCCGACTGGCCCAGCTCACAGAGAGAACTCTCCTTGGCCAGCCGCCCCAGGCTCGCCAAAAAGGTGAGATCATGCTCCGTTCCTTTCCCTTCAGCCAGCCTCTCCAGGCGATCAGCAATGACCCTGGTGCCAATGCGGCAGGGTACGCAGCGGCCGCATGATGCCTGCTGCACCGCCATGAAATAGTGCCGCAAAGCTGCCACGATATTAACCTGCGGATCAACAACGACCAGCCCCGCCCAGCCGATAAAAGCCTTCAGCGGCGTCCCCTCCACTTCCGCAGGCAGGTTAAGCTCTGTCAGTTCCGGCTGGTCGGCCGCTTCCTTTCCGCGCGCATCAATAAGCCGGCCTCTCCAGCTGCTGAATAAAACTTTGGCCATGTTCCCCTCTCTCCCTCAGGAAATTTGCGGAGAGTATGCACTCCCCTTCTTCTTTATTGTGAAATTGTTCACTAACCCTCCCTTCATGCTCCCTCTTATCAAGCCATACCTTTATAAGATTCGCCACATTTTGATTATTTTCCTTTTCTAATTTCCTCCCCGGCGGCGTAACGCCGCTCCGCCAGGACCGCCAGGCCGGCGGCATTGTCACCGGCAAAGGAGGGGGAGGCAAAATGAAAGGGCAGGCGGGGGCCTTTTTGGACGAGCCGCCGGCGAATAAAACTGTTGGCGGCTACGCCGCCGGCAACCAGGATGGCCGTGTAATCGCCTTGAACGCATGCGGCGTGGAGCGCCTGGGCAAGAGAATCGGCAATGCAGGTCTCCACCGCCCGCGCCAGGTCATGGGGGTCGACGCCCCGCTGCAGCAGGCGCAGCGCATGGCTGGCCGGGCCGGAAAAGCTAATGGCGGTTCCCTTTACCGCCACTGGGAGGGTAACGCCCCCGCTCCGGCCGCGGCGGGCCCAATCTTCCAGGGCCGAACCGGCGGGAAAGCTCAGCCCCATGGCCACGCCGACGCGATCCACGAACTGGCCGGCATGCAAGTCGCTGCCGCCGCCGATGCGGGCAATCTCCAGGCTGGCGCCCTCTTTAACCACCACGGAGAGCAGCTCGGTGGTACCGCCGGAAAGATGAACGGCGAGGTATGGGCCCGGGGGGAGCCCGCAGGACCAGAGGGCGGCGGCAATATGGCCCTCCTGGTGGGAAAAGGCATAAAAAGGGAGGCCGAGGGTCCGGGAAATGAGCGTCCCCGCAGCTTCACTGACTTTAAAAACGGGCATGTACGAGCCGGCCACGGGGCGCGGCCGCGTGGAAGCGGCCACAGCGGCCAGGGGCGCATCTTTGAGGCGGGCGGCTCCTTCTTCCCAAAGCGGGGGCAGGTTCTTGATGTGGGCAAATACCGCCTCGGACTGGCGCAGGCCCAGGGCCCCCCGGCGCACCGGCAGGGCCAGGCGCCTCTCCCAGAGGAGGCGCTCCTCCCCGTCCACCAGGGCCATGGAGGTGGTATAGGCCGAGCAGTCTATCCCCAGGAAAGAGCAGCTACTTTTCATGGCTGGAACATTCCGACGCCACCCGGTCGAGGATACCATTGATGAAGGCGGCGGTTTCCTCGCTGCTGCCGTACTTCTTGGCCAGCTCCAGGGATTCGTTGATGGCCACGGCATTGGGAATATCGGGACGGTAAAGAATTTCAAAAAGGGCCAGGCGAAGCAGGTTGCGATCCACCGCCGAGAGGCGACTAAGCTCCCAGTTGACCAGGTATTTTTGAATCAGGCGGTCCAATTCAACCAGGTGCCCGATTGTTCCTTCGACCATTTCCCGGGTAAAGCGCACTTCGCTCTCGTTCAAGTTGACTCCTTGCAGGACATAGCGCAGCGCCTGCTCGGTGGTGGACTTGCCCAGGTCAATTTGAAAGAGGGCCTTGAAGGCAGTTTCGCGGGCCAGTCGACGGGACAACGACACATCCTCCTGAGCAGAGCATGATTAATCGCGAGAAGAAAAAAGGCGCTCAATGAAGCGGCGCATGCTTTCATCGGCATCAATGCGCCAGCCGATGAAAACCCCCAGCGCGATAAAGGCAAAAACAAGGAGGGTTTTCCAGCCGTAATTGAGCACCATGAGGGCAACAATCAAGCCCACCAGTCCGCCGATTATTTTTCCCCAATTCCTGCTGAAGATGACCCAGAAGTTCATTTCCGGACCCCCTTTTGCAGCCTCTTAAATTCCTTTACTTAACCTTAACCGGAACCTGATCCAGGATGATGTTCTCCACGCTTACCTTTACCTCTTTGACGATGATCCCGGTGATATCCTCCAGGTAATTTTTGACGCTGTTTTGCAGCTCAGCGGTGAGATCGGGCAGCTTATGATCAGGCAGTACTCTCACATGCAGGTAAACAACCAAGCCCTGCGGCGTGTAGAGCACCCTCCTGCTGCTGTCACGAATCTCCCTCATCTGCTGCACCACGCGCAAGACCATGTTTTCCAGGGCCAGCAGGGAAATGCGCACCTCGCCCAGGGGCCCGGTTAGCAGCACCGCTTCCGGTTTTTTCTTGGAGGGACTGGTTCCAAGGAGCAGGGGGATGAAGCCCAGGAGCAGCAAAGCCCCGCCGGTGTAAAGAAAAGCCGGCTGCTCGTGAAAAGCCGGAAGATGAAGGCCAAGCCTGCCATGCGGATAGATGGTCTCCAGCATGAGGAAAAAGCCTGTCCCGATCATGAGCAAGCCCAGGACAACAAGGAGCAACCGCCGGATGGCTGTCATTTTTCAATTACCTCCTTAATCGGCATGGCACATGGTTCTTCTACTTTAAGGCCGGCTCTTCGCGCTCGCCGCCCTTCTCTTTTGCCGGAAAGCTTACTCCCTGGACATGCACATTCACCTGCAAAACTCTCAGGCCGGTCATCCGCTCGATGGCATTTTTTACATTTTCCTGTATTTCCCAGGCCACGTCGGGGATGCGCACGCCGTAATTAACGACTATGTGCAGGTCCACCTTCGCCTCCTCGGTGCCCACCTCGACCTTGACACCTTTGGCCAGGTTGCGCCTCCCCAGGACCTCGGCTATGCCGCCGGCCAGGCCCCCGCTCATGGCGGCCACACCCTCCACTTCCGTCGCCGCCAGTCCGGCAATGACGGCCACCACCTCATCGGATATCCTGATCATACCCATATCGGAAGTTATCGTCCGCTCATTTTCGGCAGTCATGTAAAAACCTCCTCCAGGAGCAGAATGAGAAAAAGGAACACGGGGCCCAGGCGCCGGAGAGGCGGAATTTTCGGGCCGCCGGTTGAGCTTATTATACCAAACAGTGGCAGCCAGTTCAATTTTAGGGACGCGCCATCACCTGGATATTTTCGCGCTCCACACCCACGGCGGCAGAAACTGTTTCCGCGATCTGGATAAAGCTCTTTTCGTCAAGCCCCTTGTGTTTTACCAGCACCGTGGCCACCTCGTCGTGATAGAAGAAAATGGCATCCTCGTAGCCCTGGGCTTTAATCATGTTTTCCACCACCAGTTCCTGCTCGCGAAGCTGTACTATCTCCAGAAGCATTTTTTCCGCCTCCTCCTTGGCGGCAGCCCCGGCATTGGGGTTGTCGAGAATGGATTGCAGCATCTCGATGGACCGGTCCCTGGTTCGCTCGCGCTGCAGGCGATAATGATCAAAGAAAGCCGCTTCGTCCAGCTCCACCTCGCTGCCGCTTACAGGCAGGCCCGCCTCCGTCTCCAGGAGCTTTTCATCGGTAATTACGTCGATGCTCTCGAACCTCTCCTCTAGACCCGAGATAATCCACCAGGTCACACCCACCATTACCGCCAGGCAGCAGAGCCAGAGCAGCAGCCGGCGGTTGATTTTCATCAATCTCATCGCCCTTCACCTCCACATTTTCTGCCGCTGAGGAATCAAGGCCGCGCAGGAGCAGGATCAGCGCGGCAAAACCGTAATCCGGTGCGCGGGCAGCCCCAGCAGCGCCTGCAGCGCTTCAATGACCCTGGCTTTCACGGCCGGGTCGTCAACGCCCTCGGCTACAACAAGCACCCCCCGGTAGCGCGGCTTTTCCTCTTCGGCGACCAGGGGCACTTCATTGCCATGGGCATCCCTTAACAGCACATAGGTGGACCGCGTCGTCTCCTCGATTATTTCCCGCGTCCCCCCTTCGCTGTCGCCTTCGCTGGTCTGTCGCCGCGACTGCTCCATGTCGGTAACGAGCTCCTTTCTTCCCGACGTCCCCGGGGTCAGAAACAGCTCCACCTTCCCCACGCCTCGTATCTTGGACAGGATCGCCGCCAGCTGGGCGGCCATCTGCTGATCCGTCCAGGGCGTGGCGGCCTCCTCCGCGGGGGCGGCTGGCGGCGATTCCTTCTCGCCGCCGAAACTGAAGAAGGAGTTAAAAAGCAGCAAGGCCGTACCCACGACCAGTAGGATAAGCAGCAGGGACCCGCTTTTCAAGCGCCCGCCCCCCTTGCCGCCGGGGTTGAACAGCTTTTTCCACTCATCCCAGAAAGCCAATCCATTCTGCCTCCTTCTTCGTTCTATCCGGCGCCGGCTCGACAGGCCAGGGCAGGACGCTTTGCCACCCCTGTACGGGGCTTCACTGCCGCCTTACTCGCAAGCGGTTACCGTAACCTGCTCGGGGGAAAGCTGGAGCAGGGCCGCCAGGTACCGCTCCAGCTCCGGCAAGCGGCCGGCCGTCCCGGAACCGCCATCTTCGGCGCCCGGCTCCCCCACCACCACCGGCTCGATGTGAACCGGCGCCACTTTGCCCCTGTGGGCAGCCTTCTTCACCACGAGGCTCAGTTGCAGGGGCTCGCCGAAAGAGCCGCTATTGTAATCTTCTTCCAGAACAATGGCGGCTTCGGCAAGCTCCCACTCCCCCCAGGCGGCGATCTCCTTCCGGAGCTGCACCTCCAGCGCGGCGCGGCACTGCTGGAGCACCTGCCGGCGGTATGCTTCACCGGCCTTCTCCACCTGCTCCGCCGCCGCGGCGCCGCCGCCCGCACCGGCAAAAGGGGCGGCCAGGGCCGGTTCCAGCTCGGGCACCCTTCTCACCAGCACGGACATGGTCCCCACAACCATGAGAATAACAATGAGCCCCGTGACCAGCCTGATGTAGCGGTGGAACTCTCCCCGCGGCAGCATCATCTCCAGGAGCAGGTTTAGGAAGATTATGACCACGAGATTGCGAATGAGCCCGCTGATGAGCGCCGACATGATCTCGCCCCTTAACGAAACATGATCGCGGCATTGCCGGCGCTGACAATGGCCGTTACCGCCAGGAAGAAAATCAGCGCGGTGCAGGCCAGTGCCGCTAAAACCAGCGCCAGGGAGTTGCCCATCACGTTGATGCAGCTGCCCAGCTCCGATTCCCCGAGCGGCTCCACCAGAGCGGCGCCAAGCTTGTAGATCAAGGTCACCGCGGCCAGCTTCGCCAGGGGGAAAAGGGTCAGGAGAAAGAGCAGCACCACCCCGGTGAGATAGATGCTGTTTTTCAAAATGAGCGAAGCCCCGGCCACCGTTTCCACGGCATCGGAAAGAATTTTGCCCACCACGGGGACAAAGGCCGAAGTCACATACTTGGCCGTTCTCAAACCCACGGCGTCGGCCACGGTTCCGGCAACTCCCTGCACTGCAAGGATGCCCACAAAAATGGTCATGCAGATGCCCATCCCCCAGCCGCTCAGTTCCTTGAAGAAGCCGGATAGCTTCCCCACCTTGAACTGGGGGGAAAAATGATCGACCAGCCCCAGCACAGCGCTAAAGTAAATCAGGGGAAAGATGATGTTGCGAATGAGGCTGCCGAAAAAGTTGATCCCAAAAACCACCAGGGGATGGAGGACCGCCGAAGAAGCCACGCTCCCCTGGGCCGCCACGAGGGCCACGAGGGCCGGCAGGGAGGAGAGCGAAAAATCCACCATCTGGTCTATGGTTCTCCCGGCCATGCCCATGGCAGCCGTAAAGCCATGGAGGCAGATGCCCACGAGGACAATAAAGACAATGCTGCGCGTCAGCGCCGCCACCTGCTGCCGCTCGAAGGCGTTCTCCAGGTTCTTTAAGAAAGCCGCCGCTACGGCCAGGAGCAGGATCTGCCCCAGCAGCTTGAGGTTTAACAGCACCTCGCCGAAGAAAAAGCGCCCCAGGCCGCCGAGAAAGGCCCTCGGATCGAGGTCGCTTTCCCCGCCCTGGAACTGCTCCAGTAACTTTTGCCAGCTCAGTTCTGGGAGAAAGTGGCGCGCCTCTTTCTCCAGCTCGCTCCAGTAGCGATCGAAGTGGCTCAAGTCCAGGCTGCCCTGCAAATCCTGGACCAGGGGATCGGCGGCCGCGGCGAATTCGGGAGCAAAGATTAAAAGAATAAGCACCGCCGCTGCCGCCGCGGCTAGGCCCTGCCCAGGCGCCCTCATCGGGGAATCATCCTGAGAACGGATTCCATTATCTCCACGATCACCGGTACCGCCATGACCAGGATAATCACCTTTGCCGCCAGCTCCACGCGGGAGGCGATGCTGCCCTCTCCCGCGTCGCGGCAGATCTGCGCGCCGAATTCGGCCAGGTAGGCAATGCCAATCACCCGCAGCAGGGTTTGCAAGTAGACCAGGTTGATTCCCGCCGCTACCGCCGTTTCGGTGATGACATGGACGGCTCCGACAATGCGGTCAACAACGAGAAGCATGATGATGGCGCCGGCAATCAGCGAAACCTGCATGGCCAGTTCAGGCCGGTATTCTTTCAAGATTAGCACGAGCAGGGCGGCAATCAATCCCAGCCCCACTACCTGCACGATTTCCATCTATCCACACTCCCTCGCCCGGCCTTTGTTCCTTCCGCCTGGAGGCCCCGGGCGGGAGCCTGACCCGCTAAAAAAGCTTGAAGATGGTCTTAATGCTGGAGAAGAGCTCATTGATCAGCTGCAGCACCATGAGCAGGACAATGACCACTCCCACGAGGGTCAGCATCTGCGCTTGCTCCTCTTTTTGCGCCTGCCTCAGGACGATGTTCAGCACGGAGATAAAGATGCCGATGCCGGCAATCTTGAAAAGAAGATCAATATTGACAGCGTTCAACTCGTTCCCTCCATCTAAAGGAGCAGGATGACCAGGGCGGCGCCTCCGGCGAAGCCAAGATAGCGCCACATTTTTTCATTTTGCCGCTTCTGCTCCAACGCTGTCTCCAGGGCCAACTCGAGGTGCTGCAGGGTCAACCCGATCTGCCTGAGCTGATCTTCCTCATCCGTAGCGCCCAAGGAAACTCCGGCGCCAGCCAGGATTTCCAGATCGGCGCCGGTAAAGGCGCTCTGGGGGTAAATCTCCGCCACGGCGCTCTCCCAGATCTCCCCGGCGCTGCGCTCATCTCCGGCAAGAAGTTTGGCCGCGGCGCTGCGGTAGAGTTCGCTCACAGGGGGCTCCAGCTGCCGGGCAACGGCTTGGAAGGCATAGGGCAGCAGGGAGCGGCTGTAGGCGATCTCGGCACTCAGCAGCTTGAGACTGCGCTGAAACTGCTGCAACTGTCTCACCCTCAGCGCAAGGGCGCGCGCCTTTGCTTCACCGAACGCCACCGTAGCCACCATTATGCATACGGTGCCGGTTAGCTTGCAGGCCAGCTCAAGCATTTAAAGCTCTCCTCTCCTTTTGAGCCCGCGCTCATGGAGGCTTGCCGGGCCATTCTTCCCCAGGTCGCAGAGCTGTTCCACCGTCCCCGCCCCCCGGCTAAAACCCAGTATGACCGCCCTTTCAAATACCTGCTCGTCAAGGAGGCGTCGCAGGCCCGGCCGGGCTCTCAGTTCCGCCAGGCTGCTGCCGTGAGCAGTGGCCACCACCGTGACGCCGGCATGGATGACCTCTTCAATGGCGGTAATATCTGCAGCTCCGCCGATCTCGTCGGTGACGATAACCTCGGGGCCCATGGAGCGAAGCAGCATCATCATGCCCTCCGCTTTGGGGCAGGCGTCGAGAACATCGGTGCGCTCCCCCACATCGAGCTGCGGAAACCCCTGGAAGGAACCGGCAATCTCCGAGCGCTCGTCAACCACGGCAACTTTAAAGCCGGAGAAACCGAGCCCTTCCACGCCGTCACTAAGGCAGCGCGCCAGGTCGCGCAAGAAAGTGGTTTTGCCGCCGCGCGGCGGCGCCACGATGAGGCTGTGGTAAACGCGGCGGCGCCGGTAGTCAATAAAAAAACTCACGTAAGGGAGGGCAACGCCCTTGATCTGGCGGGCTATGCGGTAGTTGAGCCCGTTGATATGCTTCAATCGCACCACCCGGCCCCCCTCCACCACCGCCTGGCCGCAGAGGCCCACGCGGTGGCCGCCGGGAATGGTGATGTAGCCGCTGCGAAGCTCCTCGGCGAAAGCATAGAGGGAAGAGCTGCTGAGCAGCTGCAACGCCTTCTCCAGGTCCGCGCCGTCGGGCCGGTAGGCCTCGGCTGCAGGGACAATCTTTCCCCGTTCGTTTAGGAAGAACTCGCCCCTCCGCCCGTGCAGAGCCAGCGGCCGCTCCAGCCGCAGCCGGATCTCCTCCACCTCGCTCTCCAGCGAGAGGGGAGAGCGCTCCAGGATAGAGCGAATGCGTTGAGGGAGGAAATGGCCTACTTCTTCCCCGATCCGGCCCAAGCCCCCAGGACCTCCTTCCATCAAAATGCCGGACTTGGCTGCCCTCCCGGCCTGCCAGTAATGTATATGACGCAGCGGCAGTGAACTTGCATTTTAGAAATGGGAAGCCAGGAGCCGGAGGCCAGGGCAATTAACAGATTCAAGTCACAATTACATATGCGGGGACGGAACATGACCATGCGGCAACCAGGAGGTCGCAAAATGAAAGCAGGAAATTGACGAAAGCGATGTTGGAGCCTCTCGGGGGCGTGGAAGCCCCCCCAGGCCTCTGAGCGATGCAAGCACGTCGTGGATTTACGGGCGGGCGTGGAAGCTCGCCCCTGATATGGTAGTGCGTGTCAAGACCCCGCATAAAATTTTTTTCATCTCATGTTTTGTCCTAAAACTAGCCGAGACCCACCAAGGTCGGCATAAAATTTAGTAAAGGCAGGTGAGGCTTTAC
>JAAZIN010000078.1 GCA_012800855.1 Bacillota bacterium
GCTCCACCCTCGCCAGCAGCAGCGACTCGGCAGGGGAGAGGGCGGCCAGCTCCTCTTTCTGCTCCGGCTTGCTGTAGAAGATGATGCAGCGGCCTCGTGCCGCGGCGCCCAGGTTGGCCTCGATAAAGGCGGCCAGCTCATCGGCCTGGCCCTGCACGTTGGGGGCGCAGCCGTTTAAGACGGCGATGTAGTTCATAGTTCCGCCAGCCACCTCCTCAGGTATTCCTCGTACAGCTTCCGGGCCTTCTCCTGCGGGCTGGTCCCGTCAATCTTTATCCCGGCCCGGCGGCGGTCGATGGCCGCCAGCCCCTCCAGGGTGCAGCCCGCGGGCTCCTTTGCCGCTGCAAGGACCTCCACCTCTTTATCCCTGCTGGCAAGCCTCTCTTTCAGCGTGGGCACCCTCAGGTAGGCGTGGGGCGCGTTGCCCACGGCGGCGACAAAGGGGGGGCGGGCCAGCTGCCGCAGGAAGCCGCCGTCGACCATGCTGCCCACTTCCAGCCAATCTTCCCCGTGGAACTTCAGTTCCGTGACCTGGGTGATGCAGGGCCAGCCCAGCATCTCCGCCGCCAGCAGGGGGGTGGCGGCGTTGTCGCCGACGCCGCTCTGCCGCCCCATGATGATCACATCCGGGGGATTGTTGCGGGCGAAAGTGCAGATGGCGGCGGCCACGCTCTCCGGGGAGAAGCGCAGGTCGGCATGGCTCTCCAGGCGCACGGCCCGGTCAAACTTGAGCGCGTAGAGGGTCTTCAGGTAGCCTTCCGCTTCCCGCCCGCCCACGGTCAAGGCGGTCAGCTTGACGCAGCCGGGGGCGCTCTCGGCGAGGCGCAAGGCCAGCTCCAGGGCGCTCTCGTCGTAGGGGTTGAGCATGGTCTTGACGAAGCCCGTCTCCACCCGCAAGCCCTCTATCTCCCAGCCGCCGGGGGGGAGCTGATCCAGGTCGGGCACCACCTTGAAGCAGACCAGGACACGCATGGCCATCACAGGGGGAAGATGGTCCCCTTGTTCATAATGCCGCGGGGGTCAAAGGCCTGTTTCAGTGTCTCCAGGATGTAGTAGGCGGAGCCATGCTCCTCCTTGATCCAGGGAGCGCGGTACTTGCCCACCCCATGGTGGTGGCACATGGAGCCACCGGCCTTGAGTGTCTCTTCCACGATGATCTTTTTTATGGGCAAGTGGTACTTGGTCACTTCCTCTTCGGGCTTGCAGTCCACCACGTTGTAGTAGTGGACGAAGTAGAGGTTGGTGCCGTTGATGTAGCAGTGGGAGGCGTGGCCGCCCACCAGGGTCATGTCGGGGATCTCGCTGCGGATCCGCTCCACGCAGGCCTTGTAGATATCGTAAATCTTGTCCCAGCCGGCCGAGATCTCGGTGGTGTTGCCAATGTTCTTTGTCTCCAGGATCTCGGCTCTCTCCTTGGCCACGTCCGAGGCATCCCAGTTCAGGTTGGCAAACCAGGTCTCGATGTAGCGGCTGTCTACCCCCTTGCACTCGGGGTAGCGTGCCACGATCTCTTCGATGGCGGCGGCGGTGGCCTGGGAGATGGCCTTCGGCCCTTCGGTCATGAAGATGAGCACGCATTTCCCCTCGGCAAAATGCGAAAAGCTGGTGGACCCGTCTTCGGGATCGTAAAGCCTGGTCACGGAGGGGCGGTATCCGTTGACCATAACCTCGCGCAGTATTTCAAAGCCCGTCTTCATGCTCTCCAGGGTGTAGCCCAGGAAGATGTTGTTCTCGGGCATGTATTTATGGATTTTCACCGTCACCTCGGTGATAAAGCAGAGGGCACCTTCGTTGCCGATGATGACGTGGCGGATGTCGGGCCCCGCCGCCCGGCGCGGCACGTTCTTGATGCGGACGACGTGGCCGCCTGGGAAAACGGCCTCCAGGCCCACGACCATGTCCTCAATGCCGCCGTAAAGGGTGGAAAACTGGCCGATGCTCCGGGTGGCCACCAGGCCGCCCAGGTGGGCCATGGGCTTCGACTGGGGGGAGTGGCCAGTGGTGTAGCCGAGGGCTCTCAGCCTGTCCTCCAGAACCTGCAGGGGGGTGCCGCACTGGCAGGTAGCCTGCATGTTGTAGGTGTCGATGCTGAGGATCTTGTTCATCCGCGAGCCGTCGAGGAC
>JAAZIN010000079.1 GCA_012800855.1 Bacillota bacterium
ACCTTTAACAATACCATTATCACGATAACGGATAAAGAGGGGAATGCCATCGCCTGGTCCAGTGCCGGCAATGTGGGCTTCAAGGGTTCGCGGAAATCGACGCCTTTTGCGGCGCAGATGGCTGCCGAAAGCGCGGCGAAAGCGGCCATGGAGCACGGCATGCGCCAGGTTGAAGTGCTGGTTAAAGGGCCTGGCGCCGGCCGGGAGGCGGCCATCCGCTCGCTGCAGGCTGCCGGGCTGGAGGTAAACACGATCAAGGATGTCACTCCCATTCCGCACAACGGTTGCCGCCCTCCGAAGCGGCGGCGGGTATAAAGGAGGTGCAGTTCGCTTTATGGCACGATACAGGGACGCGGTATGCCGCCTGTGCCGCCGCGAAAGAATGAAGCTCTACTTGAAAGGCGAGCGCTGCTACACGGACAAGTGCAGCGTGGTGCGCCGGGCCTATCCGCCGGGAGAGCACGGCCAGGCCCGCCAGAAGTTTTCCGAGTACGGGCAGCAGCTGCGGGAGAAGCAGAAGGCGAAGCGCATTTACGGGGTCCTGGAGCGCCAGTTCCGCCGCTACTTCCGGGAAGCAGACCGGCGCAAGGGCATCACCGGGGAAAACCTGCTGCAGCTGCTGGAAAGCCGCCTCGACAACGTGGTTTACCGCATGGGTTTCGGGCGCTCGCGGGCTGAAGCGCGCCAGCTGGTCAATCACGGCCATTTCGAGGTTAACGGCCGCAAGGTCGATATCCCCTCTTACCTGACGAAGCCCGGAGATATCATCGCCGTGCGCGAAAAAAGCCGGAACCTGGCCGTGTTCAAGGAGATCCGCGAAGCCAGCGAAGGCCAGGCCACCGTTGACTGGCTCGAGTCGGACCTGGAACAGCTGCGGGGTAGAGTTATCCGGTTGCCGCAGCGGGATGAGATCGATGTTCCCGTGGAGGAGCAGCTCATCGTGGAACTTTATTCCCGCTAAACGGAATGCCATGCCCTCATTACTATTCTGGAGGAGGGTTTCTGGAATATGTTGATGGAGATTGATAAGCCTAAGATTGAGTATGTCGAAAAAAACGACCAACTCACTTACGGCAAATTTGTCGTTGAACCCCTGGAGAGGGGCTACGGGGTGACGCTGGGCAATGCCCTGCGCCGCGTCCTTCTTTCCTCCATCCCCGGCGCGGCCATTACCAGCGTGCGCTTCGACGGCATACTGCACGAGTTTTCTACCCTGCCCGGGGTCCTGGAAGACACGGTGGAGATCATCCTTAATTTGAAAGCCCTCTCCTTGCGGATTAACGACAACGAGACCCATACCCTGGTAATTGATACCGACAAGCCCGGCGTGGTGAGGGCCAAGGACATCCAGGCGCCGGCAGCCGTGGAGATTGTTAACCCGCAGATGCCCATTTGCACCCTGGAAGAGGGTGCGCACCTGAAGATGGAGATGACTGCGAAGCGGGGGCGCGGCTATGTTCCCGCGGAGAGGAACAAGGTGCCGAACCAGCCCATCGGGACCATCCCCGTCGATTCTATTTTCTCGCCCATACGCAAGGTCAATTTTCTCGTTGAAGATACCCGCGTGGGGCAGGTTACCGATTTTGACAAGCTTACCCTGGAGGTATGGACCGACGGCAGCATCAAGCCCGACGAGGCGGTGAGCCAGGCGGCGCGCATCTTGAGCCAGCGTATCGCCATATTTATCGACCTCAGCAAGGAGGAGGAAAAGGCTGATACCGTGGAGCAGAAGGTGGACGAAGACCGGGAGGCGAAGCTGGAGATGGCCATTGAAGATCTCGATCTCTCGGTGCGTTCGTACAACTGCCTCAAGCGCGCCGGCATCAATACCGTCGGGGAACTGGTCCGCAAGACCGAGGAAGAGATGATGAAAGTGCGCAACCTCGGGAAAAAATCCTTTGAAGAAGTGGAGCAGAAGCTGAAAGAGCTGGGCTTCAGCTTTAGCAAGAGCGGCGAGTAAGCGCGGTAAGGAGGAAGGGATATGGCCTATCAAAAGTTAAGCCGGAAGAGCGGTCCCAGGAGGGCGCTGCTCCGCAGCCAGGTTACGTCCTTGCTGCGGTCGGGCCGGATCGAGACCACTGCCGCCAAGGCAAAGGCGATTCAACCGCTGGCCGAGAAGATGATTACCCTGGCCAAGAAGGGCGGGTTGCACGCCCGTCGCCAGGCCCTGGCTTTTCTATATGATGAAACGGTAGTGAAAGATCTCTTTGAAAAGATTGGCCCCAAGTGCGAGGCGAGGGAAGGCGGCTACACCCGCATCATCCCCAAGGGCCCGCGCCGCGGCGACAGCGCCCCCATGGTAATCATCGAGCTCGTTGTCTAGCCGACGCACATGGTGGGACATGGGGGGCGTACCTTCTTGTCCCACTTTACATTCTTAACCACAACTGCTGCTAATGGGACACCGGGGACGTACCTGCTTGTCCCGCTTTTATTAAGAGGTGTGAGGTTGAAGTTGGAAGCGGGAAGCCATGGTGTAGGTGCATGAATTTACTTGCAGTAGACGTTCCAAGCGGCAGCTCGCGGGAGCAGGTTTCTACCACGCCCGGAATCTCCCCTCTTTCGACTGAAAAGGGGGGGCCGGGGGGATTTAAAAGAGCCCGCGGCGCTGCAGTTTTAGGTGAGGCAGGATGCCTGAAATTTTGCTGGAAGCAAGAAAGCTATCCTTCACCTACCCGGGAGAGGATGGAGAATCCCCTCCCGCCCTGGAGGGCATCGACCTGAAGGTTGCCGCAGGCGAATACGTGGCCCTCATCGGCCCCAACGGATCGGGGAAAAGCACCCTGCTCAAGCTGTTCAATGCCCTGCTGCTTCCCACCGCCGGCGAAGTTTTCTTTGACGGCCGCAGCACCGCCGACGCGCGCAACATTCCCTATATTCGCGCCTGCTGCGGCATGATTTTTCAAAATCCCGACAACCAGATCGTGGGGGCCACCGTGGAGGAGGACGTGGCCTTTGCCCTGGAGAACCAGGCCCTCCCGCCTCCCGAAATTCGCCGCCGCGTGTCCGAGGCGCTGGAGCTGCTGGGCATTTCCCACCTGGCCGCTTCCCCGCCGCACCTTCTTTCGGGAGGCGAAAAGCAGAAGGTGGCCTTAGCCGGTGTCCTGGCGGCCGCCTCCCGCTGCCTGCTTCTCGATGAGCCCACGGCCATGCTTGACCCGGCCGGCCAGGCCGCCGTCCTGGAGACGCTGCAGATGCTCAACCGGCAGCGGGGGATCACCCTGGTCCACGTGACCCATTTTCCCGAGGAGGCGGCGCTTGCCCACAGGGTCTTGGTTCTCCATGGCGGGCGCCTGGTGAAGGAGGGACCGCCGGCAGAAGTGCTCGCCGACCTGCCGCTGCTGCGCGCCCTGGGGCTAAAAAGCACGGCGGCGGCGGAGCTGGCCTGGCTGCTGCGCGAAGACGGCTTTCCGCTGCCCAGGGGGATCGTCCATAACCGGGAGCTGGTGGAGCAGCTATGTTCATACGCACGGAGGATTTGACCTACACCTACTTCCCCGGGACTCCCTTTGCCGTGGAGGTGCTGCGGGGGGTGAATCTATCCATTGCCCGGGGCAGTTTCACCGTCCTGCTGGGGCCTTCCGGCTCGGGTAAATCGACCCTGTTGCAGCATTTTAACGGGCTGCTCCAGCCCAGCGGAGGGCGCGTCTATGTTGATGGAGAGCCCCTGGGCTACAGCCGCCGGGAGCTGCTGCAGCTGCGGCAGAAGGTGGGCCTGGTCTTCCAGGAGCCGGAAAGCCAGTTTTTTGCCGAGACCCTTTTTGATGAAGTGGCCTTTGCCCCGCGCAACTTCGGCCTATCACCCGCCGCAGTGGATAAGCGGGTGCAGCGGGCCCTGCAGCTGGTGGGGCTGGACGACGCCGCGTTTCTGGCGAAGTCGCCCTTTCGCCTCAGCGCCGGCCAGCAGCGCCTTGCTGCCATCGCCTCCGTCCTGGCCATGCAGCCCCAGGCGCTCATTCTCGATGAACCTACCGCCGGCCTGGACCAGGCGGCGCAGGACAGGCTCTTTGCCCTGCTGCAGGAGCTTAACCGGGAGCAGGGCATAACCGTAATTGTGGTCACGCATCGCCTGGAGCAGGTTGTTCCGCTGGCCCATCACTTCCTGGTCATGGTGGAGGGACGCATCATCATGGAGGGCTCCGCGGCGGAGATTTTTTCCCGCCCTGATGTTCTGGAGCGCTGCGGCCTGGCCCTGCCCCCGGCAACCCGGCTGATGCAGGAGTTGGCCGCGGCGGGATTGCCCTTCTCTACGGCCATCTTTTCCCTTGAAGAAGCCAGGGCGGAGATCAACGCCTGGAGAGAGAGGAGGGCGCAGCGTTGATGCGCAGCATCACCCTTGGCCGCTACCTGCCCGGCAGCTCTTTCCTGCACCGGCTCAACCCGCGCTTCAAGCTGCTGCTTCTGCTCATTGCCCTGGCCGTTATCTTCGTTTTGAAAACCTACGCCGGCTTCTCCCTGCTCTTTCTGCTTCTCGCCCTGGCTGCCGCCGCTGTGCGGCTGCCGCTGCGCCTGCTGGCGGGGATGCTTCGGCCCATTGCGTACATCGTTCTTATTACCGCCATCATTTATTTCTTTTTTACCAAGGGCGGCGTCGTTCTGCTTCGCCTCGGCCCGCTAACGGTGGAGCAGGCCGGTCTTTCCGCGGGGTTCCTGGTGATCATGCGCCTGCTGGGGCTGGTGTTCATGTCCATGCTCCTCACGCTCACCACGACACCCCTTGACCTGGCCCAAGGCGTGGCTTATTTTCTCAGGCCGCTGGGGCGCCTTGGCCTTCCGGCGGCGGAGCTGGCCATGATCATGACCATCGCCATGCGCTTCATCCCCGTGGTCAGCGAGGAGAGCCAGCGCCTGCTGCGGGCCCAGATGGCGCGCGGCGCCGATTTCGGGGGGGGCTTCTTCAGCCGGGCAAGAAAGTTTGCGCCGCTCGTGGTGCCTCTCTTCATCGGAGCCTTTCGCCGGGCCGACGAGCTGGCCCTGGCCATGGAGGCGCGGGGCTACCGCATCGGCGCCCGGCGTACACGCTTGCGCGAGGAGCCGGTAACGGCAGCTGATTGGGGGGCACTCCTCCTTGCCCTTGCCGCCCTGGCGGCGGTGATATATTTCCGGCTCTAGGCGTGCGTATGCTTTGGATTTTTGGCGTGGCGGGTGATGCATATGATCCGGATTCGCCTCGATCTCAGCTACGACGGCACCGCTTATAGCGGCTTCCAGGTCCAGGAAAATGCTCCCACCATCCAGTGGGAGCTGGAGAAGGCGCTGGCGGCAATCTACAAGCAGCCGCTGCGCGTCGTCGGGGCCGGCCGCACCGATGCGGGTGTGCATGCGCGCGGCCAGGTGGTCCATTACGATGCCCCCTTTGCCATACCCCCTTCGCGCCTGCCCCTGGCGCTCAACGCGCTGCTGCCCGGCGACATCGTGGTTTTTAATGCGGAGCCGGCGGCGCCCGGTTTCCATGCCCGCTTTAGCGCCCGGCGTAAAATCTACAGCTACACCTTGGACCGGGCCGCCTACCCGCAGGTGATGCTGCGGCGGTACAGCTGCCATCTGCCCGGGTCCCTGGACATGGAGGCGGTAAGGGAGGCTTGCCGGTTCCTTGAGGGCACCCACGATTTCCGGGCCTTCCGTGCTGCCGGCAGCCCGGTGCAAAATACGGTGCGCACCCTGTACCGGGTGGAGCCGGTGGAGCTGGCCGGGGAGCAGGTCCTTCGCTTCATTTTTGAAGGAGACGGCTTCCTCTACCGCATGGTCCGCCTTATGGTCGGCAGCCTGCTGCGGGTGGGGCAGGGAAAGCTGGAGCCTGCCGCCGTGGCCGCGGCGCTGGAAGGAGAGAGGCCGGAGGCCGTCGGTCCCACCGCCCCGCCGCAGGGACTCTGCCTGGAAAAGGTAATCTATTGAACAGGCCTGGGCTCTTTCAACGCGAGAAGAAACGGTTTTTCAACCACTGGCACAGGCTCTCGTTCTCTATGTCAATGTACCAATCGTATTGATGCGAAAACATCCAGATACCGACCGCCCAAAAATCCCCGTAAAAGCCTATATGTTCAGAGCCGTAATCCAAAGTGATTACGATATGTCCATCAGGGGTTCCAGGCGACTCCTGGTTTTTCCTCAGGGCGCGCCTATACTGCGTATTCTTAATCAGTGCCAGCAGCTTGGTTTTCTCTTCCTCAGATAAATCCTCCGTTGTCATGCACGGTTCACACTGAGTCCAAATTTCAACATCCTCAACCCTGCCGTTAGCCACCGCTTCAAGAAAATAGTCCAGGGCCTCCTTGCCTTTCCTATCGATGTCGACACAGGAAACAACCGCCCCCAGAGATAAGAACAGGACCAGAGATAGTAAAAATGGCTTTTTTACCATTTACGGCCTCCTTCTAGGTCCTGAAAATACCCTTTCTTGAAAATAGTATAGAACATTCTGTCATGGGCGTCTACCACATTTATCCAGATCTTTCGTTTGCAGGGTTATGGAGGATATTTGAGCTTGACTCGCATGGAGTTAAAGGAAC
>JAAZIN010000080.1 GCA_012800855.1 Bacillota bacterium
GAGGATTGGTAAATTCTGGTTGGGGCCCCTACCCCCTAGGGGGTAGGGGATACCCCCCTGGGTTGTACCGTAAGTGGTCAACTTTTCGAGTCCCGATCCGGTCAACTTTTCGGTTACCGAAAACAACTGCAGGAGGAGGGTGGCCCCCACGGCGCCGACAAAGGGGAGGAGCCACTCCGGGTTCTTCCCCGAGAGGATGTGATCCATGAACACCCTGGAAAAAACGGGCGTGATCATGCCGATGGCCGCCATGAGGATGCCGGTAAGAATGACAAAAACAAAAGCGGCCGCAGTGCCTTTCAGCCGCTTTTTGGCGAACTCCCATACGCTTCTCGGCCTGCCGGAGGGGACAAAATTTTCACCCTTTGCAAAGCAGAGCACGATGCCGGTGAAGGAGCGATCGAATTCCTCCGGCGTGACCTCCAAGGTGCCGCGGGCCGGGTCGTTGATGACGGCCCGATCCTTTTTAAAGCCGTTCAGGACGACGAAGTGGTTATAGTTCCAATGAATGATGGCGGGGAAGGTTATCTCCCGCAGGGCCGCGGGCTCCATGCGGAATCCCCGCGCCTTCAGCCCGTAAGCCCTGGCGGCAATGAGCAGGTTTTTGGCATTGCTGCCGTCGCGGGTAACACCGCAGTCGGTGCGCAACTGCTCCAGGGGGACCCACTTGCCGTAGTAAGCCAGCACCATGCAGAGGGCCGCCGCCCCGCACTCCAGGGCTTCCATCTGCATGATTACCGGAACTTTGGCCACTTTGGACATCTACGCATCACCATTTAAGGGCACATCAACTGTTCGGGCTTTGACGCGAATGCGCCTGCCGGCCGGTCTTTAGAAGATGAGCTCAATGGGCCTGTATTTTCTGGCCACAATGAGCATGTTGCAAATGGTGCCGATGGAAAGCTCGATCCGCTCGCCCTTCTTGCTGGACCACTTGATCTTGTTCTGCGAGTCGGGATCGACGGTAAGCGTCACCCTCACCTCAACGCTGTTTTCCGCCGGCAGCAGTTCCTTGGCGTACTGCGCGCTCCCCACGGCGGTAAGGACTTCCTTCTCTGAAACGGGATAGGTGCCAATGCTGCTGATATAGCCGTACATGAAGCCGTACTCTTCGCGCGGCGCGAAGTCCGGGGAGACCTGCACCTCCATGCCTTCCCTGAGCTTCCTTGCCGTGGATACGGGGACATAGCCGATGACCTGCTTGTCATCGGCGTATTTTTCTATTTTGACGATGGAGGCGACCGCCTCGCTGGGGGATATGGTTTCATTGGCGGCCCTGGCGGAAACGACAATGCCGGAGACGGGAGCCACAATTAATGACAGCCGCTCGTACTCCCTCTGCAGCGCCTCTATTTGCGCCTCGTCGGGGCGGGGGCTGCTTTTCAGCTCGTTGATCTGTCTCACGAGATTTTCCTGGGGAATGACGGCAATGATCTGCCCGGCCTGCACAAAATCGCCTACCCGCACGCGCATGTTGGTAATCCTCCCGCCGGCGGGCGGGACAACGGCCGTCACGCCGTGCTGCGGAAAGATGATGCCCTTGGCCCTGACGGTGTCGGGAATGCTGCCGTAGAAGGCCCAAAAGCCCACGGCGGACAGGAGGGCCAGGCAGGCCAGCAGGATGATCCAGACCCCGGGATGGGTGATTTTTATGTATTCGTTCAGGCGTTCCGGCGTGGCAACGCGTTCCAGGGTAGATTTGCGGAACAAGCCGCTTTCCATAGCTTCCATTCCCCCTGGCTTGTAAGAAGATTTTTTTATTTAGTTCTCAAGTTTAGGGTATGCTTATACTAATTCTCTATATTAGCTTATTTTACCTGCCAAAGTATTCCCGGGGGTATGAGCACGGGGAAGCACGACTGTGAGATTATTGCAGAGCTCTGGATAAGCGTAGACATAATGGTAGTGCTGGCCTCGCTTTGCAATGACGTGGGTTATAATGGGTAAAACCATTAAAGAGCCACATACAAAGGAGGCCAGTACAATGAATTATACCACGTTTGTGGGGCGGGCTTCCACGCCCGCCCGTGCATA
>JAAZIN010000166.1 GCA_012800855.1 Bacillota bacterium
CATAGATTATATCCGAAAGCCCATCCAGATGGATTCGCTTAAAGCCAGGATTGATGTGCATGCTGCGTTGCTGCGCGCAGAAGAAGCATTAAGGAAGCAGCTGGATGAACAGACCATGACTTTTGATATGCTTTTCGAACAAGCCTCTATCGGCATCACCATTTCATATAACAGCGATCCTGAAAATGTGGAGAGTTCCAGGGCCAGGATTAACTCGGTTTATGAGCAGCTTACAGGAAGAACAAGAGAAGAGCTCATCAGCCTGGGATGGGCAAAAATTACCCATCCTGAAGATCTGGCAAGAGATTTGGAGAACTTTAGGAAGCTGCAAAAGGGCGAAATTAAAAATTATTCCCTGGAAAAAAGATTTATCAAGCCCGATGGAACGATAACATGGGTCTATAAGACTGCAGCTGTCCTTGCTCCAATGGGAGGCAGCACGAACAATCATATTTTTCTAATCCAGGATATATCGGAGAGAAAGCAGCTGGAGATAGAACGCAGATATATCGCCGAACACGACAGATGGACGGGGCTGTATAACCGGGAATACCTGGCTACCTTGCTGAAAAAACATATGAGGTCAAAAAAGGACTCCCCCAAAGCGCTCATGTGCATTAACTTGAGCATGGTTCAACTGTTAACTGCCAACTACGGTTACCAGTACGCTCAGAACCTGCTGAAAACAGCTGCGGAGGAGCTCAGCCGGTACAGCACCGAGAAGAGGATTTTGTTCTACCCCTGCGAGAATCGATTTGTTTTCTACTTGTTTGACTACAGGGATAGAAGGGAGCTTATTGATTTCAGTGGTGTTATTGCCGAGACTTTGGAATCATTGTTTATAACCGACAGGATAAGCGGCGGTATTGGCGTTCTTGAATTTGAGCAGACAGAGAATGATGACATTGATATTGATTCGCTTCTCACCAAATTCATGATCGCTTCCGACAAGGCTGTCAGCCAGTTTGGGAAAAACTACCAGGTTTGTTTTTATAACGAAGAGATTGAAACCATGGTGGAGCGCGAAAGGGACATCGTGGAAGCCCTCGATGTGATAGCGGCTGATGGCAGCCCCGCTCATGAGCTGTTTTTGCAGTACCAGCCTATTTTGGATATAAACATTGGTTTCATCACCGGCTTCGAAGCACTGGCCAGGCTAAGGACAGCAAAACTTGGGTTGGTGCACCCGCAAGAATTCATTCCCCTTGCGGAAAAAACGAAGCTTATCATTCCTATAGGCAAAAAGATTTTGGTCAAGGCCTTTTGCTTCCTGAACAGGCTCAGGGAGCACGGCCAAGATAATATTGGCATCTCGGTTAATGTTTCAATTATTCAGCTGCTGAGCCCGAATTTTGCAGCTATGCTGATGGAGTTAATAGAGGAAATGCAGGTGAAACCGGATAATGTCTGCATAGAGATTACAGAATCGGTCTTTGCTTCTGATTTTGACAGCATCAACAATATTATTGAAAGATTGCGGAATGCAGGATTGCGCGTGGGCATAGATGACTTTGGAACCGGCTATTCCTCCCTGGCCCGGGAAAGGGAATTGAAAGTTGACTGCATGAAAATTGACCGGTTTTTCATTGACAAGCTGATGGCTGAAGACTTGCAGAAGGCCATAACGGGCGATATCATTTCCTTAGCCCATAAGCTCGGCCATTATGTCGTGGCAGAAGGGGTGGAGCATGAGCTCCAGCTGCAGTATTTAAAGAGGCATCACTGTGACCGGATCCAGGGGGACTTGGTGAGCAAGCCCCTTGACGAAGAAGAGGCCTTGGCATTTTTAAGCGGTAGAGGCCAATGAACCAGAGGGGCTTCTAGAAGCCTCAAACATATTTTAAGCCATCCAGCTTGGTGAAAAAATGTGTTTGTTATGGCATAATGAAAATATCTCGGTGCAGAAGAATGCAGCGGCCGGGGCGCGGCACTCGGCTCCAAATAAGCAGCAGGGGTAGACGAAAGATGAATGGGCAGGTACTTGCTTTTATATCGTACGGGGTGTATATCGTCACTTCGCTGGATGGGGAGAGGCCCATCGGCTGCGTGGCCAACAGCGTGGTGCAGGTTGCTTCTTCGCCTGCAACCATAGCTGTCAGCATACATCGCGATAATTACACCAATGGCTGCATTAAGAAAACTAATCAATTTGCCGTTTCCATTCTTTCGGAGAAATCTTCCCCCAGGCTTATCGGAACTTTTGGTTTCAAGTCAAGCCGGGACACGGACAAGTTTGAGCATGTGGCTTACGAGATGAAAGAGAAGCTTCCGGTGATCATGGATTCCTGCGGCTACATTGTCTGCAGGGTCATTGACATGATCGAGACGGCCACGCATACACTTTTTCTTGGCGAGGTCGTTGATGGGGATGTCCTGGACAGTGCGGGGCCGCCCATG
>JAAZIN010000081.1 GCA_012800855.1 Bacillota bacterium
CATCCATCCCTACAAACGTGGTATAATCCATTGTACTGGCCTCCTTTGTATGTGGCTCTTTAATGGTTTTCCCATTATAACCCACGTCATTGCAAAGCGAGGCCAGCACTACCATTATGTCTACGCATATTGGAGTCAAAAGTCGAGGTCGGAGATCAAAGGCCAAAAGGGATGGCCAACCGCGAAGCAAAGTCACCGTCCCCTGGCTCAATCGTGTAAATAGCGTTTTAGGTGATCGATGATCATCTGCCAGCCTTCCATGGAGTCGGGCCTGTTAGTCATGGTGAAGCCGTGCTTTGAGCCTTCAAAGCGCTTGTGAGTAACGTCTACTCCCGCCTGGAGCAGCCTGTCCCTGAAAGCCTCGCCTTCCTGGCACAGCGAGTCCTGGCTTGCGGTGATGATGAGGGTGGGCGGGAATGTTTTCAACTGCTCCAGGGAGGCGTAAAGGGGCGAGACCAGGGGGTTTTTCCGCTCTTCTTTCTCCATGCAGTAGCTCGCATCGAAAACACGGCATAGCCTCGGATGAAGGTAAGTGCCCTTGGGCCTCGGCTTGAGGTAGGGATCGGTGTGGAGATCCAGGGGCGGGTAATCCAGGATAAGGCACTTAATGCCCAACTCTTTTCGTTCAGCGTCCAGGAGGCAGATGGCGGCGCTCAAGTTGCCCCCGGCGCTGTGGCCGCCCACGGCAATCCTCTCCGGGTCGATGCCCAGTTCCCCGGCATGTTCTTTGGCATATTTCACCACGGCGTAGCATTCCTCCAGGGCTTTGGGAAAAGGCGCCTCCGGGGCAAGGCTGTAGTCCACGTTGAGGATTTTCACGTTGGCCTTGTGGGCCACGTTCATCAAGTGGGGATCGTCCATCTCCGCGTTGCCGAGGACAAAGCCGCCCCCGTGCATGTTAACAAAAAGAGGCAGCTTTTCCGGCCTCTCCAGGCCGTAGGCAAGCACGCGCACCCGGCCCGCAGTCGTTTCCAGGTAGAGTTCCTGGCCCATCCTCTTCTTCCCGAAGAAGACGCCCGTCCCCAGGTTTGCCAGCCTCCTGACAAATCTCACCTTACTGACAAGCTGCTCCCTGGTGTAATTTTTTTCCGGCGGCACCCGTCGCATGAAAGCAGTCCTCCTTTTTTAGTGGTCATGGTTCCAGTCCTTAAGGCACTCCAGGAAAAAGGCGTGAATTTCATCCATCAGCTCCCGGTTGATTTCCTGGGCCAGGTCCCGGTCTACCTTCGAGAAAAACTCCTGCTTCACCGCGTAGGGGATGTCATGGCCGTATTCTTCCAGGAGTTCACGGTAGAGTTCCCCGATGGCCTCGTTGTAAGCCAGAGCCCTCTCGGAAAGAAAGATATTGTTATGGCCACTGTGCCCCGGCTTGTCCAGCAGCAAGACTTTAACACGGGGATTGGTCATTTGCCCGAGCCGGGCGATGATGGAACTGCCTTCGTAGAGGACAACATCGTCTTCCAGGCCATGGACAATAAAGACCGGCACACCTGAGCGGTTGATCGCCTCCACGGCGTTAAACGAGGCGGCTTCGTCAAACAGAATCCATTGATACAGCCACAGGTGAGGGTACAGCAGGCTGCTGAAGCCGCCGAGCAGCTGCCGCCCCTGCTCCATCACTATGTCCATGGCGCTGTTGACGCCGGCGACGCTGGCAACGCCTGCAATCTCGTGATTATAGTGCAGCACGTTGACGACGGCGTAGCCGCCCCAGCTGTGACCAAATAATAGCAGCGGCAGGCCGGCGAGTTCGGGCTGCCCGTCAATGTAGGCTAGAGCGGCATCAAGGTCCAGCACCGCTTGGGGGAAGCCCCTGGTAGATTCTCCCTCGCTGTCGAAGCTGCCGGTGGCATCGTAGGCAAATACCCGCCAGCCCTGGTCGACAAAATAGGCGATCTCGGGAAGGTAGCTGTCGGCGCCGTCTCCCAGGCCGTGGGCCACCACCACAAGCCCGCGCTCGTTGTCCAGGCCGTAGATATAGCCCTGAAGACGGTTGGGGCCGGATGGGAAATTAACCAGGCGGCGCGGGTAGCGGGCCGCCAGGTCTTCGTAGCGCAGAGACGTGGAGATGGTGTCGTCATGCCGGTCAAAGCGGGGAAACTGCTGGTCGTAGACTATCTTTACCGCGAGCAGAGGCAGGATGAAAAACAGGACAATAAACCCGGCAACAAGGCAAAGAATTCTTTTTGTCCGCTGCTGCTTTCCCGGACGCTTTATCATCTTGCCCCTCCAATTCTTATACAGCCTGCAACAGGGTCAAACTCTCTTGCAGCCTCCAAATTCCGGCACTGCGCCGGCTGTTTTTTACCTGGATCGGCTCGGCTGCCGTCTTTTCCTCTTCTACTCCTGAATGGGAATATCCTCCATAAACCTGGCAAAATCCCCCGCCCGCCTGCAAAGGGGGAGAAAGCGGGCGGAGATGGAGGTGCGTCCTTACGTTTGATGCCAGGGATGTAAGTCGAAAACTGCGTAAACGCCTGCGCCCCGCCGGTGACACTGACAGTACTGTAAGCAGTAGTTTGCGGCAATAACCGGCCTGGTTCGGGCGTGCATG
>JAAZIN010000082.1 GCA_012800855.1 Bacillota bacterium
AATGGAGCTAGAACTGTTCCATAATGAGGACAAGATATGTTAGAATGGACACGTGAGTGAGCAATCACTCACAACACTTCCGCTCTCCTGTTGTAGATTGGCCAGGATGGAGGTTCTCATGGAAAACAGCTACCACAAGGAGATATTTGACCGCATCCCCCGGGAAAGGCGACACAAGATCATCGATGTGGCCGTGCATGAATTTGCCCACAAAGGCTTTGATGATGCCAACATCAACGATATCGCCGCCGCCGCCGGCATCAGCGTGGGCTCGCTCTACAAGTATTTCAATACTAAGGAAGACCTCTTTTTGACCTGCGTTCAATTCGGGATAGAAACGCTGCAGGCGGTCCTGGACGAGGTGCTGGCCTCGCCGGGCGATCTCTTCGCCAAGACCGAGAAAATCGTGCGGATCATCCAGGAGCATTCGCGCAAGCACAAAAACCTGATCATCCTTTACAACGAGATAACCTCTGAAAGCAACGCCCATCTCACCTGGAAGCTGGCCGCAAAGATGGAGGCGCTCTCGGCGGGGGTCTACACCGCCCTCATCCGCCAGGCCCAGGAGGAGGGAAAGGTAAAAATGGATATCTCGCCCGGGCTTTTCGCCTTCTTCCTCGACAACCTCTTCATGATGCTGCAGTTTTCCTACTCCTGCAGCTACTACCGCGAGCGCTTCAAGATCTATGCCGGCGAGGACATCCTGGAGCGCGATGAACTGGTAGTGGAGCAGTTCATGAAATTCTTCCGGGCAGCGCTGGAGGAGGCCGGTTCTTAAAAACTTTAAATTAATTTTCCAAGGGAGGGCTTAGCTTGACCGATACTGTCCGGGTGCTTGCCTACGACGTGGGGACAACGGGGATTAAAAGCTGCCTCTTTGCCATCGGCGACGAGATCACGCTCATCGATTCGGAGATGGCCGGCTATGATCTTTACATCCTGGAAAACGGCGGCGCCGAGCAGGATCCCCAGGAATGGTGGGAGGCCATGTGCACCACCACCCGCAAGCTGCTGG
The DNA here is from genome assembly GCA_012800855.1 of Bacillota bacterium. Classification (GTDB taxonomy): domain Bacteria; phylum Bacillota; class Dethiobacteria; order DTU022; family DTU022; genus JAAZIN01. The sequence goes on from JAAZIN010000082.1 coordinate 1,016, forward strand.
CCAGAACCGGCATTGATCCCCGCAGCATTGCCGGGATCTCCTTCTGCTCGCAGATGCAGGGGCTGGTGCTCGTGGACGAAGAGGGGCGCCCCCTGAGAAGGGCCATGAGCTACATGGACCAGCGGGCCGTGGAGGAGCTGCGCGAGGGGATGGCCCACGGGCTGCAGGTGGCGGGAGTGAACGTGTTCAAGCTGCTCAAATCGATCCGGGAAACGGGAGCGGTGGCGGCCAGCGTAAAGGACCCGGTGTGGAAGTACAAGTGGGTCCAGAAAAATGAGCCGGAGCTCTTTAGCCGGGTCCACAAGTGGCTGGACGTGAAGGAATACCTCATCCACCGCTGCACCGGCCGCTTTATCATGACCCGCGACTCCGCCTTCGCCACCCTGCTTTACAATATCCGCGAAGGGCGGCAGGGCTGGAGCAGGGCCATCTGCCGCATGATCGGCGTAAACATGGCGCACCTGCCGGAGATCATCGATTCCACGGCCCGCGTGGGCGAAATCACCCCCGCCGCGGCCGAGGAGCTGGGCCTGGCCCCCGAGACGGCCGTCTTCGGCGGGGGCGGCGACGCCTCGCTTATCGGCGTCGGCGCCGGGGCGGTGGACCTGGGCGACACCCACATCTACATGGGCACCTCCGGCTGGGTCTCCACCGTGGTGGACAGGTCCATCGTCGACGCCACCTCCATGATCGCAGCCATCGTGGGAGCCCAGCCGGGCCGGTTCAATTACTTTGCCGAGATGGAGACGGCGGGAAAATGCTTCGAGTGGGTCAAGGACCACCTGGCCTTGGACGAGATTGGAATCTACCTGCAAAAGCAGCCCATCCACGAATCGAAGGAGGCGGTTTACCGGAGCCTTTATGACTACATGACCGAGGTGATAAAAGAGGCCGCCCCCGGCTGCGACGGGGTCATCTTTACCCCCTGGCTGCACGGCAACCGCTGCCCCTTTGAAGATCCATATGCCCGGGGCATGTTCTTCAATATCAGCCTGGAGACGGGCAAAACGGAGCTCATCCGCGCCGTCCTGGAGGGGGTCTGCTACCACCTGCGCTGGATGCTGGAGTCGCAGGAGAAGAAGGTGAAGTGCTCGCCGGTGGTCCGCTTTGTTGGCGGCGGGGCCCTCGCGGACACCACCTGCCAGATGCTGGCCGACGTGATCGGGAGAGACGTGGAGACGGTGGACAACCCGCAGAACGTGGGCGCGGTGGGAGCGGCGGCGCTCGTGGCGGTAGGGCTGGGGCTGATCCCCTCCTTTGCCGAAATCAAGAAGCTGATCCCGGCCAGCAAAAGATTTACGCCCAATCCGGAAAATAAGGCCGTCTACGACCGGAATTATGAAGTTTTCAAGAAGCTCTACCGCAGCAACAGGAAGAGCTTCGCCCTGCTCAACAGCCCCTAAAAGTGGGACAACGGGGACGTACCTTTTTGTCCCATATTTGATAGGTATGCATCAGCAGGGTTGTAGAGGCGGCTCATGAGCCGCCCAATGCCGTACCGGGAAAAAATGCAAATACCGCGTATAGAGCGAAAGGCCTCTACTGCACGAGCACCTGCATTCGGGCGGGCGTGGAAGCCCGCCCCTACGCCTTCAGAATGGCTGCGATAACCGGATCGGGTTCGGGCCGGGCATGCCCGGCCCCTGATATGGTAGTGCGTGTCAAGACCCCGCATAAAATTTTTTTCATCTCATGTTTTGTCCTAAAACTAGCCGAGACCAACAAGGTCGGCATAAAATTTAGTAAAG
>JAAZIN010000083.1 GCA_012800855.1 Bacillota bacterium
AGCTGGCTCAAGGAGCAGGGGAAGAAGGTCTTTCTGGACCTGAAGTTTCATGACATCCCCAACACCGCGGGAAGGGCGGTAGCGGCGGCCAGCCGAATGGGGGTGGATTTATGCACCATTCATGCCGCCGGCGGCCCGGAGATGCTCAAGGCCTGCCGGGAGCAATGCGGCGAGACGCGCCTCCTGGCGGTGACCGTTTTGACCAGCCTGGACCAGGAGAGCCTGGGGCACATCGGGGTGAACCGGCCGGTGGCCGAACAGGTAGCCGCCCTGGCCCGGCTGGCCTTTGAGGCTGGCATTCACGGCGTGGTTTGCGCACCCACCGAGCTTCCGCTTTTATCGCAATTCCCCCGGGATTTTCTGCGGGTAACGCCGGGCATCCGCCCTGCCGGCAGCGCCGCTGGCGACCAGAAGCGGATCATGACTCCCGCCGAGGCGGCCCGGGCCGGAGCGAGCCATATCGTGGTGGGCCGTCCCATTACCCAGGCGCAAGATCCCGCAGCGGAGGCGGAAAAGATACTTGCCGAGCTGAGGGAAGCCTAACATATCGGGGCGAGTTCCTGGCTTTGTGCGGGAAAATGGGGGGCTGTCCTCGAAGTCGGCAAGGACAGCCCCAGATGGTTTTTTACCCTCTCTTGTGGCAGTTGCAGCATAGATGGGGATTAATTGTGCAGCTCGGCCTTTATAAATTCGTCAAATTCCTTTTCTATTTCCTCATCCGGCTTGCTGGTCAGCAGGCTGACTACGACAATAAAAATTACCGATATAACAAAGGCTGGGAGCAGCTCATACAAATCAATGTACTCTTTTATAAAGTTGCGCCATACCAGCACGGAGATGCCTCCCGACAATATGCCGGCTAACGTGCCCTGCCAATTCATTCTCTTCCAGTAGAGCGACATTAAAATGGCGGGACCAAAGGCTGCTCCGAAGCCTGCCCAGGCGTAGGCAACAAGGTCAAAAACCGAACTGTCGGGGTCGCCGGCGATAATAAATGCGACCACCGCGATGGCTAGAACGCTGATACGGCTGATCCAGATCGTGTTTTGTTCGTTAATTTTGTTGCGAAAGAGGTTTTTGCCAATATCCTCAGAAATGGCTGAAGAGGTAACCAGCAGCTGCGAATCGGCTGTGCTCATAATCGCGGCCAGTATAGCGGTCAAGAGAAGGCCTGCCAGTATGGCGGCGAAAGGACCGGTAAGCAGATGCTGGACCATGTAGATAAATATTTTTTCTCCGTCCATGGCGATCAATTCTTCCGCCGAAACAATGGTGGACATGAAAGCTTTGCCGATTACCCCCAGGACAACAGCGGAAAAAAGGGTAATTACTACCCAGACCATGGCGATCCTTCGGGCAGGTTTGATATGTTCGGCCTTTTCAATGCCCATGAATCGGGCAAGGATGTGAGGCTGTCCAAAGTATCCCAGCCCCCATGCGGCAATCGAAATTATTGCCAGGGCATTGAGGCCGCTTCCAATGCCGGTCCATTCGCCAAACCCTAAACCCTCCGGGACGCCGG
>JAAZIN010000084.1 GCA_012800855.1 Bacillota bacterium
CGCTGCCGGCGCCCTGTTGACATTGCGGGAGGTTTCTTATACAATTAATTAAAACGACCGTCCGGTCGAAAACTTGGACCATCCAGGCTAATGACTGGCGAGAAAAATCAACTCAAAGGCCAGGGGACAAGGGCGGCCATCCTGGATGCCGCCGCGGCATGCTTTGCCGCCAACGGCTATGCCGAAACGGGCGTTGCCGAAATCTGTGAGCATGCCGGCATTAGCAAGGGCACCCTCTACTACCACTTTGAAAACAAGGAGGCCATCTTCCTGGAGCTGGTCAATGACCAGCTGGCCGAACTCGAGCAGGCCCTGGAAAGGGCCGCCCGCAACGCCGTGAATGTTCCCGCCAGCCTGCTTCGCCTCTCCCATCTCCTGCCAGGCCTTATTCATTCGGATTATACGCGAGCGGGCATCTTCCTGGAAATCTGGTCCCAGGCAAATCGCCACCAGGCCGTGCGCCGCGCCTCCCTCGCCACCTATCAGCGCTTCGAGGAGATATTTGCCAGGCTGATCCGGCGGGGAATTAAAGAGGGAAGCCTTGAACAGGTCGATCCTGGCGCCGCGGCCCGGGCCATTCTCGCCGCTGCCAGCGGCATCTTCATGCGCAGCCTGCTCGCCCCCCATGAGGAAGACTGGGGTAAAGTAGCCGAAGAGAGTATGGCAATTCTCATCAATGGACTGAAGCGGAGGTAGGCGGATGATTTTAGTAACGGGAGCTACGGGGCACATCGGCAATGTCCTGGTCAGGGAGCTGGTGGCCAGGGGTGAAGAGGTGAGAGCCCTGGTTCTGCCGGGCGAATCCTGCGATTCCCTGAAGGGGCTGCCCATCGAAATGGTGGTAGGCAACATCCTCGATCCGGAAACCCTGGATCGCTGGATGAGAGGAGTAAAGCTGGTCTATCACCTTGCCGGGGTCATCTCCATTGTGCCCGGCAAGGAGGAGCTTATGTACCGGGTGAATGTGGAAGGAGCGCGCAACGTGGCCCGGGCGGCCCTTAAAGCAAAGGCAAGGATGGTTCATACCGCGTCGGTGCATGCCCTCAGAAGGGAGCCGCACGGCGTCACCATGGATGAGAGAACCCCCCTGGCCCTGGAGGGAGACGCCGGAGCCTATGACCGGACCAAGGCCGAAGGGGTGCAGGCGGTGCTGGAAGTGGTCCGGGAGGGCCTCGACGCCGTCATCGTATGCCCCAGCGGGGTCATCGGCCCCCATGACTACTTCCATTCGGAGATGGGCGAGCTGCTGAGGACCTTTGCCACGCCAAAGATACATTTCATCATCAACGGGGCCTATGATTTTGTCGATGTGCGGGATGTGGCCCAGGGAATGATCCTGGCGGCCGAAAAGGGCCGCACCGGTGAAATATACATTCTCTCCGGGGAGCAGGTTACGCTGCGCTGGCTTTTGAAAAAAACGCAGCAGATTGCCGGGGTGCGCTCGCCCGCAGTGGTGCTGCCCCATAACCTGGCCCTCTTTTTTTCCAGGTACACCCACCATTTTTACCGCCTGCTTCATAAAACACCGCAGTTCACCACCTACTCTGTTCAGACCGTGGCCGGCAATTCCCGCTTCTGCCGGGCCAAGGCGGAAAAAGAGCTCGGCTACCGCCCGCGCCCCCTGGAAGAATCGATCCGCGATTACCTGGCCTGGCGAAAAGAGTATTACCATCAATGCTACGGGAAAAAGGGTGGCCGGGCCAGGTCCCGCGCTTGGAAGGCGGGAGGAGCGGGAAACCCGGGCTAGGCATTAAAGACCTTTGGGGTTGTCCCCCAAAGGTCTTTTGAAATAATCGCCACCTCTTTTACTCATCAACAGCCTGTTGCCAGTAATGCGCCTGCCCGGCGTGGAGAGCCTCAACTGTGCCCAGGGTGAAGGCCGTTGGCGTGCGGCCCAGCAAATGTAAACAGGTCAAGGATGAAAGGAAAGAGCCGGGGCACTGCCTCCCTAGGGCAGCTCATATTCCATGGCCCAGATCTCCGTCGATGGCGGCAAGTCTTTTTTACTCACCTGAATGCGGCTTCCCTTTTTGCAGGCAGGGTAGGGCAAATCCTGGTTTAAGAAATCCTCCAGCGTCCCCAGGTTGAAATCACCGTAATGGCGGGTGCGGTAGTGCATGGGGATGGCCACCGCCGGTTTCAGGTCCGCTATGACCTGCAGGATCGCCTCGTAAGGAAGGGTATAGTAGCCCCCCACCGGGATGAACAGCAGGTCCACCGGCCCAATGCGCTTGATTTCCTCTGCACCCAGCGCGTGCCCCAGGTCCCCGGCATGAACCAGCCGCAACCCGGCCACCTCGATAACGAAAATGCTGTTTTTCCCCAGCTGGCAGCCGCCGCTGGAGTCGTGATAGCTGCCCACCGAGTAGATCCTGGCGAATCCAGTGTCCTCTTCCACCTGCTGCCATTCGCCATCCGGGCTTAAGCCGCGGAGCACCCTGGCGCCCCGGCCTGCTTCGGCATAGTCATGATCAAAGTGATGATGGCTAATCGTCACCAGGTCCGCGGGAAGGTCGATCCGGCCGTAGCCCAGCTCCGGGCGGTAAGGGTCAATAAGAATTCTCGGGCCCGCATCGATGAGGAAAGCCGCCTGGCCGTAGTAGGTGAGGGTGACGGAGGCAGCTTCCACTGCCGAATTCTCCGGCCCATCGCCGGCCTTCTCCTCCCCTTCCGGCCGCACAGCGCATCCCCCGGCTGCAAGAAGCAAGGCCAGGAGGAGCGCGCCCAGGGGCAGAACAATCCTTGAGGCCATGCCGGACACCCCTTTTCCCGCTTGCTTTACTTAATGTTTATTTTCCGCCGGGGGAGTTAATGCGGCAATTGTCTCGTTATTGCTTGCCAGGTGAAGGTTTTGGCGACAAGAATACAAAAACGGGCTGCCCGCTTGGGGCAGCCCTGTTATTGCTTCCGGCGAGGCCGCCATTTGAGGAGGCGGCCCGTCAGGCCCTTTCTCCCGGCCTAGCGGAAGAAGACATGGTTGCCGATAACGACCGTCACCGGCTGCATCCGCACCCACTGGTTGTTTGTCTTGGCCGGATTGTAGAAGCCAGTGGCTCCCATGGAAGGATCCCAGCCGTTGAGGGCATCCTGCACCGCGCGGTAGGCGCTTTCATTGGCCGGAAGATTAATCCTGCCGTCCTGCACCGGCGAGTACTGGTAGTAGCCTCCCACAACCTGCAGAATTACCTCCCGGATGGTGTTGGGGTAGCGGCTGTCTCTGACCCGGTTCAGGACCGTGGCTGCAACCGCCACCTGCCCCATATAGGGCTCTCCCGCCGCTTCGGCGTGAACCAGGCGGGCCAGGAGCTCGAGCTCTGAAGGAGTCGCCGACACCCGCCCACCTCGCGAAGGCAGGGAGTTCCCGCCGCCGGTCGGGATGGTCAGAATCTGTCCCGGGTAAATGAGGTTGGGATTGGACAACTTGTTCGCCTCCGCAATAGCCGCCACGGTTGTGCCGTACTTTTGGGCTATGAGCCAGAGATATTCTCCTGGTGCCACCTTATGCCGATTCGGTATCAAGAGTTTCTGCCCGCTGTAAATGAGGTTGGGATTGGCCAGGTTGTTGGCCTGGGCGATAGCCGCCACCGTGGTGCCGTACTTTTGGGAAATCAGCCATACCGTTTCACCCGGGAGCACGGTATGCGTCACCGCCGCCTCGGCCACCCCCGCGCCGAGCAACAGGAAAGCCAGCGCCATAAGTAAGATGGCTTTGAATGTTTTGAGTGGCTTGAGTAGTTTGAACACTAAGTAAAACCTCCTCCTTCCGCCTCCGGGGTTAGCTGACGGGTTAGGGACGGGAGTTATCCCCTCGCATCGCCCCGATGCGATTCACCCCACTTTACGGTTCCCCCGTAGTTTCCATTCGGCGTTATGTTAAGAACGATTATAGGTAAAAAAAATAAGCCTGGCAAACAGGCTTATTTAGGCTATTAATTAATCCTTGTTAAGAACACATAACATTATGTTAACAAATTATCATTTTTGCACTTTCTCATGCAGATGGTAATATAGGAGAAGTTCAGCTAATATTATCCGACCAGCTCAATTCCCCGGTAGTGGCGAAGATCCTGCACGGCCATGCTTTCGCCATCCAGCAGCACGGCAATGAGATCAAAGCGGCAGGCCACCTCGCGCCCGAAGCGGAGCTGCATGTAGGAAAGGGCGGCTTTTTGCAAGCGCCTCATCTTTTCCGGGGTGACGGATTCCTCCGGGAGGCCGAAAGAGCTGCCCGTGCGGCAGCGCACCTCGACGAAGACCAGGGTGCTTCCCTGGAAGGCAATGAGATCGATCTCGCCGAAGCGGCTGCGGTAATTGGCCTCCACCACCCGGTATCCTCTGCGCTGCAGGTAGCTGCGAGCCGCCTCCTCTCCCGCTTTTCCCACCATCTGGCGACGCCGGGTCAAGAAAGCTCTCCCTCCCGGCCGCCGCAGGGACGAAAGGAGCGGCGGTGCTCCGGGCAGGGCCCATGGCGGGCTAGAGCCTTGAGATGCTCCCGCGTAGGGTAGCCCTTGTTGCGGTCAAAGCCGTACTGGGGATAGCGCCGGTGCAGGTCGCGCATGATCCGGTCCCGGGTCACCTTGGCCACTACCGAAGCGGCAGCAATGGATAAGGAGAGAGCGTCGCCTCCCGGGATGGCCTTCTGCGGCAAATCCAGCTCGCGAATGGGAAAGCCGTCCACGAGCACCACCTCGGGCCTGGGGCTGAGGGCCGCAAGGGCGCGGCGCATGGCCTCCATGGTCGCTCCGAAGATGTTCAGCCGGTCAATCTCTGCCGTGGAACATATGCCCACGGCGCAGCCCAGCGCCACCTCCTGGATGCGCTCGTAAAGCTCTTCCCGCCGCGACTCGGCCAGCTGCTTGGAGTCGTTGAGATGGCGGATTGCCGCTCCCGGGGGCAGGATCACGGCGGCGGCCACCACCGGCCCGGCCAAGGGGCCCCTCCCCGCTTCATCCACCCCGGCGATGTGCCGGACCCCCTGGAGGTAGAAGAAGCTCTCTTCGCGGAGCAAATTATGTAAACGTTGTTCCTCCCGCTTCTCCATCTCCTCTCGCCGCAGGCAGCGCTCCAGCAGAAGGCGGGCGCCGCGGCGCCGGTCCGACTGCAACAGCCGCTTTTCTTCGGGGCTCAGCCGGCCGCGATTTTCCAGGTAAGCAGCCAGCTCTTCCAGGGTCATCCTGCTGAAAGGAACTTCCATCCTTTTCTCCTTCTCTCGCTGGTAAACTGGCCCTGGGCCAGAAACACGGGCACTTAGCCTGGCGGCTCTTCCAGGGAAAAGCGGCCCAGCTTTCCCGCCCCGTAGTCACGCAGCAGGATCATGGCCGCACGGTCGAGATCAACCTTGCCTTGCGTAAGAAAGCAGCCGCGAATGGCACCGATCTGCTGCAGCATGGCCTCGGGGGCCGCCGGCTGCAGCCCTTCGTAGCGCTCTTCAAGCCGTTCCGTCTTGCCCCGCTCCAGGCAGAGGCGCAGCAGCCAGGCCGCCACCTCCTGGGGATCAGCCCGCCCCGGCGGCAGCGCCCCAATTGCCGCCAGGGGGAAAATCCTTTCCGGCGAGAGAACAGGCGGCAGGATGCCCGGCGTGTCCAGGAGTTCCACCCCAGGAGTCAACCTGAACCACTGCCGCCCCCTGGTTATACCGGGCTGGTCCCCGGTGCGGGCCGCCGCCCTGCCGGCGAGATAATTGATCAGAGTGGACTTGCCCACATTGGGAATGCCCACGATGACCAGGCGCAGCGCTCTTTTCAGGCGGCCCCGGAGAAGGCGCCGCCTGCGGAGCTCCAGGTAGTCAAAAAAGGGTTTGAGAGTGCGGGGTAGCTGTACGCTTGAGAGCAGGGCCTCTTCACCGCTCTCCCGAAAATGCAAAAGCCACCGGGTGTTAATCTCCTCTTCGCTCCGGTCGGCTTTATGCAGTAAAATCAGCCTCTCCTTCTGCCGGCACAGTGAGAGCAGCCTGGGGTTGCGGCTGCTTGCGGGAGCTCGCGCGTCGATCAGCTCCACCACGAGGTCGACCAGCGCCAGGTCTTCTTTAAGGCGGCGCATGGCTCGCGCCATGGCCCCGGGAAACCACTGCGCTCTCCTCAATTGGCCGACGCCCCGCCGGCAAGTATTTTTGCTTCTGCGGGGGGCCAGAAAACCAGGAAAGCCCGCCCCTTGATGCGATCCAGGGAGACAAGGCCGATGCGCGGATCCCGGCTGTCCATGCTGTCGCGGCGGAAATCGCCCATTAAGAAAAAGTGGCCGGGGGGAATCTCCACGGGGCCGTAATCCTGGTAATCGGTCTGGCCCATCAGGTAAGGCTCATCCAGCGGAACGCCGTTGCGGTACACCTTGCCGGCGCGGATTTCAATGGTATCGCCGCCGACCCCGATGACCCGCTTGATGAAGTCTCTCCCCGTGCGGCTGTCGAAAACCACGATGTCGCCGTGTTGCGGCTCGTGGAAGCGGTAGGAGATCTTGTCTACAATGAGCCTGTTGCTGTCATCAAGGGTGGGATACATGGACTTGCCGTCAACGACAAAGACCTCGATGACGAAGAAGCGGATTAGCAAGGCCAGCACCACCGCGACAACAATGGAGCGGATCCATTCCCAGGTCTCCCTAGAGAAGCCCATCTGCTACCGCCATCCTTCCTCTGTTAGCGGATCTCGCGGATCCGCGCCGCCCGGCCGACCCTCCGCCGCAAGTAGTAAAGCCTGGCCCGGCGCACCCGGCCGCGCTTTACCACCTCGATCTTGCTGATGGAGGGGGCATGAAGGGGGAAAACCCGCTCTACGCCAACCCCGTAAGTTACCCGGCGAACGGTAAAGGTTTCCCTCAGGCCCCGGCCCTGGCGCCGCAGCACCACGCCTTCAAAAACCTGGATCCGTTCACGGCTCCCCTCCACCACCTTCACATGGACCCGCACGGTGTCCCCGGGGCCGAAGGGGGGAATATCTTCCTTGAGATACTGCTTCTCCACCTCTTTTATTAAATCCATTGTGCTGTGCCTCCCTAACGTGAGTTTAACATATGCCCTTGTTCAAGAAGCCGGCCATTGTCAAGGCGCCGGCAGGCAGTTCATCGCTACAGCTCCTCCTCCAAAAGGCGGCGATCTTCCGGCGTAAGCACCGCCTTGGCGAAAAGATCCGGCCGCCGCTCCCTAGTGCGGAGCAGCGCCTGCTTCCGCCGCCAGCGGGCGATGGCCGCATGATCACCCGACAGGAGCACCGGCGGCACCGCCATCCCCCGGAAAACCGGCGGCCTGGTGTACTGGGGGTATTCAAGGAGGGAGCCGCTGAAAGATTCTTCTGTTACGCTCTCCTCGTCCAGAAAGCCCGGCAGCAGCCGCACCACGGCATCGACCACTACCGCCGCCGCTAGCTCGCCCCCGGTAAGGATGTAATCGCCGATGGAGATCTCATCGTCCACCAGCGCCTCCCTGACCCTCTCGTCGACCCCCTCGTAGCGGCCGCAGATGAGCAGGAGCCGCTTCTCGCGGGAGAGTTCCCGGGCCATCTCCTGGTTGAAGGTGCGCCCCTGCGGCGTAAGGAGAATGACGCGGGCCCGGCTTTCGCCGCGCTCCTGCAGGCTCTCCACCGCCCTGAAGAGGGGCTCCGGCTTAAAGATCATGCCCCGTCCGCCGCCGTAGGGGGCATCATCAACCTGCCGATGCCGGCCCGTGGTAAAGGAGCGCAAGTCAATGACCTCTATCTCCACCAGTCCCCGGTCCATGGCCCTCCGGATCATGCTCTCCCTGAAAGGGCTCTCGAGCATCCCGGGGAAAATGGTCAAGATCTCAATCTTCATCACTTACAGCTCCATCAATCCCTCCGGGGGATCGGCGACGATCCTTCCCCCGGCAAGATCAATTTCCCGCACAAAGGCTTTAACCGCCGGCAGGAGAAACTCTGTCTCGCCCGGCGCCTCCCGCCGGACCAGGTAAAAGTCATGGGCCGCGCCCGGGATGACATCTTTAACCCTCCCCAGGCGCTCCCCGGCAGCGTTATACACCTCTAAACCAATGATCTGGTCGTAATAATAGCTGCCGGCCGGCAGGGCGACTCTCTCTTCGGGGCGGATCAAGACCCAGGCGCCGCGCAGGGCCGCCGCCTGTTCGCGCGTCTCAATGCCGGCAAACTTGATCAGCCAGAAGCGGCCGTAAAGGGAAGCCCTCTCCACCGTAAAGCGCCGGATGGCGCCGTGCAGCTCGCAGGCAACCTCTTTCAGGTCGTGGCAGCGCTCTGGGAAATCAGTGGTGGGAAGCACCTTCACCAGGCCCGCCGTTCCGTACGGCGCCAGGACCCGGCCCACGGCTACGCCGCGCTTGCCTGCGCCGGACTCGCTGTTCACGAAATCACTTCCACCAGCACCCGTTTTTTCTCTTTAGCCGCCGCCGCGCTGACCACGGCGCGGATGGCTTTCACGATCCGGCCCTGCCTGCCGATGACCTTTCCTATGTCCTTGGGCGCCACGCGCAGCTCCAGGGTGTCCACCCTCTCGCCTTCCAGCAGGCGCACCTCCACCTGTTCGGGTTCATCAACCAGGGCACGAGCAATGTGCTCCAGCAGCTCTTTCATCATCGCCCCACCTCGAAATGTTCACGTACTATCCTCCACAACTACGCCAGACGAAGCGTTGACTGTTGACCAAAGACGGGCTTTCTGCCAGCGGGCTACTTGGTGGTAAAGCCGGCTTTTTCAAAGATGAGCTTGACCGTGTCCGAAGGCTTGGCGCCCCGTGAAAGCCACAGCTCCGCCTTTTCCCGGTCTATTTTAAAAGTGGTAGGATTCGTGGTGGGGTTGTAATAGCCGATCTCCTCAATGAACCTGCCGTCCCGGGGAAAGCGGGAATCGGCCACCACGATCCGGTAAAAGGGCTTTTTCTTGGCGCCCATCCTCTTCAGCCTGATGCGCACCGCCATGCTATCACCTCCGCTGCTTTAATGATGCCTGTAGATGCTATGTGGATCTTAGAAAAAGGGGAAGCCCCCTCTTCTTTTTCCCTTCTTCAGTTGCTTGAACCCCTTCTGGCCCATCTGCTTGAACAGCTTCTGCATCTGGGCATACTGCGCCAGCAGCCTGTTCACGTCCTGCACCGTGGTTCCGCTGCCCCTGGCGATGCGGCGGCGCCGACTGCTGTTAATGATGGAGGGGCGGCGGCGCTCCTCCGGCGTCATCGAGAGAATGATGGCCTCGATGCGCTTAAACTGCTTCTCGTCAACGGAGAGATGGCGCAGCTCCTTCGGCAGCTGCGCAGACGGCAGCAGGGACATGATCTCTTCCAGGGAGCCCATTTTGCGCAGCTGCTGGAGCTGCTCCCGGAAATCATCCAGGGTGAACTCCTGGCGGCGCAGCTTCTTCTCCAGCTCCCGCGCCTTTTGCTGGTCAAAGCTGGCTTCGGCCTTTTCGATGAGGGTCAGCACGTCGCCCATGCCCAGGATGCGCGAAGCCATCCGCTCGGGGTGGAAGGGTTCCAGGGCATCGAGTTTCTCGCCCACGCCGGCAAACTTGATCGGGCAGCCGGTCACGGCGCGCACCGAAAGGGCCGCTCCGCCGCGGGTATCACCGTCCAGCTTGGTTAGGATGACCCCCGTCAGGCCGAGGGCTTCGTGAAAGCTGGCCGCGGCATTCACCGCATCCTGGCCGGTCATGGCATCAACCACCAGGAGCACCTCCGCCGGCTTCAGCTGCGCCTTGATCTCTTTCAGCTCCTCCATCATGGCGGCATCGAGATGAAGCCGGCCGGCGGTGTCCAGGATCACGGGAGTGTGCCCCTCCCGCGCGGCAAAGCGCACCGCCTCCTGGCAAATTTTCACGGGGCCGGCGCCCTCCATTCTAAAGCAGGGCAGCCCCGCCGCATCTGCCAGCACCTGCAGCTGCTCGGCCGCCCCGGGGCGGTAGGTGTCCGCCGCCACCAGGAGCGGGCTGCTCCCGCTGCGTTTGAGGTTCAGGGCCAGCTTCACCGCCGTGGTGGTTTTGCCGGATCCCTGCAGGCCGGCGAGCATGATCACCCCCGGGGAGCCCGCCGTGTTGAGCTTGCTCTGCTGGCGCCCCATGAGAGCGGTGAGCTCATCGTGCACAATTTTCACGACCTGCTGCCCGGGCGTTAGGCTCTGCCGCACCTCTTCGCCGACGGCTCTTTCCCGGACGCCGGCAATGAAGTCCTTGACCACTTTGAAGTTTACGTCCGCCTCCAGCAGGGCCAGGCGAATCTCCCGCAGGGCCAAGTCAACATCTTTTTCGCTAAGTTTGCCCTTTCCCCGCAGCTTGCGCAGCGTTTCCTGCAATTTTTCGGCCAGGTTTGCGAACATGGCTCTCTCCTAATGCTTACTGTTCATTTTTCCGCCGCAGCTCATTGATTATCTCCTTCAGGCGCTGCAGCTCGGCAGGCCCCGGAGGCTGCTCCAGAAGGCGCTCGGCTTCCTGCAGCAGCTTCTGCTGGGCGCAGAAAAGCTCATAGAGGCCCAGCTTCTCTTCAAAGCCCTCGATGGCTTTCAGGGCCCTCTGGATGAGATCGTGCACCGCCTGCCTGCTGATCCCGTAGGCCGCGGCAATCTCCCCCATGGAGAGGTTGTCGCTGAAGTAAAGCTGCAGCACCTCCTGCTGGCGCACCGTCAGCAGGGAGCTATAAATATCATACAAAAGATTAATCCGGTTTATTTTATCAAGCATGGGCCCCTCTGTAAAGGTTTTATCCTTTACGGCTAACAGTTTAGCAGAATAAAGGGGAAAAGGCAAGGACGCTCGATGCTGTCCGGTAAGGCAGAGGCGTTTGTGCTGCAGAAGACTCGCTTTGTATTTGTTTGCCGGTAGGTTCTTGGGCGGCTCAAGAACCGTCCCCACAAACTCCATAGATGCTGCTTTGCGGACCCGTTACCAGCCGGAAAAGTCGTAGGGGCAGGGCACCACCCCGCCCTAACCTACGCCGGTGATTGCAGCCACCTCGGCGCTTATGCAGTTGAAACATTCTAATTGCAACACGGTATGCGCCCTCGGGCGGCTCGTGGGCCGCCAAAACCTTTCAACTGTTCCGGCCTGGCTACGCCAAAAGGGCGCGGGCAAAATCGGCGGCATTGAAGGGCAGCAAGTCATCGAGCTTCTCGCCCACGCCCACGTAGCTTACCGGCACCTTGAGGACCTCCTGGATGCCCACAACAATGCCGCCGCGGGCGGTCCCGTCAAGCTTGGTCAGCACCAGGCCGGTCACCGGCACCGCTTCGTTGAAGTAGCGCGCCTGGGCAATGCCGTTGTGGCCGGTGGTGGCGTCGATCACCAGAAGCACCCGGTGGGGCGCCCCCGGCTGCACCCGGCTGATGACGCGGTGGATCTTTTTCAGCTCTTCCATGAGGTTTACCCGGGTATGCAGCCGCCCGGCGGTGTCGCCGATAACCACGTCGATCCCCCGTGCCCGGGCGGCATGGAGGGCGTCGTAAAAAACTGCCGAGGGGTCTGAGCCTGGTTGCTGCTTGATCAGCGCCGCGCCGGCCCTCTCCGCCCAGATTTGCAGCTGCTCGATGGCGGCGGCGCGGAAAGTGTCGCCGGCAACGAGGAGCACCTGGCGGCCTTCCTGGCGGTAGCGGTGGGCCAGCTTCGCTGCGGTGGTGGTCTTCCCGGAGCCGTTGACCCCTACCATCAGGATGACCAGCGGATCCCCGCCGGGGTCGGGGGGCTCCTCCTGCAGGGAGAGCATGGCGGCAATCTCCTCCACGAGAATCTCCCGGGCTTCGGCGGCGCTGCGCACCTTGCGCCGCCTGGTCTCGCTGCGCAGCTGCTCGATGAGCTTAAGGGCCGCTTCCACGCCCACATCGCCCAGGATGAGGGCTTCCTCCAGCGAGTCGAAAAATTCCTCGGTCAGCTCGCCCTCTCGGAAAAGATGGTCGAGCCGCCGCAAAAAGCCCTCCCGGCTCCGGGCCAGCCCGGTCTTAAATCTATCTACCAAGCTCAACTTGATGCACCCCTTAACTTGCTTTCTCGTCCAGCTTCAGGGAAACCAGGGTGGAAACACCCTCCTCGGGCATGGTGACACCGTAAAGGAGGTCCGCTATTTCCATTGTCCGCCGCCGGTGAGTGATCAAAATGAACTGCGCCTCCCGGGCGGCCTTTTTCAGGTATGCCGTAAAGCGGGAGAGGTTGACGTCATCCAGGGCGGACTCCACCTCGTCAAGGAGGTAGAAGGGCGCCGGCTTGTAGCGCAGGATGGCAAAGACCAGCGCCACCGCGGCCAGCGATTTCTCTCCCGTGGAAAGCAGCGAGATGTTCTGCAGCCTCTTCCCCGGCGGCTGGGCCACGATTTCAATGCCCGCCTCCAGCAGGTTTTCCGGATCGGTCAATCGGAGATCGACGCGGCCGCCCTGGAAAAGCTCCCCGAACACTTCCTGCAGGTTGCGCCTGATCTCGGTGAAAGCCTCGTGGAACAGATGGGCCATTCTCTTGTCCATCTCGGCAATAACGCGGTGCAGCGAGATCTCGCCCCGCCTCAGGTCGTCCTGCTGTTCCTTTAAAAAGTTTATCCTCGCCTCCAGCCGGGCCAGTTCGTCAATGGCGCCGAGATTGACCGCGCCAAGGGCGTCAATGTCCTCGTTTAGGGTTTCAATCAAGCTCTCGCATTCCGCGGGGTCAAAATCCGGCTCCACCGGCAGGGGTTCGGCGGTGCCGAAGAGCTCTTTAAAGCGCTCCACCTGGTAGGCGACCTCCGTTTGCAGCCGGCTCTGCTCCACGGCCAGGTGCCGCTCCCTCTTTTCGTAGCGGGCTATCAGGCTGCTGTTCTTCCGTTGCTGCTGCTCCAGCTCCACCAGCGCCGCGTTCAAGGCCCCAGCCTCCTTCCGGCGCTCCTGGAGCTCCTGCGTCAAGGCGGCGCTCTCTTCGCGCAGCTGCTTTAGCAGGGCGGAGCCCTTCTCGCGCTCGGCGGCGAGCTCCCCCAGGGCTTGCGCAAAGCGGGCCGCCTCACCCTCTTTCTCCGCCTTCTCCTGCAAGGGGCCGGCCAGGTCATGGGCAAGCTTCTCCAGGTTTTCCTGCAGCGACTGCTCCTGCTCCTGCAGGGAGTTAATCCTGAGCATGGCCGCGGTCAGCTTTTCTTCAAGCTCCTTCTTCTCCTGCAAGCCCCGCCTGTAGCTCTCCCTTTTCCCTTCGAGCTCCGCTTCGGCCAGGGCGATCTCTTCAGCACAGCTTCTCTCCTCGGCCAGAAGGGCTTCCCTGCGCCGGAGCAGTTCTTCCGCCTCAGCCTCAACTTCGCGCCGCGCCGCCGCAGCATCCTGCCGCCGCTGCTTCAGGAGCCGCAGGGAGGTGGCGTTCTCCTCCACCGCCTGCTCGGCCTTGCGGAGAGCCCCGGCCAGCTCCGCCTGCTTCTGCCGCAGGGCCGCCGCTTCGGCGGCAGCCTGCGCTATTTTTTGCCTGACCCCCGCGATCTGCTCTTCCCAGCTGCGCTGCTTTTTATGCAGCGATTCCAGCGCCCGCTCGAGCTCCTCGATTTCGCGGCGCCTTCCAAGAGGCAGGCCCGCGCTGCGCCGCGGCATGCTGCCGCCCCGGATGGCCCCCCCCGGGTTGATCATGTCCCCTTCCAGGGTGATAATGCGGCAGCTGTAATTGATGGTGCGGGCCGCCGCCGTGGCCGCTTTCAGGTCGCGGCAGATGAGAATGGAGCCCAGAAGGTAGCGGACCACCTTCTCGTAGGCGGGGTCGACCTGCACCAGGTCCGAGGCCTTGCCAAAGACCCCCTCCAGCCGCCGCCAGCCCGGGTAACGCTCCAGCCCCGATTCCAAGGGGAGGATGGTATCCAGGGGCAGGAAGGTGCACCAGCCCAGCTTTTTCTCCTTGAGGAAGCGGATTGCCTCCAGGGCGGCCTTCTCATTGTCCACCACGATATACTGCAGGGCGGCGCCCAGGGCCGCCTCGATGGCGCGAAGGAAGCGCTCTTCCACCGAAATGAGGTCCACCACCGGGCCCACGATTCCGGGGAGGGAATCCCGGTTCTGGATGATCTCCCGCACGCCCCGGTAGTAGCCGCTTAAGCCGGCCTCCTGCTCCCGGAGCAACTGCAGGCGGCTCTTTACTGCGCCGGTTTCCTCGCGGCAGCGCTGCTCCTCTTGCCGCAGGCCCTCCAGCTCCCGGTTGAGCTCCTCCAGGCGCCGCTCCACTGCGGCCACCTGCTCCGCCGCGGCCATCGTGCGCTCCCTGGCCTCCCTGGCAGCGGAAAGGAGCTCCTCCTGCCTGGAGTCAAGCCGCGCCTCTTCCGCCCCCAGGGAAGCCTCCTCCTGTGAAAGCGCTTCGCGGCGCCGGCTTATGCGCTCCTCCTGCTGCTGCAGCTCCTCTAGCGAGGCCTGGATCCCCTTCTGCCGGGCCACGGCCTGGTAGAGGCGCTGCTGCTGCTCCTCCACCTCGCCGGTTAAAAATTCCTTTTCCAGCCGCTCCCTCTCCTGCAAGAGCAGGCGGTAGCGTTCTTTCTCCGCGGCCAGGCTCTCCCTTTTCAACTGCAGCTCCCGGGCATAAGCGTCCCTGTTTTTATCGAGCCGCTCAATCTCGGAGGCCAGCTGCGCCAGCCGCCGCTCGTTCTGAAGCATCTGCTCCCGGTAGCGGCTCTCCCGCTCCTCCAGCAGGCGCAGCTCGCTCTCCTGCCGCTCCATCTCCCGGCCAAGGCGGTTGGCCGACTGCTCGAGCTCTCCCAGGCGCCTGCCCTTCTCCTGCTGCTGCATTTTCAGCTGCTGCAGCTTCTCCTCCTGCAGCACGCTGCGGGCCGCCGCGGCGCTCAGCGCATCGGCAACTCGCTGCAGCTGCCGCTCCACCCCCGCCAGCTCCTCCCTGGCCAGGTGGAGCCGGTAGGAGAGCAGCTTCTTCTGGGCTTCCTCCAGCTGCTCCTTTAGCCGGCGGTATTGCCGGGCCGTCTCCGCCTGCCGGGCCAGCGGTTCAATTTGCGACTCCAGCTCGATAATGAGGTCCTGAACGCGCACCAGGTTCTCCCTGGTTTCTTCCAGCCGCCGCTGCGCCTCGTTTTTGCGCAGCTTGTACTTTAAAATGCCGGCGGCCTCTTCAAAAATTTCCCTTCTCTCCTCGGGCTTGCTGTTGATAATTTCTTCCACGCGGCCCTGCCCCACTACGGAGTAGATCTCCCGGCCCACCCCCGTGTCTAGGAAGAGGCCGGTAATGTCTTTCAGACGGCAGGGCGAATTGTTGATGAGGTATTCGCTTTCACCGGAGCGGTAAATGCGGCGGGTAACGGTAATCTCCTCGTAGTCAAGATTCAGGGCCGCCCCGGCCTCGCCGAAAGTAAGCGAGACCTCGGCGTAATTCAGGGCCTTGCGGCCGGCACTGCCGGAAAAAATAACCTCTTCCATGCGGCTGCCGCGCAGCGCCTTGGCGCTCTGCTCGCCCAGGGCCCAGCGAACGGCATCAACGAGGTTGCTCTTGCCGCATCCATTGGGGCCGATAATGGCAGTAATGCCCTTGCCCAGCTCCAGCTCCGTCCTGTCAGCAAATGATTTGAAGCCAAATATCTCGATGCGTTTTAAATACATTGCCTGTCTCCTATAAACAAAAATAAACCTGCCTGTTTCAGCAGGTTAAAAAATGGGGTCATGTCCAGGGATTATCTGGGCTCCACAATAAATTTCAACGCCGTTCTCTCCTCGTTGTTAATTTCTATTTCAACAAATGCCGGTATGACGATAAGATCAATGCCGTTGGGAGCCAAAAATCCCCGGGCAATGGCTACTGCTTTAATGGCCTGGTTTACCGCGCCCGCACCCACCGCTTGAAGCTCTACTGAACCTTCGTTTCTGATCACCGCCGCTACTGCACCTGCAACCGCTTTCGGTTTCGAGTCCGCTGAAACTCTTAAGGTCTCCATCCTGTAGAGCAGCTCTCCCTCCTTGAATGGTTGGGTAAAAGGCAATTGATATTTTATTATTCTTGATTAATTGCGAAAATACCTGCTAGGTTATGCCTTTTATCCCTCTTTATTGATCAAATTGCCTCGCCGGCCCGCGGCCCCATGATTAGCTCAGCTTCAGCCAGGCTTCCTTGGCCGCCGCCTGCTCCGCCTCCTTCTTGCTCCGCCCGCAGCCGCGGCCAACCCCGCCCCGGCCGCCGATAATCACCTCCGCTTCAAAAATCTTGTCGTGGTCGGGGCCGCTTTCCCGGACAATGCGGTACTCGGGAGTAATGCCCTCGCGGGCCTGGATTAGCTCCTGCAGGAGGCTCTTGTAGTCGCGGGACAGGCCCCCCCCGGCGAGTTTTTCCAGGGCCGGGCGGTAGAGCTGGATGATGTAGGAGCGGCACTTTTCCAGGCCGTGCTCTATAAAGAGGGCGCCGAAAAGGGCCTCCAGGGCGTCGGAAAGCAGGGAGGGGCGGCTGGCGCCGCCTCCCGCCGCTTCTCCTTTGCCCAATCGCAGGTAGGAGCCCAGTTGGAGCCGCTCCGCCAGGTCGGCCAGGGTGGCTTCGCAGACCAGCTGGGCGCGAAGCCGGGTCAGTCTCCCTTCGGGGAGGTGAGGGTATGAAAAATAAAGATAATCGCTGATCACCAGCTGCAAAACAGCATCGCCCAGGAACTCCAGGCGCTCGTTGTGAGCGTTCGCCCGGCCCTTTTCGTGCGCAAAGGAAGAGTGCGTCAGCGCCTGCTCATAGAGCCTGCTGTCCCCGATCTCCCAGCCGAGGGACCTTAAAAACTCCCTCACCCGCTCGGACCAGGAGCGAGCTTCTTCTTTCGCCTTATGCACCGACATAGCGCTTCACCGCCAGCGTGGCATTGGTGCCGCCGAAGCCAAAGGAATTGCTCAAGGCCACGTCAATTTTCATGGGCCGCGCCCGGTTGGGCACGTAGTCGAGGTCGCAGTCCGGATCGGGGACCTCGTAATTTATCGTCGGGTGGGCGGTCTGGTGCTCCATGCAGAGGAGGGTGGCAATAAGCTCCACCGCTCCCGCCGCCCCCAGCAGGTGGCCGATCATGGACTTGGTTGAACTGACGGCCAGCCTGGAAGCATGCCGGCCAAAGGTTTTCTTAATGGCCAGCGTTTCCATGCGGTCGTTATACTCGGTGGAGGTGCCGTGCGCGTTTATGTAATCCACGGCTTCCGGCTCCAGGCCGGCGCTGTCAAGCGCACGCTGCATGCTCAGGGCGGCCCCCTCCCCCTCGGGATCCGGGGCGGTGATATGGTAAGCATCAGCCGACATGCCGTAGCCGGCTATCTCCGCGTATATATGGGCACCGCGCTTCAAAGCGTGATCAAGGGACTCGAGAATGACAATGCCGGCTCCCTCGCCGATGACAAAGCCGTCTCTCTCCCTATCAAAAGGCCGGGATGCCCGTGCCGGCTCATGGTTGCGCGTCGAGAGAGCCCGGGCCGAGCAGAAGCCGGCGAAGGCGATCTGGCTGATGGCCGCCTCGGCACCTCCCGCCACCATGATCTCCGCTTCGCCGCGCTGGATCACGCGAAAGGCGTCGCCGATGGCATGGCTGGAACTGGCGCAGGCAGTGGCAGCGGCAGCGTTGGGCCCCCTCAAGCGGAGCAGGATGGAGATGTAGCCGGCGGCCATGTTGGCGGCGAGCGCCGGAACGAGAAATGGGCTGACCCGCCGCGGCCCCTTTTCCATGAGCAGGCGGTACTGCTCCTCCAGGGTCCTGATCCCGCCTATGCCCGAGCCCACGCTTACCCCCACCGCATCGCAGTCGATGCCAACGCGGTCCAGGCCGGCATCATGCCAGGCCATCAGAGCCGCGGCGGCGCCAAGCTGGGTGAAGCGATCCATTTTCTTCACTTCCCTCCTGTCCAGGTAGCGGGCCGGGTCAAAATCGGGAATTTCACCGGCTATCTGGCAGGGATAGCCGCCGGCATCGAAGGCGGTTACCTTGCGGATGCCGCTGCGCCCGCTTAAAAGGCCCTGCCAGAATTCCTCCTTGCCTGAACCGATGGGGCTGATTACCCCCATGCCGGTTACTGCAACTCTGCGCACCTTTTCACCCCAACAGGCTAGATCCTCGATTCAATATAGTTGACGATGTCGCCGATGGTTTTAATATTTTCGATCTCCTGGTCGGAAATCTCCAGGTCGAACTCCTCCTCCAGCGCCATCACCAGCTCTACAATATCGAGAGAATCGGCGTCAATCTCTTCAAAAGTAGTCTCTGCCGTCAGGCTGTCAAGCGGCACCTCGAGCTGCTCGGAAATGATGGCCTTGACTCTCTCCTCAATGTTCACCCGGAACACCTCCTTTCCCGCGATTATTTCGAGGGCTAGAGCATCATGCCGCCGTCAACGCAGATCACCTCACCGGTGATATAGCTGCCGGCAGCGGCAAGGAAAAGAATTATTTCGGCCACATCTTCAGGCTTTCCGAAGCGGGCTAAAGGAATGTTTTTCAGCGCCTGCTCTCTCAGCGCGGCGGGAAGCGCCGCGGTCATCTCCGTCTCAATAAATCCGGGGGCCACGGCGTTAACGGTAATCCCGCGCGATCCCAGCTCCTTGGCCAGCGAGCGTGTAAAGGCGATCACCCCGCCCTTGGCGGCGGCATAATTGGCCTGGCCGCTGTTCCCGTAAATCCCGGCGATGGAGGCGATGTTTATGATCCGCCCGCCGCTTTTCTGTTTCAGCATGGGCCGCAGCGCCGCCCGGGTGGCGTTGAACATGCCGGTGAGGTTGACCTCGACAACCTCCCGCCACTCTTCCGGTTTCATCCTTATTAGTAAATTATCTCTATTTATCCCGGCATTATTTATCAGTATATCGATTTTATGAAAATGTTCAAGCGACAGCCGGACCATTCTTTCGCAGTCTTCGTAAAGGGCCACGTTGCCCTGGACGATGAGCCCGCGGCCGCCGGAGACCTCTATTTCGCCCAGCAATTGCTCCGCCGCGTCGCAGCTGCGGTGGTAGTTTATGACCACCGCCGCCCCGGCCCGCGATAGGGCCAGCGCCGCCGCCCTGCCGATGCCGCGTGAGGCGCCGGTAATCAGGGCTACCTTTTGATCCAGCCGCCACATGTCAGCAGGCCGCCCCCTGCAGCTGATGCAGGGCCCGCTCCAGGGAGGCGCAGTCCTCCACGGCGAAGACCCACACGCGTGAATCGATCTTCTTCATCAGGCCGGTGAGCACGCCGCCCGGCCCCAGCTCCACGAAAGTGTCAAAACCGGCCCCGATAAGGGCGGACATGGACTGCTCCCAGAGGACGGGGCTGCTTACCTGCCGGATCAGCGCCTTCTTGATCCGCTCCGGGTTGCGCTCAAAGCGAGCCGAAACATTGAGCACTACCGGGATGGAGGGGGCTGCAAGCTCCACCCCGGCCAGCTCCCGCTCCAGCCGGGGTTCCACCGGCGCCATGAGAGGGCAGTGAAAGGGAGCGCTCACCTGAAGGCGGACAACCCGCTTCGCTCCCGCCGCCCTGGCCAGGGCGGCGGCGCGCTCCACCGCCGGCGTTTCCCCGGAGATGACCACCTGCCCGGGGCAGTTGTAGTTAGCTGTCGAGACCACGCCCTCCTCCCGGGCCGCTGCGCAGATCTGCTCCACCCGATCGCGCTCCAGCCCCATCACCGCCGCCATGGCCCCCTGCCCCGGCGGCACCGCCTCTTGCATGAAGCGGCCCCTCTTCTGCACCAGGGGGAGGGCATCGGCAAAGGCCAGGGCCCCCGCCGCCACCAGGGCGCTGTATTCGCCAAGGCTCAGGC
Organism: Bacillota bacterium; assembly: GCA_012800855.1. Taxonomy (GTDB): domain Bacteria; phylum Bacillota; class Dethiobacteria; order DTU022; family DTU022; genus JAAZIN01. Next base: position 19,627 of record JAAZIN010000084.1, read on the forward strand.
CGGCCGCCGCCTCCGCTGTTAACCCCGCCGCCGCAACAAGGCAGTGCAGGGCGGTGGAGACGGTGAGCAGGGCCGGCTGGGCATATTCCGTCCGCTGCAGCTTCTCCGCGGGGCCGTAAAAGATGGTCTCCAGGAGCTCATCACCCAGGATCCGGGCCGCCTCGTCAAAAACAGCCCGCGCTTCGGGGCAGCGCTCGTAAAGATCCCGCCCCATGCCCGGTTTCTGGGCCCCCTGGCCCGGGAATAGATATGCCAGCTTCAAGCTACTGCCCCCTCCCGCCCCTTCTACCACCGCATCAGGATGCCGCCCCAGGTAAGGCCTGCGCCGAAGGCTACCGCCGCCAGGAGATCGCCCTCCTTGAGGCGGCCCGCGGCCTTCTCTTCAAAGAGCGCCACCGGGATGGCCGCCGCGGACATGTTGCCGTAGCGATCCACATGCACCGGCACCTTCTCCCGGGGCAGGCGCAGCTTCTTGCGGATTGATTCAATGATCCGCAGGTTGGCCTGGTGCAGGAACAGGTGATCCAGATCGCCGTAATCCAGGTGGCTTTTCTCCAGGAGGCGTTCCAGGGTTTCCTGAACGATGCGCACGGCAAACCTGAAGATCTCGGTGCCGTTCATCTTCACGTAGTGCAGTTGCCGCTGCACCGTTTCGGCGCTGGTGGGAAGAACCGTCCCCCCTGCCGGGATGTAGAGATGCTCCCGCCCCCGGCCGTCGGCGCCAAGCTCAAAGGCAACGAGGCCCCTTTCTCCGTCTGCAGGCTGCATGACCACCGCCCCGGCCCCGTCACCAAAAAGAACACAGGTGCTGCGGTCGCTCCAATCAACAATCCGGCTGGGTATCTCCACCCCCACCACCAGGACATTGCGGTAGGCGCCGCTGCGAATGAATTGATCCGCCACCGCGAGGGCGTAGATGAAGCCGCTGCAGCCGGCGGCAACATCCATGGCCGCGGCACGAAAGGCCCCCAGCCTGGCCTGAAGGCAGCAGGCGGCGGCAGGCAGGGGATAATCGGGGGTAACCGTGGCCACGAGGATAAGCTCCAGCTCATGGGGCTTTATCCCGGCGCCGTCCAGGGCGTCGCGGGCGGCGCGCTCGGACAGGTCCACCGTGGAAAGGCCCTCTTCCAGGAGGCGCCTCTCCCGGATGCCCGTCCGCTCCAGGATCCAGCGGTCGCTCGTATCGACCATTTTTTCGAGATCGCGGTTAGTGAGCCGGCGCTCCGGCAGGGCCGCGCCGCAGCCGGTAATGGCCGCCCCGTTATGCCCCATCGAGGGACCCCCCGTCTTTGACCGGAAGGGAAACTTCGCTTAGGGCCTCCTGGAACAGCGCCTGGAGGTGCAGCTGCACGAAGGGATATGCCTGCCTCAGGATGGCCTGCTCGATGGACCTGGCCCGCGAAGAGCCGTGGCACTTGATACACAGCCCCTTAACCCCCACCAGTGGGGCTCCGCCATGCTCGGTGCTGTCAAATTCCTTGCGCAGGCCCAGCAAGGCCGGGCGCAGCAGGAGAGCGCCGGCCCGGCGGCGCAGGTTCGCCGCAAACTCCTCTTTCAATCGGTTCATGATCCCCCGGGCAAGACCTTCCGTCATCTTCAGCAGGATATTGCCGACAAAGCCGTCGCAGACGACCACGTCGGCGGCGTTGAAAAAAATATCCGTGCCCTCAATATTACCACAAAAGCCGGGAACATATTCCTGGAAGAGGGGCATGGCTTTTTTTACCTGGCTGTTGCCCTTGTTCAGCTCCGCGCCCACGTTGAGCAGGGCTACGCGCGGGGAGGCGCAGCCCAGCAGCTTCTGGGAGTAGATGCGGCCCATGAAGGCATACTGCACCAGCTGCTCGGGCCGGGCATCCATGTTGGCGCCCACGTCGAGTACGACAAAGGGAGCCCCCCTAAAGCCGGGCATTACCGCCAGCAGTGCCGGGCGGCCCACCCCGGGCAGCCGGCCCAGGAAAAGAAGCGCTCCCGCCATCAGCGCCCCCGTGTTCCCGGCGCTGAGGACAGCGTCCGCCTGGCCGGAGCGCACCAGCTGCAAGGCGGCGACCATGGAGGAGTTTCGCTTCCGCCTGACAGCCAGGCTCGGGTTGTCGCCGCCCTGGATCACCTCATCGGCATGCACAAGCTCCAGCCGCTCTTTCGGGTAGTCCAGCCCGGCGAGGATTTCGGTGAGCTGCTCCCGGCGCCCGACGAGGAATATTTTCAAGTCTTCACAGGCTCGCAGGGCGGCCGCGGCGCCACGGACAATCTCCTGCGGCGCGTGGTCGCCCCCCATGGCATCAACAGCCAGAATAACCATATTTAGTTATCCCTTCCAGGAGCTGCAACAGCTAAAGAAATACGTCCCTTTTTAAAGCAAAAAGGGACGTTTTCTGGCAAAAAAACCTTTACTCGACCTTGATGGCCTCGCGGTTCTTATAATAGCCGCACTTCAAGCAGACGCGGTGGGCCGGTTTCAGCTCGTAGCACTGGGGGCAGGGAACCAAATGCGGCGCTTTCAGCTTCCAATGGGTCCGCCTGCGATCCCGCCTGGCTCGAGACGTTTTTCTCTTTGGAACTGCCATGACTTTACCTCCCCATGATATCAAGCTTGATTGCGCGATTGAAACTCTTTTAGCTTCAGCAAACGGAGATCGATCTGGGCCTCGTCCTCGCAAGAGCAGGCGTTCCGGTTGAGATCGGCGCCGCATCCGGCACACAAGCCCCGGCAGTCCGGCTTGCAGAGCGGGTTATACACCTGGCTAAGATAAAAGAGCTGGCGCAAGTATTCGTTCAGGTAAAGGTAGTCGCCGCTCACGGTAAGCTGATTCGCCGTCTCCAGGGCCAGGTCTTCAGGAGTGCTCGCTTTGTCCAGAAGAGGCGTCAAGGTGAATACCTCGTTGAAATCCGAGTTTAGCTGCTGCCGGAAGGAGCAGAGGCAGCGGCAGCAGGTTGCTTCGATCTCCGCCTGGAAATTGCCTTCGATTATGATTTTGTCGCCGACGCTGCGCACGTTCACGGTCACGGCAAAGCTGCTGTCATCATCCGCCCCGGGATCAAAATAATCTTTAATCTTGCCCTGAAAGCTGTACTGGCAAGCCTCGCCCTTTTTTTGCCTCACCACGGGCAGAAAAATGCGCATTTTCCTTCCATCCCTTGCAAAGCTAAAACAATTATAAAGGGCTGCATTTTCTTTGTCAACAAAAGGCAGGAGGCCCTGTGATCGGACAGTGATATTGTCACCATATAAGCGGTCTGAGATAATGTCACCATTATGGGAGGAGACATTTTCTTGAAGCCGAAGGAAGCCAGGAGAGTTAACGTAGTGGAACAGTTGGTAAAA